>JAFLJT010000073.1 GCA_022712855.1 Pseudodesulfovibrio sp. | reverse complement strand
AGAATTGTTCGCTGGGTAGGCGCGAAAAAAGTTCAAGGCCGACGGCCGACTAGCCGTTGACGAGTCCCCGAGGATTACGGATATCGAGAGCAGAGATGTACTTCCTGTACGCTAGGGTTTGAATTTTTTGAAGCAACGACGCCAGCGGGCAATTATGCAGTGCTCTTCCCTAGTGCCGTGAAAATCCGCCCTTGCCCTGGCTCTTGACGCGGTACATGGCCTCATCGGCATTCTTGAGCAGGGTAGAGGGTGTTTCGCCATCGGTGGGCGCAATGCTGATACCGACGCTGGCGCCGATTCGGCATGTACTGCCATCGATATCCCAATCATGGCTTAAGGCATCCACAACGCGCTGGGCCACAAGAGGCGCGTCTTCTTCGCTTTCCATGTGTGTGAGAATGATACAAAATTCATCGCCACCCAATCGGGCGAGGGTGTCCACTTCACGAATGCAGTGCCCAAGAGCTTCGGCAACCTGAGTGAGCAGAACGTCACCCGTGTTATGCCCAAAGGTGTCATTGACGTCTTTGAATCCATCCAGATCGATATAGAGCAGAGCCACTGGCCAGTGCTCGCGCTTGGCATCCTTCAATGCATGATCGAGCCTGTCGAAGAAAAGCCGTCTATTGGGCAATGTTGTAAGAGGATCGTGCAGCGCCTGTTGGCGGACTGCATCCTGTGCTGCTCGGCGCTTATGGATCTGGTCGCGTACTCTGTATGCGCCAATTCCCATGCCGATAATACCACAAAACCAAACCAAAACATGCCAGAGCAACATGCCACGTAAATGTGTCTTTTGGATGTCCAAAAATGGCTGCATAGGAACGGAAACGCTGAGGGCGCCGATGATGTCACCGACGGCATAGCCTTGAGTACTGTGACAGGTAAGACATTCTTTCTGCGCTGTTAACGGTTTGATCAACCGCATGAAATGGTGGCCGTCATAATCCTGAATACCACTTGCTTCGGGCACACCCTGATGCAGTTCTTCAAGGCGACCCTTTTCCCAAATGTCAGGCGCATTCAGTGGGCGCAAAGGTTGGAGGCTGGTCATGTGCCCACGAAGGCCGAGCATCTCCCACCCCAGTTCGTGGACCTGTCGTGTCATGTAGGACGGATTGAGAAGGGTTAGTTGTTCGCCAGATTCCGTGGTCACATCCCGTTCGGGCACCTTGAGGTATGGGTTGGGCTGCTGCTGTTCCGTGACTGTAGCGTATAAGCCCTCACGCATTGCATTCCACTGGCGGAACAGAATATCGCGCTCAATGGCTGACCGCGCCTGAATGCGTGCCATCTCGAGAATTTCCTTCTGATACAGCGAACGGTTCAATGTGAATGAGATGATAAAAAGGAGAGTCCATGTGGCAAGTGCGAGCCAAAAATAGGCCCGCCAGTTTATACGTCGGGGAGTGGATGTGTCACCAGTCATAATGCCCTTTAAACCCAAATTATTCCGGAATTGAATTGTCGAGTAACTACCATCAGTTCATAGTGTATTGCACACTACACAAAAAATGCTTTGATCTGTGTCAAATTTGGTCGGTATTTCTTCGGGAAAGGAATAATATTGTCGCTCCACCTACCAACAGCCAGATTGCAACCGCTGTCAGCCCTGTGCCGCCACCAAGGAGTGGATTGACGTCAGGGAAAAGCCATATCCATATACCGAATCCCTGTGCATTGACTGCCGCGTGAATGAATGCCGACAGGATTGTCGAGCGATAGAACAAGGTCATCTCATTGATGAAAAGTCCGAAAGCGGAGGTCAATATACACATCATGGCGATGCCTGTTATCGGGTGCCCCGGGTAATTGAACCCTACCCAGATGATGGGTGCGTGCCACAATCCCCAGAGGATGCCGAGAATGAGATATGCCTTCAGTTTTCCCAGTACCATCAGCCGGGGAAGTAAAAAACCGCGCCAGCCGATTTCTTCGCCGAGACTAAAAAGAAAATGGATGAATGGTCCGATTAGAATGGACATGGGCAGCATCACTTGAAAGACCGTTTCCGGCGTGATCGCTTCGTCGCTTCCCGTGATTTCCGTGAGCGCACTCATGGTCAGATCCAAATTTGTCAGGCCGAGCGCCCAGCTTATCCCATACATGGCACCGAGAGCCAGCGGCGCGATGATCAGTGTCAGAAAATATGGCCCAAGTGATCCCACCCGAAGAGAGAGGGCCGGGACGAGCTCTTTGAACGTCGCGCCTTCAATGAATTTGGTGACGAAGAGGGCTGCGAGGCCGGGAATCCACATGGTGAGGAGCAACCAGCCTGTGGGCGTATGGCGAATAATGTCCGTGTCGAAACGGATGCCGTCACGGATGAGCATCGCTTGAATACCGATGGTCGCCACAAAGGTGATGGCGACGAACCATACGATGGGGATTGGCCCTGTTCTTTGTGCTGTTTTTGTTGTCATGCCGAAGGATTACCTATTCCGGTTTGCACGTCACGTGGCAGATTCCCGTGGGTGTATTGAGTGTGTACGGAAAGTATTTGTCGCGGAATTTGAGCGCGACATGAACCAACGCGATGAGCATAGGGACTTCCACCAGTGGGCCGATGACAGCGGCGAATGCGACGCCGGAATCGATGCCGAAAACAGCGATGGCAACGGCGATTGCCAGCTCGAAGTTGTTGGAGGCAGCGGTGAACGAGAGTGTGGTGGATTGTTCGTAGGTTGCCCCCGCTTTGGCGGAAAGGAAGAAGGAAACGAGGAACATGATCAGGAAGTAGATGCACAGCGGAATGGCAATGCGCACCACGTCCATGGGCAGTTCCACGATGTATTCGCCCTTGAGCGAGAACATGACCAGGATGGTGAAGAGCAAAAAGACAAGGGTCAGTGGGCTGATGGCCGGGATGAATTTGGTCTCGTACCATTCGCGTCCCTTGAGCTTCACGCCGATGAGTCGGGATGCCATGCCCGCCAGAAATGGGATGCCGAGGTAGATGAAAACGGACTCGGCTATCTGGCCCATGGAGATGTCCACCTCCACGCCTTCCAAACCGAACAGGTCAGGCAGGACCGTGATGAAAATATAGGCGTACACCGAGAAAAAGAGCACCTGAAAAATGGAATTGAACGCCACCAGCCCGGCACAATATTCGGTATCACCATCGGCCAGGTCGTTCCACACGATAACCATGGCGATGCAGCGGGCCAGTCCGATGAGAATAAGGCCGACCATGTAATCGTGATGGCCCGAAAGAAACGTGATCGCCAGCCCGAACATGAGGACAGGGCCGATGATCCAGTTCTGGATCAAGGAGAGGCTCAACACGCGATAGTCCCGGAACACCCGGTGTAGTTCTTCGTAACGGACCTTTGCCAACGGCGGGTACATCATCAGGATAAGCCCCACGGCAATGGGAATATTGGTGGTGCCGACCTGAAATGAATTGATGACATCTTTGACACCGGGATACAGATACCCGATCAGGACGCCAATCAGCATGACGAGAAAAATCCACAGGGTCAGGAAGCGGTCAAGAAACGAAAGTTGTTTGGAGGCGGCGGTGGACATGGGGTTCCTCGCTGATTTAATCATCTAGGTTGGCTGGCAGGCCTTCCACCAACACTTTGATTTCATCCCGGACACGGCGGTAAATGGCGAGTTGCTCTTCCTCTCCCTCAATACTTTTGGCGAGGGTCGGCGGATCGTCAAAACCACGGTGAACGCGCTTGGCTTCGGAGGGGAAATACGGGCAATTCTCCGCAGCATGGCCGCAGAGTGTCACCACATAATCAAAGTCGATATCCGGTAGCTCATCAACCGTCTTGGAGTGATGGTTTTCCATAGTAATCCCGGCTTCTTCCATAACACGAACAGCATTGGGATTCATGCCGTGCTTAACCACTCCGGCTGAATGACAGGTGATTTCAGGGCGCAAGGCACGGGTCCATGCTTCGGCCATTTGGCTACGGCAGGAGTTACCGGTGCAAAGATAGAGTATGTTCATACAATCGCGTGGCTAGAATATTCCGAGGAATTTCTTTCTTGTGGGTTCGGGAGTGGCTGTTTCGTCGTTCTCACAACAGTTTTCGTCAACGGCCTGACTGACGCCCTTAATCGCTTTTGTGACGCCGCCAAGGACACTGCCAGCTGCGCCGAGAACAGCACCGCCGAGAGCTTTCACGTACTCGGTGATAGAAACCCAGTAGTATGGATGTTCAATCGTTCCGGCCACACGGATAGGGACCATGACGCCGTACAGATCGTCGGACGACTTGCCGCTCTGGCCTTGCGAAGTCGGCACGAGCTTGACCTTGAGCATATAGTCGATCTGACGGGTGGGCAGGACCACAGCACCATGCCCGTTAGCCCGCAGGCCCGGAGCTTTGACTTCAAGGTCCTTGTTTCTGAGGATGCCACCAGCAATATTCGCGGTGCCAGCTATGGAGCCAAATTTGGTGGAGGCATTTCCCTTTGACTCAATCTTTGCGCCCGTTTTGGTCTTGCTGGCATGGGTGGTCTTAGCCATGTGTATGAGATCAACGCCCGGGAAAACTCCATCGGCCAGATTGAAACTCAGCTTACCGTTCATGCTCCTGAGCATGCCTGGTATGCGCTCGCCATTACACGACAGTGCGCTGTTGAAATTGAGAATGCCAGCGTAGGACTTTTGGCCGAGTATGTCTTTGGAAAGAGGGGCGATATTTACCTTGTCCAGTCCGGCGATAATGTCAATTTGGGGATACTTTCTCATGGCGTTAATGGTCAGCCCGGCAGACAGGCTACCACCATAGAGGTTGGCCGAAAGAGGGCTGACACGGAGCAGCCCATGGCGTGCTTTGATGACAACTTTGACATTGCTGAGCCGTACTTTTTCAATGCGTAATTCGGCGATCTGAGCTTCAATATCAAGATGCCGCCCTCTGAGGAGCTGCGTATCAATGAGCCGTGCATTTCTGTTGCTCGATGCCGCAGCCGTCTTGGATTCCTGCTTGGTCACTGCATGATCGGGAGGTAGGTAGCGGTCCAGATCGAGTTTTCCTACATCCAGACGGGCGAAGTAGTACGGTTCGCCGGATTCATTCTTAAAACGTCCTTTGCCCACGATTCGAGAACCGTCGAGGTCCGCTTCCAAAGTCTTCAGATGTATTTCGCGAGGAGAATAAACAAAGTCTGCCATGCCGCCCACTTTGGTCAGCGCGGCAGGATCAGCCGTTTCCGGCACAGCCATGCCCATATTGGTCAGGGTCTTTTTTGCATCAAAAGGATCAATGGTTACAGTGGCGGCCAGCTTCTTCAAGCCGTGAGAAATGCCCTCAATGGTGGCGTCCATGTGCATGGTCGCGCCATAGGCTGTCACAGACAATCCTGTGATCTGTGCATGTTCCTTGTTGAAATCCATGACAGCGAATTGCATCGTCATTTCAGCCGTGCCCTTGCCGCCGGGAATGGCATCGCCCTCAGCTGTGACGGACAGTTTCATGTCCATGTGGCCGTATTCGCGATTGGCCAGATCTATGGAGGATTTTCCGGAAAAAGTCAGCGATCCTTTGGCGTTGGGGTTAGGACATTCAAATTCAAGATTGGCGTTGATCGCAAAAGGCGAGCCCTGGTAGATACGGTCAGTCTCAAGGTTGAGGCCACGCACGATAAACCGTGTTTCACTGACTTTGTCATCCCAGAGCAGGTTGGCATCCTTGATGGTCACGCCACTGATTTCTAGAGAAAATTGTCCGCCGTCATCGTTCTTTCCTTGCTCTTCCTGCGCCTTATCCTTGCCCACCAGATCATCCCAGTTGGCAACGCCGCCATCGTCACGGCTCAGGTTCAGGGTCAGCCCATCAAGGGCCAGATGGCCGAATTTGATATCGCCTTTGAGCAGCGGAAGGAATCGAACAGTAACAAGCGCCGTCCGTGTCTCAATCATGGGCTCTTCGCCAAATCCCGGTGCATTGCTCAGGCTAAGCCCACCAAGCTGCACGCCCAGATTCGGGAAAAACACAAGATCAAGGTCACCGTCAAAACTGAGCGTCCGGCCAGTTTCATCCAGTACCGCCTTGCTGATGCGGTCCTTGTAATCATTAATATCAAAGGTAGAAGCGAAGACAATGACAGCGACGACAACCAGAGTTGCGATAATTCCAAATCCGATCATGCTCATCTTGACTGCTTTATTCATAACAGACCTCCATACGGGGTCAGTGAATTATTTATTGAGGAGTTCTTTAATCTCGACGAGTTCGTCATAGACTTCTTTCAAAAGCCCGGAATTTTCACGGATATTAAGCTTCTTCTTGGCACCATCGATGGTCAGCCCTTCATCATACAGCAACCGCTTAATCTCTCGGATAATAATCATATTATCCTCAGAATACAGCCGCTGGCCACTTTCAGTCCGAATGGGCACGATTTCATCGAACTCATCTTCCCAAAAGCGCAACGTATGTGTCTTAACCCCAATCTCCTTGGCAGCCTGACCAATCTTATACCGCTTATACTCCAATAATTCTTCCATCCAGCTAACTTAGCAAATGTTTAGTAGGAAAGGAAGCCTCCGGCGGCTGGGGGAAGGGAGGGAAAAACCCTTTGTAAAGGGTTCTTTCCCTCCCTTCCCCCAGACCCCCATCCCTCCCTTTTCCTAAACTTTATGTATGCGCATTCGCGCGGGTAGTGGGCCGCGATAGTTCGCTCTTCTTATTCTATTGTATTTGAATGAATCAAAGCTGGATTGGTGTTGTCGACTGCTTCTAAAAAAAACTCCGCGATTTGAAACGAAAAAACGGCGCATACAGTCTCGATAAAAGACACTGTACGAACCGTTTTTTCGTTTCAAATCGCTAACCGGCACGGCAGGAACAAAGCCTCTGCGTACCTGCGCCTTCGCCGAAGGCGCTATAAAAAGTTTAGGAGAGTCCAGAGAACCCTTTTCTCAAAGGGTTCTTTGGTCCCGCGGAAGGCGGCCTCGCTGGCAAGCGCCGCCGGAGGCATCCCTACAACGCCTAACTAAAAACCTAGAATCGAATAGGCAGATTTTGCTCAAGGGCGGCGAGCACTTTTTTGTGCTCTTTGTCGACCTGCTTGTCTTTTAGGGTCTTGGTTGCGTGGCGGTAGGTGAGGCGGAAGGAGAGATTGCGCTCTTCTTTGCCTTCTTCCTGATTTTCGGGGACGAACTCGGCCACGAGTTCGACGGATTCGAGAATCTTGATACCAGCGTTTTGGATGGCGTCGCGGATGGCTTGTGCCTGGAGCGTTGCCGGGCCGATGACGGTGACGTCGCGTCGGCTGGGCGGGAAGATGGGCAGCGGCGCGAACTTGATGGCGTGCGCGGTGGTCATTGCTCTGAGTACGTCGAGATCGAGATCGGCGAGCCAGACGTCTTTTTTGGCGTGGTAGAAATCGGCGATATCTTCTTTGACCTTGCCCATGATGCCGATGATATCGTCACCAATCTTCACTTCGACGCAGGGTTCCAGATAGGCGTGGTCCTCGGTGAGGGCGAAGTCTGGAGCGGCGAGTTTGAGCTGATTTTCGACGAGATGTTCGACGTGGCCTTTGATGTCGAGGAAATCTGCTTCGCCAGCAGCCCACGGCCATTCGGTGGCGTGACGCGGGCCGAAGAGCAGGATGCCGAGACGGGAATGTTCGCTTGTCTCGGTTTCGGACTCGGCGTCGGCGATGAATTTGTTGGCAACTTCGAAAATGCGGACATGGTTATTGCCCTGGGCCAAGTTGTTCTTGAGCGTGTTGAGCAGACCGGGCGCGATATCGGTGCGCAAGACATTCTGGTCGGCGCTCAAGGGGTTGGCAATGTGGACGCGACCTTCGGCGGGCAGATTGAGACGATCGAGATCGTCGTCACCCACGAAGGAGTAGTTGATGGCCTCGTTGAGGCCAGCGCCAGCACCCCATGCCTTGATGCCCTTGATGAAACCGTACTGCGTTTCGGCGGCAACAGAGGTGTTCAGGGATTTGGAAACTTTGGGAAGCACTGCCGGGATCTGATCCAGACCGAAAACGCGGCCGACTTCTTCGTAGAGGTCCACTTCGCGTTCGAGATCGAGTCGGTAGGACGGTGAGGAAACGGTCCAGTTGGCCGGATCTGAATCGTCTACGGTGCAGCCTTCGCCTTCGAAGACCTTCTTTGCAAAATCGGGTTCGAGATCGAGGCCGAGCAGGGACATGCAGCGGTCATGACGGTAGCCGTGAGCGCGGTCCTGCCACGGTTTTGGCTCGTTGGAGGAAACGCCGGAGACGACTGTGCCGCCGGAAGTTTCGGCCATGAGCTGGGCTGCGCGATCCATGGCAAAACGGTTCATGACCTGATCCACGCCGCGTTCGAAGCGATAGGACGCATCGGACGGCAGAGAGAGGCGACGAGCAGTTTTGCGGATGGTGCCCGGGCGGAAGACAGCGGCTTCAAGGAGGACGTTGGTTGATCCGGCGTGCATCTCGGAATTGATACCGCCCATGACACCGGCCAGTGCGACGGGTTTCTTGCCGTCCCAAATGAGCAGGTCGTTGGCGGTGAGGGTGCGTTCGACGGCGTCCAGTGTGGTGAACTTCATGCCGTCGGTTGCCGGGGCAACACGGATGGTCGCGTCCTCGATGAGGTCGAGATCAAAGGCGTGCAGCGGCTGGCCCAACTCAAACATAATGTAGTTGGTGCAATCGACAATGTTGGAAATGGGACGTTGACCCAATGCCATCAGCTTGAAGCGCATCCAGTCTGGAGCTTTCTTGGTTTCGACACCACGGAGAATGCGGCCGTTGTACAGCGGGCAGAGTTCCGGGTCGTCGATGAGAATTTTGAGGTCATCGGCTGCGTTGCCACCGGACTCAATCAGATTGAGTTTCGGCATGGTCAGGGGCAGGTCGAATGCCAGCGCGGTTTCGCGGGCAAAGCCGAGGATGGAAAGGCAGTCAGCACGGTTGGGCGTGATGTCGAAATCGAAGACGGTGCGCTCAAGGTTGAGGGCGTCCACCAGCTTGTCACCGACCTTGAAGGCCGGGTCGAGAACCCAGATGCCGTCATGATCGTCAGAAAAGCCGAGTTCGCTCTCGGAGCAGATCATACCGAAGGACTTGATGCCGCGAAGCTTGGCCTTCTTGATCTTCATCCCCTCGGGCATGACGGTGCCGACCTTGGCAACGGGCACGTTCTGGCCCTTGGCTACATTGGGTGCGCCACAGACGATGGTGACGGTTTCGGCGTCGCCCACATCCACGGTACAGACCGACAGCTTTTCAGCTTCGGGATGGCTCTCGCATTCGACAACATGGCCGACCACGATATCCTGGACGTTCTCAAAGGGATCTTCGATGCCTTCAAGTTCAAGACCGAGCATGGTGAGCTTGTCACCAAGCACCTGGATATCCCCTTCGTAAGGGACGAATTCACGCAACCAATTTAAGCTGACTAACATTGCACTACCGTAAGATATGAGAAGTTATGAAAAAGCGGCCACGGAAAACTCCACGCAGGAGCTTTCCGGGCCGCACGCTATCTATGCAAACTGTTCGAGGAATCGGACGTCGTTCTCAAAGAACATACGCAGGTCGCCAATGCCGTATTTGAGCATGGCGATGCGCTCGATACCGAGGCCGAAAGCGAAGCCGGTGTAGACTTCGGGATCGTAACCCACGGATTTGAAAACGTTGGGGTCGACCATACCGCAGCCCAGAATTTCAACCCAGCCGGTACCTTTGCAGATACGGCAGGTCTTGCCGTCGCTTGTTCCTTTGCCACCGCACATGACGCAGGAGATATCTACCTCTGCGCTTGGTTCGGTGAACGGGAAAAAGCTGGGGCGGAAACGGACTTCGGTCTTGGGGCCGAACACCTGACGTACAAAGACAGTCAGGGTACCGCGCAGGTCGCCCATCGACACGTTCTTATCGACCAACAACCCTTCGATCTGGTGGAACATGGGGGTGTGGGTCAAGTCGGAATCACGGCGGTAGACCTTACCGGGAGCGATGACAGCCAGAGGCGGTTCCTGCTTGAGCATGGACCGAATCTGCATACCCGAAGTGTGGGTGCGCAGGACGATTTTCTCGGACACGTACAGGGTATCCTGCATGTCACGAGCCGGATGCTCGGGCGGAATATTCAGCGCCTCGAAGTTGTGCCAGTCGTTCTCGACTTCAGGACCAGCCGCGTGCTCGAAACCGAGACCTGTCAACACATCGCACACTTCGTCCATGACGAGAGTGACGGGGTGCAGAGATCCGGCCCAAGGCTTGCGGCCCGGCATGGTAGGATCGAACTGGCTCATGGCCTTGCCCGACTCGGCAGCATTCAATTCGGCCTGCCAAGAATCAATCAGGGCAGTGATGCTCTGCTTGATCTCGTTGGCCTTCTTGCCTGCTGCTGGTTTGTCGGTATTGTCCAGCTTGCCAAGCGCGCCCATGGACTGAGCGAGCTTGCCTTTGCGGCCCAAGAACTCGATGCGCAGTTCGTCCAATTCATTCAACGAACAAGCCTGGCCCTTGCGAGATTCGCAATCATGGGCCAGGCTGTCGAGTCCTTCCAGGAAGGACTTCAATTCATTACTCACGTCTAGCTCACCTTAGCTTTTGCTGCCTCGGCGACTTTGGCGAAGATTGCGGGATCGCGCACTGCCATGTCGGCAAGAACCTTACGGTTCAGCTCGATGCCGGCGAGTTTGAGGCCATTGATCAAACGGCTGTAAGACAGACCATTGATACGGGCGGCGGCGTTGATGCGCATGATCCAGAGCTTTCTGAACTCACGCTTTTTGCGCTTGCGATCGCGGTAGGCATTACAAAGTGCCTTTTCTACGCGCTCACGAGCGGTGCGGTACAAACGGCTACCGGCTCCGCGGTAACCCTTGGCCATTTTCAAATACTTTTTGTGACGCTTCTTAGCAGCCACACCACGTTTTACTCTCATGGTAAAACCTCCATCTTTGATTACCTCCTGGGCCGGAACGGACTCCCCCAACGAGGCAAGATTCTAAAGTGTTAATAGGACCAACGGATAATCAATCTGAAGCGAAGCTGGCAGGCGTGTGAGATCAGGACAACCCCGATCTCTCCTTGGACGCTGACAGCGGGCTATTTCAGATACGATTACTAGGCGTTGGGCAACTGACGGCGAACGGACTTCATGTTTGTGGCATCCACGAGAGTGGACTGCCCCAAACGACGTTTCCGCTTGGCATTCTTCTTGGTCAGGATGTGACGCAAGTTCTTTCTGCGACGCTTGAACTTACCACTTGCGGTTTTGGAAAACCGCTTGGCAGCAGAGCGACGAGTCTTAATTTTAGGCATAATGCCTCCTTAGTCTGTTGAAAAACATCCGATTGCGTCGTTGCTCAATCACTTCAAACCCTCGCGTAGAAAGATTACGCATCGGTCTTGAACTTATTTCGCGCCTCGCACTCGAATATTTTTGAACAGCTTCGCTTTTTCGTTGTCTATTTCTTTACGGGAGCAAGCATCATTGTCATCGTCCGTCCCTCAGACAATGGCCTGCTCTCAACTTTGGCGATATCCAGCGTATCATCCACAACTCTCTCGAGCATTCTCAGCCCGCGATCCTTGTGAACGATTTCGCGTCCTCGGAAGAAGACAGTGACCTTACAACGGTCGCCTCCTCCCAAAAATTTTACAATCTTTTTGAGCTTGGTTTGGTAATCGTGCTCATCGGTTTTAGGCCGGAACTTGACTTCCTTGATCTTGATGACGGTCTGTTTGCGCTTAGCTTCCTGCAGTTTTTTCTTCTGCTGGAATTTAAACTTACCATAATCCATGATCTTGCATACCGGCGGATCAGAGTTGGGTGAAACTTCAACAAGGTCAAGCCCCTTGTCTTTGGCACGCTCTAGTGCATCGCGAGTGTCCAAGACACCCAGCTGTTCGCCGTCCTCGTCAACTACGCGCACCTTGGGGATGCGAATCCTTTCGTTGCGTCGGACCAGATCTTTCTTCTTCTGGTCTCGACGGTCATTACCCCGAAAAGCTATAGCTCATGCCTCCGCGTTTGAAAGGCGCTTGTGCTTCATCTAAGATGAGCGCAGCCGCCTCCTCCAGTGTCATTAAGCCAGGGTCCTCACCGTCGCGTGAGCGAATGTTGACACACCCAGCCTCAACCTCTTTATCACCGATTACCAACATATACGGGACCTTCTCAACTTGAGCTTCCCGAATCTTATAACCAAGTTTTTCATTACGAATATCCGCTTCAATGCGGATGCCTTTACTCGCCATGAATTCCTTGGCTGTAGCAACAAAATCAAGCTGCGCATCAGTTATATTCAACAGACGCGCTTGAACCGGAGCAAGCCAAACAGGCAGTGCCCCGGCGAAATGTTCGATAAGGACGCCAATGAATCTTTCGATTGATCCAAGGATAACCCGATGCAGCATGACCGGGCGGTGGCGTTCACCGTCCTCGCCCACATATACCAAGTCAAAGCGCTCTGGCAAGGTAAAATCGCATTGGATAGTAGCGCACTGCCAGCTTCGATCCAGAGAATCCTTCAGAATGATGTCGATCTTAGGACCGTAAAAAGCGCCGTCACCTTCATTGATGGTGAATTCCTTACCCGTCGCAGTGAGTGCTTCGGTCAGCGCTGTCGTTGCCAGTTCCCAGTCTTCATCCGTGCCCACGGATTTCTCCGGGCGGGTGGAAATCTCGGCATCAAACTTGAAGCCGAACATGTCCATGATGTCTTTCACAAAGTTAAAAACACCAATGATTTCAGCTTGTAACTGGTCTTTACGGCAGATGATGTGTGCATCGTCCTGAGTAAAGGAACGGACACGCATCAGGCCGTGCAGTACGCCGGATTTCTCGTGGCGATGAACCACACCCAGCTCGAAATAACGCTGGGGCAGGTCGCGGTAGCTTTGAAGCTTCCGCTTGTAAATGAGCATATGCGCCAAACAGTTCATGGGCTTGATGCCGTATGACTGATCGTCGATGTCCGTGAAATACATGTTCTCGCGGTAATTATCGTAATGGCCCGATTTTTCCCACAGTTCGCGCTTGAGAATGAGTGGTCCCTGCACGAGGTCATATCCGCGCTTCAGGTGTTCCTTGCGCTCGAAATCTTCGAGTATGGTCCGAACCAGGGCTCCCTTGGGATGCCACAGGATCATGCCACCGCCAACGTCTTCGTGGCTGGAGAACAGATCAAGCTGGGTGCCGAGCTTGCGATGGTCGCGTTTCTTGGCTTCTTCCAGACGGAACAGGTGTTTCTTCAACGCCTTGGGGTCTTGCCAGGCAGTGCCGTAAATGCGCTGAAGCTGCTTGTTTTTCTCATCGCCGCGCCAGTAGGCACCGGCAACGGAGAGCAGCTTGAA
>JAFLJT010000292.1 GCA_022712855.1 Pseudodesulfovibrio sp. | reverse complement strand
CCGGTGGTGACCGGAGAGACCGCATCGGATGTCCGCATGATGCCGTAGACGATCCATGGCTGTCGTCCGACTTCAGTCACAGTCCAACCTGCCCAGATTGCGATATAGGGCGCGGGGATGAAGTAGGGCAGTGCCTTCAGGTACATCGGGAACTTGTCCAGCTTGTTACGCATAACCCAGCCGAACAGGGCAATCATGGGCATGACGGTACCGATGCCGACCATGGTCCTGAATGCCAGGAAGGTGATAACGATGGGCGGACGATCTTCCTTGGGGATATCGTTGAGGCCCTTCACCTCTGCATCGAAGTCATTGAACGCGAGGATGCTCAGAGCGCCGGGAATGGGCAGGGCTTCCACCACATTGCCGTCTTCACCGGGGACTACGAGCAAGTAGATCGGTGCATTGGTCTGGGTGTCCCAGTGGGATTCCATGGCTGCCAGCTTTGCAGGCTGCTTGAGCGCCACGTTGTTGCCATGCGTGTGGCCTACAACGGCCACGACGATGGAGAACACAAGGGCGAAAACAACGCCGATATTGAAAGACCTCTGGAAGAAATCAACTTCACTTTTACGCATCAGGTGCCATGCGGAAACACCCATGACGAAGAAGCCGCCCAGACAGAGTCCTGCCGGGACCATGTGGAAGAATTCAAGCCATGCCCATTTGTTGGTGATGATCTCGATGAAATCGGTCATCTCGGCACGGCCGTTGCGCATAACAAAACCCTTGGGGTCCTGCATGAAGCCGTTGGCAATAAGAATCCAGATGGCGGAGAGGTTGGATGCTACGGCAACTGCCCATGCACAACGCATGTGCGCCTTGGCAGAGAGTTTTTCCCAACCAAAGTGCCAGACACCGATGAAGGTGGATTCCAAAAAGAAAGCCGCTGTGGCTTCAATGGCCAGTAGCGAACCGAAAATATCACCGACAAACATGGAATAGCGGGACCAGTTGGTGCCGAACTGAAATTCCAGGGTGATACCGGTGACAATACCCAGAGCAAAGTTCACGAGGAATATTTTTCCCCAGAACTTTGCCATTTTTTTGTAGGTCTCATCACCCGTTCGAACATACTTCGTCTCCATCCACGCGATGATCACTGAGAGGCCCAATGTCAGCGGGACAAAGATGAAGTGGAACATAGTGGCCGCAGCAAATTGCAGCCTCGAAAGCATTAGCACATCCATAAAAAACCCCCTTAGGATATTGCCATCAAAAACCGTGTACACTTTTCAAAAATAGTCAACATTCCGGGCAGGCTACATCCACCCATTGAATAAATCAAGAATAATTACCATTAGCGGTAGCTATTCGTTTTGCATACTTATGGGTTGCCCCGTGGATTCAAGGACTGCCCGCCAGTAGTTTGAACGGGTGCTGATCCGCTTTTTGCCGAGGGTGACTGTTTCCATAGGAATGTGCACATAGCGGCCATTCCAACGGGAGATAACCAGCCCGGTGCGCCCGGTCATGCCAGCATGCACCGCATTGATTCCAAGGAAGGAACAGTAGATACGATCATTGGCGTTGGCCGGGACCGACCGGATAATATAGCTTGGATCAATATATTTCAATGAGATAGGCATGTCTTTCCCTGCGAAATATTGCTTTATTTCCTCTTTGAGCAAGGTGGAAATGTCGCTGAGGGCCTTGTTGCCCGAAGCATCTGTTGTCTCACTGGCAGCAACCAATTCTTGCCCGGCGCCTTCGGCCACGACGATGACGGCGTTGCCGCTTGATTTCATCCGCTTTTCCAGTGCGGCAAGAAATCCGTTCTCTCCTTGGATATCAAAAGGCGATTCCGGGATGAGGACAAAATTGACTTCCTGACAGGACAGGGCGGACTGTGCGGCAATGTAACCCGCATCACGGCCCATGACCTTAACCATGCCGATGCCGCCGGGTGCGCCCGTGGCTTCTACGTGTGCGCCCTTGATGGCGATGGCAGCGGTTTCCACTGCCGTGTCAAAGCCGAAAGAGGGCGATGCGAAATTGATGTCGTTGTCAATGGTCTTGGGCAACCCGACTACGGAGATTGAGAGCCCGCGCTTGGTGATCTCTTTGACCACGGCGGCTGCCGCACGCATGGTGCCGTCGCCGCCGATCATGAACAGGATGGAGACGTTCATGCGCTCCAAGGCGTCTACTATAGCCTCCGGGTCCTGAGGGCCGCGCGAACTGCCGAGGACCGTGCCGCCGAATTCATGAATGCGGCTGACGAAATCCGGGGTCATCTCAATGACGTCGTACCCGTGTTCAGGAATGAACCCGGCCAGACCGAACTGGATGCCGAGTACGGACGGAACCTTGTACTCATGGAACGCGGTCATGACCACGGCACGGATGACGTCATTGAGGCCGGGACACAGCCCGCCGCAGGTCACTACGGCACATTTGGTCTTGCTGGAGTCGTAGTAAATCTTGTCTCTGGGCCCGGCTGGCTCGAAATAGACGTGTTTGGGTGTTTTTTTGTTCTTGGCGGTTTTCGCGACGTTCTTGCGGGTGATCTTGACCAGGACCGCATCGTCTTCGTCGACGAAACGACCGAATTTAATCGGATTTTTTATCTTTGCAGTGCCGACAACTGGTATGTCGGTACATTTGGGTAAGTGGACTCCGTCCTGGCACGTTTTCATTGTCGATCTCCCACTGGCGCAATGCAGCTAAAAAATTTCTTTGTTATTGTTATATGATTTTGAAGCTTGTGCAAATCATAAATGCCATTTTTTGAATTGTTACGGCTGGTTCCTTCATGCATTTTTGTTTTCTCATTCTTGCTCAATCCAGTTCGCAGGCGTATGGTATTAGCATGCGCATATTGTCTACATTCATATTGAGTACCGCCTTATTGTGCGGATTGCTCTTTACTATTCATCCGCCCATTGAAGAACGTATCGCCCGGCTGCACGCTGTGGGCCAAGGAAAATAAATAATATGCACATTCGTTCCGCACTTTTTGTTCTTGTCGCACTCATGATCCTGTCCGTCCCGGCCATGGCGGATCATCGCCGGACCCCGGTGGTTAAGGCCGTGGAATCGGTTAGCCCGTCCGTGGTCAACATCACCGTCATCAAGAAGGTCCAGGGCGGTAACCGCTCGCCCTTTGGTGATCCGTTTTTTGATCAATTTTTCAAAGACTTTTACGGCAATCGGCCCAAGCAGTCCCAGTCCATCGGTTCCGGTGTCATCATCGACGGTGACAAGGCGCTGGTCCTGACTAATGCCCATGTTGTTTCTGGCGGCAGCGAGATAACCGTTCGTCTCAATGACGGCCGCGAGTTCAAGGCGGAGCTCATCGGCTCGGACCCGGATTTTGATCTGGCCGTCCTCAAGTTGAAAAAGGCGGCCAAGCTGCCGCAGGTCGCCATGGGCGATTCTGACGATATCTACATCGGCGAGACGGTCATCGCCATCGGCAACCCGTTTGGTTATTCGCACACGGTCACCACGGGTGTTGTCTCGGCGCTGAATCGGCCCATGAAGACCAACGGCGGTGCGTTTGGTTCATTCATCCAGACCGACGCGGCCATCAACCCCGGTAACTCCGGCGGCCCGCTGCTGAATATCCATGGCAAACTCATCGGCATTAACACCGCCATTCATGCGCGTGCCGAGGGCATCGGCTTTGCCATTCCCATCAACAAGGCGAAGTTTGTCATCGACGAGCTGCTCAATACTGGTCATGTGGCACCCATCTGGCTCGGCATTTTCGGGCAGGATATCGATCAGTCTACGGCCCGATATTTCAATCTCAAGAGCCTTAAGGGAATGCTTGTTTCCGAAGCATACAAGGACACCCCGGCCGCTCAGGCTGGTATCCGCCCCGGCGATATTGTGCTTGGTTTTAACCGTCGTCAGGTGACCAATAAGAATGACTATCTGACCCAGCTTTTTGGCAACACCAAGAGCGAAAATGTGGTCCTCGTTATCCTGCGCGACGGTAAACAGCAGCAGGTCACCCTCAAGCCGCAGGTGCTGAACAAGGGCAAGGCCCTCAACCTCGTACGCACCCGCTGGGGTTTCGAACTCGCTGACCGCACAAAGGGCGGCGGGGCCATGGTTACTGTTGTCGTTCCCGGTAGTCCGGCTGGAAAACTCGGCCTGCAAAAGGGTGACGTCATCCATCAGATCGGTAACCGTCGACTTGACTCCGGCGTTGATTTGCTCAATGCGTTTTTGCGTAACCGGATGCAGAAGACCGTCTTGATGCGCGTCCAACGAGGACGAGGACTTTATTACGTTCGCTTGACGCTCTAAAGGATATTAGCGACTATCTGTCAGAATAGAACATTTGGAGGCACACCATAGAAGGTCAACGAAGATACTGGACGGACAAGGGCAAGGCGAAAACCTTTACCACGCCGTTCAGAATGGAACTGTTTGCAGAACATGTGGCGAAAGACGCGCATATCCTCGACTTCGGTTGCGGATACGGGCGTACGCTAGCCGAACTGGCCGACGCGGGGTTCACCGACCTTGCGGGCATCGACTTTTCCGAAACACTTATCGAGCGGGGCAAGGCTGAACGGTCTGACCTCGATCTCACCGCCTATGCTGGTGGAGCTTTGCCTTACGAGGCCAACAGCTTCGACGCGGCGGTTATGCTCGGTGTGTTCACCTGCATTATCGAAACCAAGACTCAGGCCGAGACGCTCATCGAACTGAAGCGCGTGCTCAAGCCGGGCGGTTTCTTGTATATTAACGACTTTTTGCTCAATCGTGATCGCCGCAATCTGGACCGATATAAACTCGGTCAGGAAAAACACGGCATCTACGGCATTTTTGACGTGGATGACCGCGGTATCATGCGCCACCATGATCGCAATCATATGGAAGCGCTCTTCTTTGATTTCGATATCATTACCTTTGAAGAGGTGGTCTACGACACCATGCACGGCCATCAGTCGCAGGGGTTCTACTCCTTGGTCCAGATGCCGAAATAGTTGCCCCTTTCCTTTCTTGACAGAGGGAGTCAGTAAATCTACGGTCAATACACTTTGGGAGATGGCTTCGAGTCGTTTGCCCGTCAATCGACCGCATACCGAGGTTTTACGTGGATTCAAAAAATATTTACGACGCTCTTCGTACAAAGATCATACACCTTGAACTGGCTCCCGAGTCCGTACTCAACCTGTCCGAACTGGCCGACGAGTTCGGCGTCAGCCGCACGCCTATCAAGGAAGTGCTGCTCACCCTGCAGGCTGAGGAATGGATCGTTCGTCAAGGGTCACATTTTATCGTCACCCCGTTGAGCCTCGAACGTATTCGCGAGATTACCGAAATCCGTATGGTGCTGGAAGTTCAGGCGAATATCTGGGCCATGCAACGTATCACCCCGCCGGAAATGGACGAATTGCTGGCGCTTAAGGAACGCATCACCAACTTTGATGCCTCCAGCGGTAATCAGGCCATCGTGGATTTCGATTCCGAGATTCACCATTTGATTTTCAAGGCTGCCAACAACATCCAGCTCGTCACCATGCTGGAACGCATTCTCAGTCATTACCTCCGTTTCTGGCTCTCTGCTCCGCGCCAGATCGAGACGCGCACCTTCTTTGCCGAGGCCCTTGAACTTATCGATGCCATCGTCAGCAAAGATGAAGAGGCGGTTCGAGAGTGCACCATCAAGCATGTCCGCAATTCTGTTGCGGAGATCATGGGCACTCGATAACAAACTATAAATATTCAATAAGTAAAGCGCCTGTGCCGGAATTCGGTACAGGCGCTTTTTTGTGCCTATCGTTCAAAACCTGAGCAATTGTTCGCGCTTGATCTTTTGGTATACATGTTGTATTTAATATGAATACCAGCTGCATGTGCGCGGCCCTACTCAATGTTTGAAAGGATAGAGAATGGACGATCTGATATATCTCGATAATGGTGCGACCTCATTTCCCAAGCCGGATGAGGTGTATGAAATGATGGACAGCTTTCACCGCAGCAACGGTGTCAGCCCCGGGCGATCTGGTTGTGATCTGTCCATAGAGACAGGCAATGTCATCGAGCAGACACGGGCGACCATGACCGAACTTTTTAATGGAGATGATCCCAATCGGCTTATCTTCTCGCTCAATTCCACCGAAGCGCTCAACATCGCTATCAACGGACTGCTCACGGCTGGCGATCATGTTATCTCCACCAACGTCGAGCACAACGCGGTGCTGCGTCCCCTCCATCATCACGAGAAGTACAACGGCGTAGAAGTGGATTACGTTCCCTTCGACGACAACGGGTTCATCAACCCTGAAGATTTTATCCCGCTCTTCAAGCCCACCACGCGGCTCGTCATAGTCAACCACGCCTCCAACGTCATCGGTACAGTCCAGCCCATCGCCGAGATCGGCAAGCTCTGTCAGGAGCGCGGTGTCATCTTCCTCGTTGATGCCTCCCAGACTGCCGGGAAAATCCCGGTAGACATTAAAGAGCAGTACATCGACATCGTCGCTTTTACCGGACACAAATCTCTGCTCGGGCCCACCGGAATCGGCGGCCTCTACGTTCGCGAAGGTGTCGATATCCGCCACACCCGCGCAGGCGGAACAGGCGTCAAATCCGCCCAGCTTCATCATCTCGAAGAATACCCCTACCGTCTCGAATACGGCACCCCCAATCTCGTCGGTATCGTCGGTCTCCTCGCCGGAGTCCGCTGGCTCAAATGTCAGGGCATGGAAACAATCCATCATCGCGAAATGGAGCTCACCCAACGTTTCGTCAACGGCGTACGCAACAACAAAAACATCGTCCTCTATTGCCAAGATAACCCAACCGATCACATCGGCGTCGTCAGCTTTAACGTCAAAGGTTTCGAAGCCACCAACGTCGGAACCATCCTCGACGGCGATTACAACATAGCCTGCCGAACCGGCCTCCAATGCGCCCCCTTCGTCCACCAACAGCTCGGCACCGACAAAATCCACGGCACCGCTAGATTGGGTATCGGGCCGTTCAATACAGAGGCGCACATCGACGCCGCTATTATTGCGGTGAATGAGATTGCAGAGACGTATGGTGTTGGGGTTTCGTAGGTAAGATCTTACGATGTATTAGGGCTGACGCAGCCTCTTCTGATCTATTTGGTGGCACCCTTCGGACTAAACTGTGTCAGTGAGGCGCGGGGGAGTCCTTGCTGGTGTGCCTGTATATGATTTGAACCGGAAAGCGGTTGGAAAAAAGCTCTTCTTAGTGGAACAAATCCCGCCGATTTTTCGTCTCAAACGAATCGAGATGGGAGGTTGTTATTCTGCAGAGGGGGTGGAGTGTTTCACTTCTTTGAAAACGTAGTACTTTCCAATGGGGAAACTTGCGATGGGTGTGATCATTACAGTGATGACTGTTGTGGTCAGATAGGGGAGCTTGATCACGCTCGATAAGACGTAGGTAATTCCGGCGGTTAACAGAAAGTGAAAAGCGAGCATGATCATGAATCTGTATGACATTTTTTTATGCTCTGCGGTGACTTTGTAGCTGAAATGAATATGGCCGAAATACGAGACCAGTGCTGAAACAGTCCAGGCAGCACCTGTAGCAAACCAGATCGGGCTGCCCAAAACATGAAGCAGATTGCTGCATCCTAAGTAGACAACCAGGCTGAGTATTCCGGTCAACCCGTATCGGGTAAATTCAATGATAAATTGTAACATGATTAAGAGGTGAAGCTTCTCATGGCGGTTAGTAATCCATCTTGGGAAGAGTCGTCATCTTTACCTGAGGATTGAACGCAGCATAGTCTCGGGTGAAATACTTATACGTATAAAAAGGGCTGCCGAACGGATCGAAATTATCGAGTGTTAACTCCACCAAAGTACGGTTGACTTCATCTATGGGAGGCGCCAGCCGTGGCTCTTCCAGACTCTGGTCATCAAGGTAACCAAAATAGCTTCTTAAGTGCTCTGGGATTAAGGATTGGCCGTTCCTTTCTGGATCCCAGCGAACTGTCACCCAAGAATTTTCATTATAGGCGTCAAAGAATGCGCTTCTGTTCATTGATTCAAAGTCTCTATTGTATTTAGGGAGACTTTCTCGGTCCGTTTTGAGAACAATGAAGCCAGGAAGAGGCGCAGGAAATTTTTTGAGCGTGTCGGCAAACATCTCTTGGTGAAGCAAATGAGCAAATTTTTGTTGGTATCCTGCATACTGGTAACTGAACAGGAATAGAGCGATTATGGTAAAAACCGGAACTATGATTTTCTTTCCAAAACGTCGGTTCGCTTGTTCAAAAAGATATGCAAGAATCAGGGAAAACGGGACGCTTGCGAGGAATGCATGGCGAGGAGTAAAGGAGTTTGTTCCCAGTATTTTTATCGGTTTATCTACATACCAGTACGCCAGGCAGGCAAATAAGAAGAGCACGAAACAGGCCGTGATCTTTCTGAGAAACGTGAGTTTTTCTTCTTTGTTCAAGTCTCTTGCCAAGAAATAATACGAGAGCCCTATGGATGCTGCTGCGACAAGCAGATATCGGACAAAAGACAGGGTCCTCAAGTCAAAAGAGTTGTAGGTCGCAAACCGTCCCAGTGGGGGGAATGCCGTTTTGTAGAGGTAGAAAATTATGGTCAGGGGCAGTGAAAACGCGATGAGTTTAATGAGTGACTGTTTCCAGTTTGTTGCATCCATCTTCAGTATTTCGCTGAAAGTCATATAGCCGACAGCAAAAGCGAAAATGGAATTAACTGTCAGGGATACAGCGAAGAATGGGAATGCCAGCAGGAGTGATCTTTCAGCAAATCGTACCGAGAGGAGGAAAAACCATACGCAAATGATATGGCTTGCGAGGATGCTGGTCATTAGCGTTGCAAAAGGGGGATATACCAAGAGGATGACAACGGCAAACTGAGCATAGTTCGGGCTCATGCCAAGTTTGCTTTTTGCGATTCTGAATACTTCTACGCAAATCCCCACTACCGAAACAACCGAAGTGATATTTAGAAAAATTTTGTATGGAATACCAAGATTGTAGTCGATCCAAGCCGGGATAATGTACGAATAGTATTGGGCCACCCAGCGCGTCTTGTAAAAGAGCGTTTTCATGCTTTCCAGGTTCCCTGTCCGGATCGCCATATAGTGATCCTGACCATCCCAAATGTCAGTCATTGAGATAAGAATTGGCCAAAGTGTAATGATGCCGAGTGCCCAGAGTAGCCAGAGAGGCCATTGGCGAGTATCTATTGTTATATTCATGTCAATTTTTATTCAATTCCCATTCATGGTATTGTAATATTATTAAAATTTCTTTGATTATTTCAAATCAAAGCTGGTTGAAAGGTAAAGAAAACTAGGTTGCTTTGTCAATGGACAAAGTCTCCGGAAAGCGCTCGTGGTGGGGCTCCACAGGGAAGGTCCAGTCGCCAAGGGAATTTGCTTGTAGTTTATAGTTCGCGAGGGCTACTGGCAATGATGAGGCTATATGGAACACGTAGGATGTCTTTTCGTATAGCAATGTCTGTTGCGTTGAAAATATCCTTAAAAAGGCCTCTGTAATCTTGCTCATTTCGGACGTTGCGTCCTCTGTCCTTGTCGATGAGGAACTTTGAAATGACCGACTGGTTGTCATGGTAGACTCCATCAAGAGTGACAAGCCTTCCACCGGGAAGTAGCGAGTCTTTTGCTCGTTTGACCATCTTTTTTGCCTCCTCATCGTCAAGGTGGTGGAGGAGGCCAAAGCCGATGATTATGTCGAATTGCTCGTTTGAGTTTTCCAAAAACTCATTGACGTCACTGGAGATAAACCGAGTCTTGCCAGAAAACTGCCGTTTTTTTGCTCTTTTGATGTACTTTTGGGAGAGGTCAGCTCCGAGATAGTCGCACTCTGGAAGGTATCGAAGAATCCGGCCTGTTCCACACCCGATGTCCAGAATCCTGTCTCCTTTCTTGGGACGGATGTATGTGTTGATATATTCTCGCTGCCCTTTATGTCCGTAGAGGATATCTTGCAAAAAATCGTAGACGATTGGATGAGAAAGAATGGAATAGATTCCGTTTGTGATTTGCATAGGGATTCTCAAAGAGGAAAAGCTTGATGTGATTACGGTTGTTATTATGATTGGCGAGAATAGTAGATGAGTCGTTGAATTTGGTCAATAGTAGGTTAACCCTTAAGCCTTGCGTGAATAAGACGCAGGGGGGGGGGTCTGCAGCTGAGAGCCGTTTTGTTGACATGTTGAGACAAAGGAAGTACCAAAGTTTGGTTATTCATCTCTAACCCAATTCACGGCGTGATTGTTATCTCCTTACGCTTGTGATGTTGAGAAAAATGCCTGATTTTAATGACTATACTGATGATTATTATAAGGTGATGGAAACGACTATGGGGCGTTTCGGATTGTCCAAATCTTCAGAGTTTTTTGCGTATTGTAAAGCATGGCATCTTGAGCGTTATCTGCACGATTTCACAGGCCGGATGTTGGACTGGGGATGTGGACATGGGTTGACGGCGTGGAACGTGAAACAATCATTTCCCGAGGCAACAGTGGACGGGTATGACCCCGCAGATGAGGTCATCGAGGGTATCCCGGATTTGTTTCGCGAAAACAGTCATTTTTACTCTAAGGTGGATGAGATCAATGGCAAATATGACATTGTATTTGCAGCGGGCGTTGTGCATCACGTCGAGTTGGAAGACAGACTGAAATTTATGGCTGAGATTAGTCATGTTCTCAAGCCTGGCGGCCGACTCTTCTTTTTCGAGCATAACGCGAACAACCCCCTGACCAGAAAAATAATGGATGCGTGCCCCTTTGACGACGATGCCATTCCCATTGCTCCTGCTCAATTGCGCAAGCTGGTGCACGATGCGGGATTTGTGGAAGATTCAATGGATTACATTTCGTTTGTCCCTCCGGCCTTGAAAATGTTGTTACCTTTGGAAAAACTTTTGGGCTGGTGTCCTTTGGGAATGCAATACATTGTTGCCGCGTCTAAGGGCGCTGGGGTGTAGTTATGGGACGACTTAGCCAACATATTGATTTGTCTGTCGTTATCCTGTGTTATAAGGCAGGGGAGAGCGTTTACCCATTTGTTGAGCGCATGAAATCCATATTGGAGGGGCTTGATGTCAATTGGGAGTTGGTACTTGTTGGAAATTACAACAAGGGCGATTTAACTGATTCCACTGCAACGGTGGTGCAGGACATTGCTTCTAAAGACAGTCGGATTATTGGTCTTGCAGAGGAAAAGCAGGGCATGATGGGCTGGGACGCTCGGTGTGGCTTGAATGCTGCGACAGGTAAGGTGATAGGACTCACTGACGGGGATAATCAATTCCCCTCTGAAGACGTAGCCCGTGTGTACCAGAAACTGGTTGAGGAGAATCTGGACATGGCACAGACCTATCGCCATACGCGCGGTGATGGCTTGTTTCGAGTCATTCAAAGCCAAGGATATAATATCCTGTTTAAGGTGCTTTTCCCCGGCCTGGGCTTGAAGGATATCAACTCGAAGCCAAAGATGTTTTCTCGAAGTCTGTTTGACAAAATGGAATTGACCGCGGACGATTGGTTTCTCGATGCCGAGATTGCCATTCAGGCTCGGCGGTATAACGCACGGGTTGGCGAGATTGAAACGGTCTTCAGGCAGTCCGAAGAAAGAAAATCCTTCACTCGGTTAAGTACGGTCTTTGAATTCATACTCAACCTTCTGAAAGCACGATTCGACGAGTTCTTTAAGGCGTAACAATTTTTCCCAAATGCTTCATGCAAGATATGGCAACACTTAGTGTAAAAAAGTCCCTGTCCAATAGGTTCATTGCACCGGAGAGGCTTTTGGTCCAAATGCCTAATGTGTCTCTCTTTAGTGTCGCATGTTCCTCCGCTATTCTCATTCCAACTATCGAAATAAGTTTTATCTAGAACTGAGGCAAGATCGAACAAGTCCTGCCTCAGAGTTTCGGCCTTCAAGAGGCTTCCGGCGGTCTTGCAGGGTGAAGCAGCTAGACTCGTCAAGTTATTTTGGCCGCTTGAGACAAAAAAGAAACCGCCCTGATCAGCATGTGCTGATCAGGGCGGTTATTTCTATGTCTACCGTAGCGACCTAGTTCAGCAGGTCGGGCCGGGCAATCTCAATCTCAGCGGTTTCGCGGAGTCCGGCCATGAAGGCGTTGAGGACTTCCTGCTCGTAGTTCTGGCTGGCCTGCTGCATCCATGTGTCCTGCTGCTCTTCCCAAGTCTTGGCAGAGGCCGGAATGCGCTCGGCGACCTTGGCGACGATGATGCCGGATTGCATGGGGAACGGCTGGGGCAGCCAGTCAGCGTTTTTGGTGCCGAATGCTGCGGTAGCGAGGCTCGGGTTCTGGCCGAGGCCAGTTATGTTGCCCTGACGATCAAAGGCTTTGGAAGTCTTGATCTGTCCTGCGTACAGGCTGATGGCGTCCGGTGTGGCGCTGACAGTGGCGAGGATGTCCTCGGCAGCTTTTTGCGCTATGGCGGTAGCCTTTTCCATTTTGAGAGTGCTGGTGATGGTCGGTGCGACCTTTTCCAGCTCAATGGGTGCGGCCGGAATGTCTTCGGCTTTCTCAACGAGCATGTAACCACCGTCGACGGCCAGCGGTGTGTTGTGTGCCTGACCAACGGGGATTCCCATGAGAACCTTGGCGGCCTCAGGAGTCAACCCGAATGCCTGGGGCAGGAACTGCTCCGGGATGGGCTGAGAGGTGACGGCCAGCAGGCCGAGTTCGTCAGCAACTTCGTCGAGAGTCATGCCGGACACAAGGCGATCCATGGCCTGGTCGAGCATATCGGTCACTTTTTCAGCGGCCTTTTCTTCGGCGAGAGTGCGAGAGATTTCCTCTTTAACATCGTCGATGGTCTTAACCATCTCCTCTTTTTTGTCTTCAACAAGGATGATGTGCCAGCCGAACTGGGTCAGGATCGGTTCGGAAACCATACCTTTCTCAGTGGCGAATGCGGCGGTTTCGAATGCGGGGACCATGTCGCCGCGACCGAACCAGCCGAGTTCTCCGCCGCCCTTGGAACTGGGGCCTTCGGAGTATTTCTTGGCAAGCTCACCGAAATCTGTTCCGGCCTTGGCCTTCTTGAGGGCGAGATTGATTTTGTTTTTGGCTTTTGTCTTGACAGACTCGGGGTCTGTGTCCTTGGACATGACCAGAATGTGGCGGGCCTTGACCTGCTCTTCCTGGCGCATGGTGTCGGCATGGGCGTCGTAGTACGCCTTGACCTCTTCGTCAGTGACCGTCTGGTATGTGGCGAGATCGGCCGGGGTGAAGGAGAGGTAACGCAGACGAACCTGTTCGGGAATCATGAAGCGGTCTTCGTTCTTG
>JAFLJT010000243.1 GCA_022712855.1 Pseudodesulfovibrio sp. | reverse complement strand
CCACGCCTAAAGCCGCCAGCAGGACCAGCAATCCGAGAGAAACTATTATTGTGCGTTTTCGAGCCATGAGCGAAGAATGACGACGGCGGCCTGGCTATCCAGTGCCATCTTGCGTTTTTTGCCGCGCACATTGGCGGCGTTAAGTTCTTCTTCTGCCTGTGCCGAGGTCAGTCGCTCATCCATCATGTGGATAGGCAAATCCGTCCTACGGCCCAGACTCTGGGCAAAGTTTCGTGCCTGACGTGTGGTCAACGTATCCCCGCCGTCCATGGACAACGGAAGACCAACCACAATCGCCTCGACGGCTTCCTCTACAATGATCGTAGCCAGTTCGTCAAAGAGCTTGTCACGAGTGGTCCGCTCCAGCGTCCGAAACGGCGAAGCCAGCGTGCCTGTACGATCAGACGTGGCAAGTCCCACCCGTTTGAGGCCGAAATCAATGGCGAGAATACGCATTTATACCAACTCCTCCAGAGATTTTTTGGTCCGATACCCCATGGCCTGAACATCGGCAATGAGTTCGCCAGCGTCATCAAAGACTTTCACAGAGTAACTTGCCATACGTCCACCTGCGGAAATTTCTTCGGCCTTGGCCGTCAGTGTGCCAGATGTCGCTGGCTTGAGATACGAGATGGACAGACTGACCGCCACAGTGGCTGTGCCGTGGCTGTTGGCTGCCGCGCCAAATGCGGTTTCAGCCAGAGTATAGATCGCACCCGCATTGACCGTGCCGAAAGGACTACGATGATCGTCGCGAATAACCATGGTGCAGGTGGCCGAGCCGGGAGCAAGCTCCGTAATCTCGATCCCCACCACGTTGGAAAAAGTATTTTTCTCTGCGAACAGCGTCTGTATGGCGTCAATATCCATGAGCATCTCCATTGATTGCATGCAGGAAAGAAGCATGTGCGCGGCGCGGGGTCAACTGAAAAAGATACGGAGGGCGGCCTATAACGGCTCGACGGGCAGAGTAATAAGGACCTGCGCACCAGATTCGTCGGTATTGGCGATGGTCATGGAGCCTCGATGCTCACCCACGATACGCTTGGCCCGGGTCAAGCCCATGCCCGCCCCCACGGTCTTGGTGGTATAGAACGGGTCAAAGGCCATCTCCAGCCCTTCGGAGGTGAATCCGGGGCCGGAATCGGTGATATCCACAGTGATACGTTCATCCTTTTCCTGCACATTGACAGAAATAGTCGCATCAGGTCCGGCGAATTCCGCACTATTGAGCAGCACTTCAGACAAAGCCAGCGCCATAAGTTCATGGTCGACGACGATATTCATATCCGGGCATTCCGTTTCCCATGAGATCGGTTTATCCACTATGGCCGGATGGTGATCAATACGATGTTTGGCTTCCTGAATGATAACCCACAAGTTCACCGGAACCATAGTCTCAATGGTGATGGCGCTGTATTCCGCCACAGACTTAACCATATTTTCGAGTTTTTTCGTCTCGTCGACAATGGCCTCAAGCGGCTCGCGTGTTGACTCATCCACCTTGCGCTCCAAGAGACGAGAAAATCCGGCGATAGCCATGATCGGGTTTCTTATCTGGTGAGCCACGGAACGTGCAAATGCCACCAAACTTTCGGCACGTTCGGTTGCCAGACGGTGATTCTGGGCCAGGATATCTTTTTCCCGCTCATGCAGCTCACGCAGTTCCGTGAGGTCTTCAATGAGGACGATGATGGCGGAGATCTTTCCATCCTCACGCTGGGCCGTGGAGATAACTGAGAGGTACTTTCGTGTTCCGTCAGGCGTAAAATAGGGTGTTGTGCGCTGAATCCTCGGCATCTCTTTCTGGATCGCCTCAAGCACGACCTCGGTGAATTCGTGATTCTTTTCCTCTGTCAGGAACATCTCACCCCAATTATTACCCACGAATCCTTGGACGGGGCACCCGAGAATTTCACAGGCCGAAGGGCTGGCCTCGAGGATTTCCCCATCGCCGCCGATGATGAGCAGCCCCACGGGCAAATTTGCAAGAATGGCTTCACGTAGTTTTTCCATCAAATCTCCTCATTACCTTATGCCACGGCAGAAGATTGATGGCAAACAATGCAGATTATTCCGGCGTTCTTCGCAAATTCTCCATGTAGCAATCGAAGTCATCCTTACAGAGATCAACCAGGTTCCTGATGTAGGTGATATTCGCTTGAATGGAAGATTCGTAAAGATCCTTATTAATGCCCCACTTCTCCACAAAATGCGCCTTCATATGACGACTAATGCCGCCAAAATCCTCACTCAGACGCTTTCGGGCCGTGGTGGTATAGAAGTCTTCTGTCTGCTTGAGAAGATCAAGCTGGGTGTTGAAGCCAGGCAGCCGTGCCTCCCTGAACTCCGCAAAAAGCAACCGCAGCTTTTCAAGATACGCCCTGTCCGCAATCTGCGCTATTAAGTCTGCGCTACCCACGATGCGTCCCACGACTTCGGCATGTATGGACGAAAAGTCGATCTTGGACGGCGGCACATTGAGGTTGGTCGCCCTGATGGCGTCGGAACACACCTTGATACTTTCCTGCGGATAGCTCTTCACCGACATGTACTTAATTACAAAATTGATGCTGCGCTGCTCATGACCAACGGTATACTTGGCCCCGGTACCAAGATCATCGCCCTTCTCCTGAAGCAGGCCTGTGTCATGAAAATAGGCGGAGATGACACCGAGGATGAAGTCCTCTTCCGTAACATCGACAAATTTGCTGGCGTAACATCCATGAAGAAGCCGTGAGGTGGAGAGGACAACAGAGCAGGTATGTTCGAGATTATGATACTTGGCGTTGGACGCATTGTAGTCGGGATGATTGCCATTGAAGACATCGACCATATCGGCGTGGATAGTGGACACTGTCTTTGTGCCCGTGGGCGAGAAACGACAGAGTTCCATTATTTCGATGACTTCTGTGAGGACGTCATCGGGTTCCTTGGGGTTTACCAAGTCATAGAGGCGTATGTTGTTAGCCATGATTTTCTCCCGCGTTAGAGAATGGAATTCTCCTCATTTTGTAATAATCTCACTTTTTATAGAGCGGGAGTATTATAATGTTGTGCTGAGCGAAGGGAGAGAGAAGAGAATAAGAAGAAAGATCGAGATTCTATTTTTGAGAGGAATGTATTGATACCTAGAACCGGGCAGTTTTGGGGCCTACTTCAATTATATGGACGTCGACCGCTTTGGGGCCGGTTTCCTGATCAGTGATGGTGTAGGAAACGCGTTCGCCGGTGGCGAGGGTTTGGAAGCCGTCGCGGACGATTTCGGTGTAATGGACGAAAATTTCTTCGCCATCGTCACCGGTTATGAAACCGAAACCTTTTTGCTCATTAAACCAGCTTACTTCGCCTTCGATACGCACTAGACCCTCCAATTAAGAAAACGTGTTCATACGATAGCTTGTGATTCTGTCTTTGGCAACGGCGTTATCCCATTACCTGAGATATCTCGAATTCTTCGCGGGTGCCGCAGAAAACCTGATGCCCTTTGTCCATGAGCATAACATGGGTGATGGCCGGGATTCGGTCTTCCACATGGTGGGTGACGAGGACCAGCGGAACGCCCGCTTCGGCCAGTTTTTGTAAAAGGTCGAGCATCTGATTTCGAGCCGGAGTATCCAGACCGGAAAGCGGTTCGTCGAGCAAAAGCAGTTGAGGACCGGGAGCCATGGCGCGAGCGAGAAATATACGCCGTTGCTGCCCGTAGGACATGCGGCGCAAGGGGCGATCTGCGAGATCGGCAAGCCCTATGCGCTCCAGCCATTCCTGCGCGCCGAGCAACTCTTCGCTAGTCGGTTCATCGAGCATACCGACACTACCACGATAGCCGGAAAGCACGGTTTCCAGCGCGGTGACTTCCCACCCCAGTTCACGAGCGTAGCTCGATTGGTATGCAGGCGAGACAACACCAATGAGCGGACGCGCTTTGTCCATGGTCATACCGCCCAACCGGAGGATGGTGCCGACACCGTCATCGTCATCGGCATAGGGAGAAATTTCGCTGGTAATGAGCCGTATCAAGGAGGATTTACCCGCGCCATTATCGCCGAGGATCGCCCAGTTTTCGCCGGGCAGGATTTCCCAATTGACACCGTGGAGAAAACGGACGCCACCAGCCACGACAGAGACCTTTTCCATACGCAGCAGATAGTCGAAATTCGTGGGCGGCAAAACAGTGGGCATGTCGCAAGCAGCCACATCCGGGGCGATATCCTGAAGCACTGCGAGGGCATCATCGCGGTCGCCTTCGCTACGGATTTGCCCGTTCTCCATGATCACAGTCTTGGTGATACATTTCGGCACGTCGCCCATACGGTGCGCCGCGTAGACCAGCGTGGAACACTTTGCCGCTTTTTCGAGGAGATCCAACACCTCGGAGCGCGAGGTTCTATCCAGCCCTTCAAGGCATTCGTCGAGGGGCAAGACATCCGGCCCCGGTGCCAGTCCGCGGGCGATGAGCAGCTTACGCACCTGCCCTGTGGAAAGTGTTCCTAACTCGCTGGCCGCCAAGTCTTCGATACCAAGGAGAGCAATGGTTTCGTCCGCTGCTTTCTCCTGTTCCGGCGTGGTTTCTTCATACAAAAGCGGCGTATCAAAGAACCCGGCCAGAACAATGGAGCGCCCCAAAGAGCGGGTGGCGTGGAGAAAATAAAAGTCCTGCATGTCAGCGGACACCAGACCGATACGCTGGCGCAGGCCGAGGACCGTATGTTGCGGGCCGGAGCCAAAATCATAGATACGCTCCCCGCCCATATCGGGCAGCACTTCACCGCGCAGGAGCTTGAGCAGCGTTGTTTTACCCGCTCCATTGGAGCCAATAAGCGCCACATGTTCGTCGCGCATGAGTTGCCACGAGATCGGTCCGGCCAGTCGGATGGAACCGCGTGTGACCGTCGTGTTGGTAAGTTGGACAAGAGGCTGCATCCCTGTATTCTCCTCTTTCACTCACTGAATTGCAACCCCCCAATACTTCTTGCGAAGCTTCAACAAACAATCGTACAACGCCCTCCATGAAGAGTGAAACCAAGTTGATGCAGGCAAAAGATATCAGTATATTGGCACTGTGGGGCGGTTCCATTCTCGCGATCATCTACCTGTCACTCCAACCCGGGGCAGATATTCCGACGCCGTTTCTCCACTCCGACAAGGTCGGCCATTTTATCGCCTATGGCTGGCTCGGTTTCCTGCCCGCCATCGCTTTCAGCAGCAGGCGATCCGTCTGGACCAGTGCGGCCGCCATGATTCTGCTTGGTGTTGTCCTTGAATACTGCCAGTCGTACGTCCCCCAACGTATGGCATCGCCGGGGGATATGGTCGCCAACACCCTTGGCGTTTTTATCGGAATATTTCTCGCTGGTTTTGTCCTCAGATCATCCAAACGCCCGTCGGATTAAGTCCATACCCTTCAGTCCAAGGTTGCATAGACCCTGCTGACGGGCTATCTATCTCCCATGTCAAATAGCGTCGCCATCGCCCGTATCCTCGAATACGAATCCACATTGCTTGATTCGGCCACGGCCCTGATCCTCGAAGAGGCCGGGCTGAAACCAACTTTCGGCCAGCATGTGCTGGTCAAGCCGAATCTGGTCGCGCCGTCCAATACACGCCACTGCACCACACACCCGCTGGTGGTCCGTGCGGCCTGCGTCTATCTGCTCGATTGCGGTGCCAGAGTGACCGTGGCGGATTCGCCCGCCTTTGGTCCGGCATCCAATGTTGCCAAACAATCCGGCCTTGGCGAGGCCATGGCAGAACTCGGCCTCAAGGTGAAAAGCTTGAAACGGGCCACGCCTTTGAAGCTGAGCGACGGCAACCAGATCGGGCTGTCCAAAGACGCCTTGGAAGCAGACATCATCCTCAACGTGCCCAAGCTCAAAGTGCATTGCCAGATGACCATGTCCGGCGCGGTGAAAAACATGTTCGGCTGCGTGGTCGGCTATAGAAAAGCCGTGGCCCACCACAAACTTGGGCACAGCCATGAGGTATTCCGCGCCATGCTCATGGATGTTTACGCGGCATTGCCACACACATTTCATCTCATGGACGGCGTACATCCCCTGCACAAAGATGGTCCCATCAAGGGCGAGCCATTCGAATTGGGCCTGTTGGCCGCGTCCGACAACGGCATCGCCATCGACACGGCGGCCTATGCCATTCTCAACCTGCTGCCGAATCAGATCCCTCTGTGGGACGAGGCGCTCAAGCGCGGCATGGAAGGCGCGGACCCGCTCCACCTCGAATACCCTCTGGAAAAGCCCGACCTGTTTGACCCGACGGGCTTTGAAATGTCGCCCGAACGACCTCTGGATTTTGTTATCCTGCGCATTATCAAAGGCCGCCTCCGCAGCTTACTGAAACACTTCAAGAAATCTTAATTATCCTTGCACTCTTCTTTTCGGGGGGCTATGCACAAAGGCATGTCTCTTTTGCGTCATCGCTTCACTATCACCGGCCAGGTGCAGGGTGTGGGCTTTCGGCCCTTTGTTTATCGTATTGCCTTGGACAACGATGTCTCTGGATCGGTGAACAATTCGAGCGAGGGCGTGATCATCGAGGTGCAGGGAACTCCTGAGCAAGTTAACGCGTTTGCCGAGGACCTAGCTGAAAAGCTTCCGCCTCTGGCACACGTCGTTACCTTCGACATGGAAGACCTACCGATCGTTGATGGCGAGGACGGATTCATCATCCTCAAATCCACCGGAAGCGGTGGACACTCCGTCCTCATCAGCACAGACGTTGCCACCTGCCCAGACTGCATGGCCGACATGGCCGATCCAGACAATCGACGCTACCGTTTCCCATTTACCAACTGCACAAATTGCGGACCGCGCTATACCATCACCCGATCCATTCCCTATGATCGCCCGCAGACATCCATGTCCTGTTTCAAGCTCTGCCCGGATTGTCAGGCGGAGTATGACGACCCATTGGACCGCCGTTTCCATGCTCAGCCCAACTGCTGCTCTCGTTGCGGCCCGAAGATGTGGCTCACGGATTACGCAGGGACATTCATGGCGCAGGGTGACGAATCTCTCCGACGGTTGGCTCATGAATTGGCCGAGGGGAAAATCGCTGCGGTCAAAGGACTTGGCGGCTACCATCTGGTCTGCTCAGCCACCTCTGATATCGCCGTGGCCGAGCTGCGTAAACGCAAACACCGCCCCGACAAACCACTGGCCGTCATGGTCCCCGACATGGACGCCGCCCGTTTACTGGCCGACATCCAGCCCGCCGAGGAAGAATGGCTGACGGGTATCAAGCGCCCCATTGTTCTGGCTACCAAGAACGATTCATTCCCTCTTTCGGACGAGGTCGCGCCCGACACAAATTTTGTGGGACTGATGCTCCCGTACACCCCGCTCCACCATGTGCTGCTCAATGATTTTCGCGAGATCATGGGCGATGAAATCCCAGCTCTAGTCATGACCTCGGGCAACATGGCATCCGAGCCTATTGCCCTTGGCAACCGTGAAGCATTCGCACGGTTGACCGACATCGCAGACATTTTTCTTTTCCATAATCGCGACATCCTCATCCGTACCGATGATTCCGTGATCCGGGTCAATCCCATGACTGGCGAACCTATCCTCATGCGCCGGGCGCGCGGTTTTGCACCCTCCCCAGTTTTCCTGACCGAACCCGGCCCCACAGTCCTCGGCACCGGGCCGGAGATGAAAGCGACCCTGACCTTGACCAAGGGAGATCTGGCGTTTCCAAGCCAGCATATTGGCAATATGTCCAATCTGGAGACGCTGGAATTTTACAAAGAAATTTTTACGCACATGCAGGATATCCTCCAAGTGACGCCCGAGCTGATCGTGCGCGATCTGCACCCGGATTACATGACCAGTGAACTGGCCCGTGAGTTGGGCGATGAACTGGGCGTTCCGGTGGAAACGCTGCAACATCACTACGCGCACATTTACGCAGTGCTGGCTGAGAACAAATTTACCGATCCGGTCATCGGCCTAGCGCTGGACGGCACGGGCTATGGCGAAGACGGCACCATCTGGGGCGGCGAATGCCTGATGGTCATGCCGGAAGATCTGGAGCACCAGCGGCTGGCCCATTTTTCGCGCATCCAACTGCCCGGCGGCGAGGCTGCGGTCAAAGAACCGTGGCGTATCGCGCAGGCCGCTTTGTGGGCCATTGGCGTGACCGAACCCAGCGAATACCGCTGGCCGTGGCTGGATGAGTTCGCCAAGGAATCCAAATTTTTGCCGCAGATTCTTGAGAAGAATATCAACTCACCAGAGACATCAAGCTGTGGCCGACTCTTCGACGCGGTGGCAGCACTCTGCGGGCTGGCAAACACCATTTCCTATGAAGGGCAAGCCGCCATCAAGCTGGAAAAAGTTCAGGATATGAACGAGACCGGGATGTATCCCTGCACGCTCACGGATGATGATCCCGTGGCTCTGAACACACACCAGCTTATTGCGGCGGTTCTGGACGACCTAAACAACGGTGTTCCTGTACCGATCATCGCCCGGCGTTTCCATCTGGGGCTGATTCAGGGGCTTGCCGAGATGGCTTATGCCTTTTCCCTGCTGCTCGACATTCACCACGTCGCTCTGTCCGGCGGTGTCATGCAGAATCTGACCATCGCCACGGAGTTGCCCATGGCCCTGCAAGGCATGGGGCTGATACCGCTTGTACACCAGCATGTGCCGCCCAATGATTCCTGCATATCGCTTGGTCAGGCCGTTTGGGGTCAGAGGAAGTTGATTCTCGACAATTCATAAGGAGGGGCCATGCGCTGCTCTGCATTGCTGTTTTTCATCCTTTCCATTCTCTGGAGCCCGGTTCTCGCAACCGCGCAGACAAAAGTGTGCGCTCCCGCCGTCCTGTCTGCCATCACAATCGCCGAAGAAACCGCAGGCTACTCCATCGACATTACCTATCCGGTTCTCTGCTCCCCAAACGCCAACCGGATTATTCGCGATCATGTCACGCGCTCGCTTTCAGTTTTCAAAATGGAATTTCCAGAACATGACCTGACCGAATACCGCCACAAACATCAGATGATGACCGACGCCGCCGTTTGGACAGCAGCCCAAGGATTGCTCGCTTCGGTAAAACTTCAGGTGATGATCTTCACAGGCGGCGCACATCCCAACAACTGGCCCGAGACGTGGGTCTTTGACATGACAGACGGCCACGTTCTGGAGTTGAGCGACATATTTACCAACGAACGAGACGCCCTCATCGCCATCGAACCGATGGTGCGCGAGGTGCTTATGGCATCACTTGGCGAGATGTATAATTCGGACATGCTCGACAGCGGCACCACACCGACCTCTGCCAACTATGAAGCCTTCATCCTGAATGACGAAGGCATCGCCTTTTTCTTCGCCCCGTACCAAGCGGCCCCTTACGCCGCAGGGCAGCAGATCGTCACTATTCCTTATGAACGACTGGCAGAATTCCTGACCCCGGAGATTGCAGCGAGAGTGCAATAGTTTTACGGGGAACGCTTTCGCAAGTTGCTCTGCACCGTTGGACAGTGTAGGACTAAAAACAACGACAAACTACCGTCTCATTAAGGAGAACTGCATGGAACTTTTACGAATTATCATCTCCGTCCTCATCCCACCCCTCGGCGCATTCCTCAAAGTGGGATTGAGCCTTCAATTCTTACTCAACATACTGCTGACACTGTGCGGCTACTTCCCAGGTCTGGTCCACGTCATCTGGCTGCTGGCAAGAAAGTAATTACTTTCACTACGAGTCTATAAGAAAAGGCCCGGTGCATGATGCACCGGGCCTTTTTTTGTTTCATGTGTTGGGCAATTAGAAGCGCTCGAACTCGTCGCCGGGTTCACGTTTTCCTTCAGGCAGGGCTACGACTGGTCCGCCAACATGCGGCGGAGGAGCCTCACACCCATCAAGATCGAAGTAACTAATGGAACGTTGCAGTTGTTGCGCCTGGGCCGAAAGTTCTTCAGCTGTGGACGCAAGCTCTTCAGAGGATGAAGCGTTTTGCTGCACCGTGGTGTCGAGGTTTTGGATACCGATATTAATCTGACTCACACCCTCGGATTGCTCATTGCTGGCAGCACTGATTTCCTGGATCAGCTCGGACGTCTTCTGGATGTCCGGCACCATCTTGTCGAGCATTGCTCCGGCCTTTTCGGCTACCGCCACGGAGTTGGTGGACAGTTCGCTAATTTCAGATGCGGCGGAACCACTTCGTTCGGCCAGCTTGCGGACTTCAGCGGCAACCACCGCGAATCCCTTGCCCTGTTCTCCGGCGCGGGCAGCCTCAATGGCCGCGTTGAGCGCCAGAAGATTGGTCTGGCGGGCGATTTCTTCAATGATGGATATCTTCTCTGCAATGTCGCGCATGGCAGAGACGGTTTCGGTCACAGCGGTACCGCCTTCCTCTGCATCCTGGCTGGCCTGTCGTGAGATAGTTTCGGTTTCCCGGGCATTCTCGGAATTCTGCCCAATGCTGGCAACCATCTCTTCAACACTGGATGAGACTTCTTCCACGCCGGCCGCCTGTTGGTTGGCACCCTGTGAAACCGTTTCAGCCGTGGCTGAAAGCTCTTCGGAACCAGAAGCCACATTGGATGCGGCAGCATTCACTTCACCGAGAACCTGCTGTAACTTTGTCGTCATGGCCTGCATGGAACCATATACGCTGCTTGCTTCGTAGGTACCAGTAAACTTTACGCCGAGTTGGCCTTCAGCAATACGCTTGGTGATCTCCGATAACTCAATGGGATCGGAGCCAAGTTGGTTCAAGACACTGCGCAAAATAAACAGCGCAATGAGAATACCGGCAGCTATGGCGCCAAGACCGACGAACATGGCGGTCATGCCCAAACCAGTCACTTGAGACTCAACACTTTCAGCCTTGGCCTGAGCCAACCCGTCGGCGTCTGTGGCAATCTTTTCAACCACCGGTTCGATGGAGTGCACGGCCTTGCGCATCTTGGCAATGGTGCCCTTGATCTTGCCATCTTCGGCGACGAGTGCGTTAAAGGCGGTCTTGTATTCCTTCAAGATTCTTGCAGCGTCTTCAACATGTTCCCGGTCAGCCTCGGAATTTTCAAAAGCAGCGTAGAGAGAATCAAGTGCGGCGTGCGTCTTCTTGACATACTTGTCGCTCCCACGGAGCAGATAATCCTTTTCGGCCCGGCGTATCATGAGCAAGAGGCCCTTGACGTCGGAAACGTGAATGGACTTAATCCACTTTTCCGTTTCGGCGGCAGCACTGCGGACATTCTCATAATCAAACTCAGATCCGGAGGCCAAAAAGGCGTTGAAAGCTGATTGGTAAAGATTAAACCCTGCGGCAATACCTTCTAGCGCCTCAGTCTTATCCTTCTCCTCCAGCGCCTTCTTAAAATGGGCCTGCGTTGCTGTCATGCGCTTGCTGTACTTGGCCGCACCAGTGCGCTGATAATCCTTTTCCCAGCGGCGAATGAGCAGCATATCGACATACAGGTCTTCCACCTGATGCTCCTCAAAGACCTTTTCCGCATTCTTCACGATGGCGCGGAACGATCCCTGAATACCGGATTCGTGATCCAGTCCGCGCTTTTCCCATGCGGATACGAGATCATGAAATGCAGATTCGTAATCAGCAGCCGCGCCCTTGATTGACTTGGCCTCTGCAGCGAGGTCCGAGGCATCGAGAGCCTGGGCCAAAGGCACGATGGAGTCCGCATTCTCAACAACCTTGGCGAGATTCCCCTGAAACTGCTTGAGGTACTTCACGTTCTTTCGAAGCAGAAAGTCCTTCTCGTTCCGACGGCATTGCAGCATGAACGCTTCAGCAGTCAGCGCATGACTCTTGATGGCGAGTTCTTCATGAACCAGACCATTGAAGCTGGTCACAGAGAATGAAATGGCGAACTGATAAATGCCGAGGAGCACTAACATCAGAACCAGAACAGTCCCGAACCCGGCAAGTAATTTGGTGCGAAGCTTTAAATTTTGAAACATTTGCTCTCCCTATACGAATTATTATAGCCATGAAGTGAGATTGTATTTGTAGTAGAAATATAGCACAAAGGAGAGAGAGTGTGCTATTATAAATTCAGACAACTCGTGTACTTTTAACATCTTTTAAATAGCGAAGAATATTCAGCAGAAATAAAAAAGGCCGGAGTTCACACTCCGGCCTTAATTGGCTAAATTAGTAGTAATTACTAGATAGAAACTCGAGTAACACCGTCAATTTTCGACAAAGCTTCACGGATTTCTTCAGTAGGCTGAGCGTGGACGATGTACACCGTCTGAACCTGCTCACCGAGTTTACGTGAATTATTCTCACGGATGTTCACGCCAAGCTCGCCCATGGTGGTGCCGAACTTACCGAACATGCCGGGTGTGTCTGCGTGGGTGATGAAAATGGCGTAAACTTCGGTGCCTTCGTCTTCAACGGTCTCGCCGACGTTGACGGAGTTGCCGTAGTCGCCGCGATGCAGGTAGGCAGTGACCACTTCCGCGATCTCCATACCCGTACGAACGCCCGCATTACGGGTGGATGCACCGAGGTGGGCAGACATGACGATGTTGTCCAGTTCCTGCAACTTGTTGACGAACGGTAGACCTTCACGTTTCGGCTCAGTCTCGTAACAATCCAGTGCAGCGCCGGCGATCTCGCCAGTTTTGAGTGCGTTGTACAATGCGTCTTCTGCAACGTTCTTACCGCGAGATGCGTTGATCAGGTACGCGGTGTCCTTCATCTGCTTCAGCTCTTCGGTGTTGATGACCGGCTCGGTACCACCGCAGTGCAGGGAAACGAAATCGGACTGCGCGAGCAGTTCGGGGATAGAATCCACGTACGTTAGCGGTGCGTCGATGGAGTGGTACATGTCATAGCCGATGACTTTCATGCCCAAAGCGCCAGCCTTGGTTGCCAGTCCCTGACCGATACGGCCACAACCGATGATTCCAAGGGTCTTGCCGAACAGTTCCACGCCTTTGAAGCGCTTCTTATGCCAGGTGCCGTTCATCAGCGTGTGATGGGCATACGGTACACGACGAGCAACAGCGAACATCAGGCCCAGCGCATGTTCTGCGGTGGCATTGGTGTTACCGTTGGGTGCGAACTTGACGATAACGCCCAGCTCTTTGGCAGCTTCCAGATCGATGTTGTCAGTGCCGACACCACCGCGACCGATGATCTTGAGCTTGCCGCCATTCTTGACGCCAGCTTCCAGCAGTTCGCGGGTGATCTTTGTAGCGGAACGAATGAGCACGGCGTCGAAGCTACCGATCTCGGAGATCAGGTCTTCTTCGTCACGCTTTTCGGTCTCCAGGATGAAGCCCTGAGATTTCAAATATTTTGCAGCTTCATCAACAATGCCATCGTTAGCAAGAATTCTCATTGTCAGTATCCTTATCTCTTAAAGTTTTTTCAGTTCTACTTCGAGCTTGCCAAGGTATTCGGCGAGCATATCGGGCGTGATGTCGCCCATGTGACCGACGCGGAATACAAGGCGGCGACCGGAGTCTGCCATGGCGGTGTTGAGCTTACCGTAGCCCGGGTCCATGAGGTACCCTTCTTCGCGCAATGCTTCCTTCACGCCCTTCTTGAGCTGGTCAATGGTGACGCCTGCGGGACACAGCACGGTGGACAGCGTCGGGGAACGATGCCCTTCGGGAGCGAACATCTCAAACCCGTCGAGGCCATCAACCCATTTCTCGACCATGGTGCGCATTTCGATGTGACGGTCAAAGCGATTCTGGATGCCTTCCTCGTTCACGATGTAATCAAGCTGCACGTACATCTGGTTCGCCAGAGTACAGTTCGGCGTGGTCAGGGTCTGGTTCTTGCGAGCACGGCCCAAATGTTTGGTGATATCGTGATGGTGGCCTTTGTTGGCGACCTTCTCAGCTTTTTCTTCAGCTTCCTTGGAGATGAAACCGATGCCGAATCCAGCGGGCAGAGCCATCGCTTTCTGGGTGGCGGTGCAGTACATGGCCGCGCCGGAGTTTTCCAGATCGAGGTCAGCACCACCGAAGATGGACACGCCATCAACCAGCGGCATGGCACCGTATTTGCGGATCAGCGCACAAATGGAAGGCACGTCGTTGACCACACCTGTGGAGGTCTCGTTGTGCGTGAAAGTGACAACATCCGGCTTCAGTTCCTTGAGCTTGGCTTCCAGCACATCCATGTCGATGGCTTCGCCGTAGTCGAACTTCAGGTTCTCGGACTTTTTGCCGTTATGGGCAGCGAGGTTGTAGTACATGTCGCCGAATGCGCCCACAGAGACATTGAGAACGGTTTCATCGTCAGCAACCAGAGAGCGCACAGAGGCTTCCATGCTGGTAGAGCCGGAACCGAGGAAGAAGACGGCTTCATATTTATCGCCTGCGCCAGCCAGCTTGCAAAGGTTTTCGCGGATAGGGCCAAAACGCAGATCATTTTCTGCATCACGGTGTCCGAACTCCGGAAGGGACGCGGCTTCCTTGATGGCGTCGCGGATATACGTGGGGCCGGTAATGAAAAGTTTCAGGGGTGCAAAATTCGGCTTGCTCATGATGTATGCCTTTCAAAAAAGATTGACGGGTAAAGGAAAATCCAAACTATATAATAAGAAATGTCTGGCGTTCATATACCATTAGACCGCCCAATGTCCAGACAGGGCGCGGATTAACGGTTAATTCACCGTGCATACACAATCGGAGAAGAATATACAGAAGAGGAGCGAAAAGGGAGAAGAGAGCCCCCCTTTCCACCCAAAGAAGAAGGAAAACAATGAACGCGGGTTATTTTGAAGCGCTTCCTGCGGTCCTATCGAGTTCAATATCAGAGAACGCCTGGGTTTGCGGGTCGTAACTCTTCATAATCTGGTCAAAGGCAAACATATCGAGGGGAACGGTCAAACTTTGTGTCATCTTGTGTATTTTCTGAATCACAAGAATATCGTTAACACCGCCATAAATGAAGATTGCCGGGGTCTCGCTGAAGTCTGTGGCAGCCTTGATCATGAACTCCATCTCTGTGGGTTCCAGCTCGTCAACGAAGTCGTAAATAATCAGGTCATATTTGCCTTTCGGTATACCATCAAGCCCGCCTACGGCAAAAGTATACTCGCAATTGGCCAGATAAATACGAACGTACACATTGGCGATGGGAGAGTTGCTCAACACCAGTATGCGCATATCGGCATTAACTGCTTTTTTCGGCACAGCTGCTGAACTCTGCGGAATCTGCAAGAAGGAGTAGAAGTAATTAAGCTCCTCATGGACCAGTTGCAGGAAGTCATCGGGAATCGCCGTATCAAACCCCAGCTTTTTCCAAATCCCATCCGGGATCGGCGTGACAAAAAAGTCGCTGCCTGTTCCAAGGCCCAACGCCTTAGCCAGATAGTTACTCACAAAAACAATCGTCGCCAGATTGATGCTTTTCCCACCATCAATGAACGAACGCGTATAATCGTGATGGTTCTTGATGGCGTAAGTGATCGTTGCGGGGAACCGCCAGTTCTCGGCAATTTTGCCACCGATAAAGCTGTGATTCGTCCCCAGAATTTCGTTTTCAACATGGAAAAGGATTCTGCGCTGCGTAGCAGAAAGCCGGATAATCTTGTCGTAATCAGCATTAAAATAATCATCCATGATCATCTTGCCCAGATCATGCAAAACACCGCTCAACAGAGCTGCATCCTGATGTGCATACCCAAGTTTTTTGGCGAGCCATTTTGCAATAATGCCTGTGGCCAGCGAGTGAATCCAGAACTGGTACCGATCAAACCCGAACGTCTTATTGCTCTTCTCAAACAAGCTATACACGGCGTGAACCATGCACGTCTCCTTGGTCTCATCAAGGCCGATCCGCACGATCGCATCTTTGAGCGTCTGCACCTTGGCCGCACCGCGATAAAACGCCATGGAATTGCTGTATTTCAGGATCGAAGAACTCAGGGCCGCATCCGCTTTTATTGGCTCAACGATGTCGGAAACATTGCTGTTCGCATCGGAACACAAAGACACGACTTTCGCGACACTATACGGCATCGCTTTCACTTCTTTGGCTTTCTCAAGGACCGTCAGGACCTTTTCTATGCCAGTCATATGATCATCAACGTCGATCTGATCAACGTCTTCGCGCGGCGGAAGCGCCCTACCGCTTCGGGTGAGTACTTTGCGTATTTTTTTCAGGAATGTATGTTTATTGATCGAAGATAAAACAAAATCCATTGCGCCATTACGAACCGATTTGATCACCTTCTCCTGGGTGGCGTCTCGGCTAATAATTATGAACGGAATCTTATT
>JAFLJT010000294.1 GCA_022712855.1 Pseudodesulfovibrio sp. | reverse complement strand
CCCTGCGTTTTTTTCAATGCACGAAAGGTTTTTAATGAGTCGTCGGTGGTCATCGATTCGAACGCCTCGGCCATCTTCGGGATCAAATCCAGCGGCACTTCCGCTCTGTACAAATGCCGGAGCCTGAGCCTTTCAAAAATCTCGTATATCGAAGGGGTAAATAATGGCTAAAATCTTTGCAGAATACACGTTGGTAGACCACGGATGGGACGACCCGAACACCGATCCGGTGGAGCATCTTGAAACCATCGAAGGCCGCGACAATGTCGATCAGAAGTTTATCCACAACGGGGTAACAGGTTACCCCGAAAATCATGTTTGGATGTTCGAAGGGAATGGCACTGTGCTGGCCCTGTTTGATGGCACTCCCGACGAAGGCGGCACCGAGATCGCCGAGGCCGACGTGCTGGCAAAGCTGGTAAATGAATATGGTTTCCCGGCTGAAACCACCATGGGGGCAGACGGCTTGCCGGTTGTGCCTGAAACCGCAGCCTAACACGGAGCGACCATGCCATTCTCGAATCTCGAAACCAGCCTCGTCACCGTGGTCATTGCGACCATTGTCGGATTCGTTGTGCGCGTCCGCAGCGTTAGCCGCTCCGAATGCAAGGAGCAGCACAGTGCGCAAGACCTCAAATTCAAAATCCTTTTCCGCATGGTTCGCGCCTTGGTGGTTCATTCCAACATTCCGAAGGAAGAACAAGTGGATATCCTCAACGACAAAGGAGATGCCTGATGGGATTCTCAATGATTGATTCGGCAATGATGAACCTCGTGCTTGAGTTCATTTACAAGCTCATCGCCCTGTTCATCCTGTGGTTTATGCTGCGCATGCTGGAACGGTTTAATGGCCGTACCTGGAACGACACTTTGGAAATCATCGAAGGAGACGCCCTTGCGTTATCTATCTATCGCTCTGCTATGTGGATTGGTTGCGCTCTCGTGCTGGCCTTCTGAGGCTGGCGCGGGGCGATTTGCCGACCGATATGATCGGCACATTCAGAAGGCCGTTTCCCGGTGGTGGACGCCCACCCCGGAGGGCGACTGGCGTTGGCTCAAGGCGCAGCTCTATCAGGAGTCGCTCCTTGATCCGTCGGCCATCTCCCCGGTTGGCGCTGCTGGCCTCGGCCAGTTCATGCCCGGCACCTGGAAAGACACGTCCCGGCAGCTCGGCTTCGGTCGGGTGTCGCCGCATTCGGTCAAGCACTCAATCATGGCGGCGGCCTTCTACATGCGCAAGCTGCGAAACGGGTGGTCCGCTCCACGTCCGGAGATCGACCGCATGGACCTTGCCCGCGCCAGCTACAACGCCGGGTTTGGCAACCTGCTCAAGGCGCAGAAAAAAGCGGGCGGTGCGAGTCGCTATGCCAACATCATCGAGGCGCTGCCGCAGGTGACAGGTCGCCACTCCAAGGAGACCATCACCTACAACCAGCGCATTCATCGCTGGCACAAGGAGCTGACATGTGGGGCAAGATAATTTCATGGGCAGTGGAGTTCGGCGTTGGTTCCATCGTCAAGTATGTGGGCTATGCCCTCGCCGCCACCGTGTTGATCTGGCTGTGGAATGACTACCAGAACCTGCGTGGTGAGAACGCGGTGCAGGCTGCCCAGATCGAGCGAGTGGCCGAAACCCACCGCAACGAGATCAAGGCCGGGTTCCGGCGAGAGGAGCAGCTCCGTGCCGATCTTTCCCTGCAGGTTGAAGTCTCGACCGAGCGCCTTGCCAGGAGCGAAAAGCAATCGGCCTGGATTGCGGAAATGAACACTTTAAAAAGGAGTCCCGAACATGCGATGTGCCCTGAAGTTGGTCCTGCTGTCTCTTTTGCTTTTGACCGCCTGCGGTCGGACGCAGAAGGTTCTGGTCCCGCAGACTGAGACCGTGATCCTGGCTCCGCCTCCGGAGCTGGCCGTCTGCGCTGATGCTCCGGCCCTGCCGCCCGATCCCCTAACCGATCAGGTCGTGGGCGAGTACATCGTCCGCCTGCACGGTGCGCACGAGGACTGCGCCAAGGCGCTGAAACGTGTGGTTGAGTGGGGCGATGATGCGCGGGAACGAATAAATACTAAGAAATGAAAAGCCCCCGGTCTCGATGAGGCCGGGGGCTTTTCTTTATTCCATTGGGATTTGATTAGTTCGTTGCAGTAGGACGTGGTTCTTTTTAATCGCGATGAGTGTGAAGCTTACTGTACTAACTGTGAACGTGTCCCCAACCCAGGCGTGGACGTCATATGCGAGGCCTTCATGTTCCAGAATCCAGAACTTGGCTGGTCCAGTTGATCCGCCGGGTTGCCCAGAATAGGCAAGCTTGTATGTTGGCAGACCTTCCGGTGTCGTGAATTGAGCGGCTCCGCCAATGAACATGGGGAGTATGTTGTCGTCGGCGGCTGACGGGGTGTTAATTTTGGAACTCTGAGCGCAGGCAATTGTAGATGCAATCAGGGCAATGGACATGACTAGCAGGGCAAGTTTTTTCATTTGAGGCTCCATTTGTTTTGTGAGTATGTATATGATTGAGTTTTAGGATTCAACCTTTGATGCAATGGTGATGGACGGTTTAGGTCTGGTTGGTAAAAAAGGCATGAGTCTCCCCACCCGTTTTCAAGCCCGGCGCGATGCCGCGATCGGTGCCCTGATCAAGGACAATAAGACCAGCAGGATCGTGGCGACCTTTCCGCCTGATTCGGATCATCCGGGCATGGCCCGGAAGTTCGCTGCTGCTGCCGACGAGTTCAACCGGATGCATGAGAAGCGGCTGGCCTCGCTGAAAAAGATGGGGCGATAAAAGAGAAAGCCCCGGCCTTGATGAAAAGCCGGGGCGTTTTTTTTAGAAGACCTTAACGGTCAGGGTTTTCCCTTCGATCTGGATGCTGACGCAGTCGTTGGTCTTGGTTGTCAGGACCTCTTTCTTCTCCCACTTGTCACCCATGAGAACATTCATACCTCCTGCCCAACCTCGGTACGCTTCGGGGTCGGTGGAGTCGTTGCCGTATTTGTCGGAAATGATGACGAGGTCTGGCATCATGGCCTCCAGGAAGCGCGTGTACACTTTTTCGCCTCGGCGGACACCGGATTTCCGCCCGTGGTGTGGGGCGACGAGAATTCGATAGCTCCCTTGCGCTAAGTCGTTTTCCAGATTTGCATTATTGTCCATGACCGCATCCCATCCGTCCGGCTCTAGGTCTCCAGGGAAGACTATCTTGAGGCCAGAATACTCTACGGTTGTCAGTATACTGTAGTTGTTGAGGTTCTCTGCGGCCGAGCCTTCGAGGTGTGCCTCTTTGCAGTAGTATGTGTTGAACTGGACCCCGCCGTAGCTGTCGTGGTTTGTGAAGGAGTTCTCTGGTGAGACCTTGCCGGTCCACGTCTCATTAATGTGTGCCCATGTCTTATGCGGTTCCTTTAAATCTTTCTTGCCGCTGGAGTAAACAAGCCTGTCTGGGGTGGCTGGGTTGCTATACCTGCGTTTGACATTGAAAAGGTCCAGCACCTTGGGCAGTTCGGCAATATGGTCCTGATGGGGGTGGCTGACCACAAGCTGGTCAACGTCTTTCAGCCCCCCATGCTCTTTGAGGTGGTCTGCCGGAGAAAAGTCGTCACTGCAGCCGCAGTCGAACAGGATGGTTCTTTCGTTGGGAGTGATCAGGCAGGCGGCGCTGCCGTGCTCAACTTTCCAGATGTTGCAGAGGAAATCTATACTCATGGCTTTTCCTGGGTTTCTTCTTTCTTGTCCAGAATGAAGGTTGATTCCAGCAGGTGTTTGGCATAGTCCGTCGCCGCCATCTTAACCCATTTTTCTCGCACCACGCAGAGGAAGACGAGAGCCGTGCAGGTGGTGATCAGTGTTGCCGCCTTGGCGGCCGGACGCATGTCCAGCAGGTCTTCACACCATGGGTCTGGGTCTGCTAAGGCTATGACGCTGTGCTCTCCGAGGATGATGCCCAGAGAAATGATTGCCATCCAGAAACCGATCCAACGGAGGCCGTACAGGTTGCGTCGGAAACCGTAATTGATGCTTTCCGTCAGGACGAGCCGGAACTGCCCGTTGTCCTGGCCACGGGTATTGGTTCGCAAGTAGGTGGTCCATGCTTCGTAGACGGCGTCTTTGTTCTCGTCGGATTCGGGGCGGGGTATTGCGGTGAGTTTTTCGAGGCGGGAGTGGATGGCTTCGAGCTGCTCTGGGGTCATGTCGGATTTCACTGGGTCCAGCATGGTCGTTGTAGGGATTCCACCCCATTTCTTGAAAAGGCTTTTTTCCTTTTTTTGTCCAAGGTCACGGCCCAGATTTGACAGGAGCACGAGCAGTCCACAGTAGGAAACCGCACCGATGATCAATCCCATGCTTGATGAGCTGGCCGGAAACAGGCTGATGATCGCCAGGCCAATGGGCATGAGCGTTATCAGCATGGGGGCAAGTCGTGCATTGAGCGTATAGCGATCGAAATGGAACTGCATGGGTTAATCCCCTTCTTCCTCTAGGTAGGGAGGAGTGCCCAGTTTTACCCATCCTTCCCGCTTGGGCGCATCCTTCTTTTTGCGTATGGGCTGCCCATCTGCGGTGCTGGCCCATTCCCACCCTCTCCTTTTGAAGGCATTGAGCACTTTTGCCGAAGGGTGCTTGGGTGCTCCCTCCTTGGGGGCGGAGACGTAGGCCCATCCTTCTCCTCCCTGTCCCGGCTCTCCGAACCATCGGTTAAGAAGCGTCGGGCCGACGTTGCGCTTGCTGCCGTGGTGGGGAATCTGGGCCAATTTTGGCATGCGATAGTCGTTGCCGTTCTGGACAGCGAAGTCGAACGCCTTGTCTAATGCAGGCACTCCTGCGTCTCCGGTGAAGACGATGTTGTGGCCGTCAAGGCTCAGATGGAGGATTGCGCTGGAGTTGTTGATGGGGGAAGTGGCATCCTCGTCGGGGTCGGCGAGGGTTTCTATGATGTCGAAGCGGTCAAGGATGTTGAATGCCTTTTCGAACAAGTTTCCGATAAATGAAGATGCAGCGTCATGCTGCGTGGACCCTTCGATGAAGTTTGACATGAGCTGGTTGTAGTAATCCTCGGACGGACCGAGCACAGTGATCGCGTATCCGGGAGGCAGGTTGGGGAGGGTCTGTCCTGCGTATGGCTCCCATACTGGGATGTCTTTAGATTCGGCGAGTTCCACCAGGTCTTGTGCCTGGGAAAGGGATTTAACCAGATATTTTTCGATACCTGTTTCGGTGCGTCGGTTGTCCTTGACGAAGTTGAAGATCTCATCAGAATTGAGCCATGGCTGGTGTAATGCAAGTTCTGTTACTTTTAACTCCTCCAGAACAACGCTCAAGCCGCTGATATGGTCGTTGTCAGGGTGGGTGCAGAGTACCAGATCGACAATGTCTGTCTTGTAAAACTCCTTGATGTGCGCGACGAGTTCTTCGCCGTCTTTTTTGTAGCCCCCGTCCACTACCATGACGAACTGGTTATCGCGGTGACCATGGAGGTCGCCGAAACGGAGAGCTATGGCGTCGCCGCCTTTGGACTTGTCGCCTACGGGCAGGAAATCAATTTCGTATCCCATTGTCTTCTCCTTGTTTCTCGGCCCCCTCAAGCCGCTGATAATGTTTATCCTTCGCTCAGATATACTTAACTTCCGCATGCCCGGCACGCATGGGTTACTTCTTTAAATATTCGGTCATGGAGTTGTAGGCCAGCGTCACGCTGTCCGGATTGACTCCCATGGTTTCGCCGATGAATTTCGACAGGGCGGCCTCGTCGGTCATGGTGCTGCCCGCTCCGTCGGGAATCTGGAAGCGGTCCCGGTTGCGCCACCAGAGGGTGGTCATGCGGAGCGTGTCTTCCGAGCTGCGTTTGTCCGCGGCCTTGACGTCCCACGTCCAACCCTGATCTCCGCTGAATCCGCCGCCATCCGGAGCATGGAAAGCCATGGCGAGGAGCGTTCCTTTTCCTACTGTTCGCGGGTCTTCTTCCAGATTGACGACAACAACCTTGGCTCCGGTCTCAGCTTGGAGATCGAGGGCAGCTTTCATGGTCGTCTGCGCGAATTCGTCTCTGGTCGTGATCTCCGGCGCGAAAATCGAGCAGGTGACACGATCCCGGCTTCTGCTACTCTTTTTCATTTCAATGACCTGATACTCACCAGCATGCGGCAGATCGGGCTGGCCGCCGCAGGCGAGTAGAGCGAATGCGATGAGGATGAGCAGTGGCAGGGTTATCTTGGGCATGGTTTTTCCTTTTATCCTTCTCTGCTCTGTTCGAGCTTCAAATACATTTCCTTGACCTTGGCAATGAACTGCACCACTTCCTCGTCGCCCATCTGCTGGATGGTTGAGGCGAATGCGCCGCCTTCATCGAAGGTCGGTCCCATGGTGAGAAAGCTTTGCAAGCTCTCGAATTCTTCGCGCATCTCCGGTGGCAGATCGTTGGCAGGGGTGATGTGCATCAGCTCATAGACACAGGCATCGGTGAGCCGATGTTTGTTGCCGCCTGTGCCGTTGTCCAGAATGTCCGCAGCCTTCATGAACTTTTCAAATCCGTAATTGTAGTCGTTGCCCATGGTAGTAGCTTCCCGTTTTTTTTTGACATCCGGTGGATCAAAGTCGTTTGTGCCATGACCGAGGTTGCGGATGGTCATCGCATAGGTCTCATCGCGCTACGCTCTTTCGTATAATACCTGACTTTCAGGGTGTTTATGAAGATTGGTTCCGAATTGCTATTGGTTATGGTGACTTTCAGCATGTTCCGATTTGAGTCATCGAGCTTCATGGTTTTTATGTTGGCAATATATGAGACGGTTCCATCTTCCCAACAGACATACAGGTCTTTGGCAAGGGCCGGAGTTGCGAGCAGGAGGACAAGGACGGCGGATAATAAAATTGATTTGAGTTTCATGAGTCGGTTCCTTATTGGATGGTGTTTTCGTTTACGCGATTTAAATACGACTAAATCAGTCGGAAATACGTATCGTCTATCATTGCAACCAAAAAAAATCAGGGGCAGCAATCCCTTCTGGCTCTAGTCGTTTGGGCGTGCGTCCTCTTCACTGGCTGCCGGATCACGACGCGGGTTGCCCGGCTCGGCTCCGGCTGGATAGTTGGCTGGGTCTTCGTGAAACATGCCCGGCTCGCGCGCCTCCGAGCTTTTTCCATACCCGCCTTGCTTCTTGTAGAGCGCCTGGTGCTGCCCTTTGAGGCTGGCGATCATGGCTTCGATCTTGGCAAGGTCGTCAGCTTCGGTCATGGCCTGCTCCAGCTCAGTAAGCTGTCCAGCAATCGGTGCATGTTTCTTGAGCTCAATCAGGAGGATGTTGCCGTCCTTGTCATGAGCAATCATGTCGGGCTGTTTGATCCTACCTGCTCGGCCTGGAAGTTGTTGAAACATTTCTCCTGTGCCGTTCAATAGGCAGACTGGGTTGACGTCTGGAAACAAAACGAAAATTCGTTCCAGGTGCTCGCCCCGGAAATTCTTTTGGCCCTTGTCATTGAAATACCCATTGAACGTGGTTTGCGGAATACCGAGTTTCTCGGCCAAAACCTTACGGCTGCCGCATTTTTCTTTCGCAATTAAATCAACACGTTCAAATAATTTCATAACGAAACTTCGTTCCAAAACGAAATATCGCTTGACCAAAAAGCGAAATCTCGTTTATTTATTGTCTCAACAGTTACCAAAAACGTTTACGCAAACATTTAACACAATGGTTTTAGTATTATGTCCACAGAATCCCGTCAAGGTCGCATCTCCGGTTGGCTCAAGATGAATCAGGCTTCGGTCAGTTTGCTGGCGAAGCATCTCGACCTGTCGGTCGGGAGGACCAGCGTTCTGTGCAATCTGCCGGAAGTTCCAACCAGCGTGTTGTCGGCCATGAAGACATTCCAGACGCCGACCAAGAAGCATATCCCCATTTCTTATCTGCCCAAGGGCAAGGACAAGGCGCGCGGCCCGCAAAAAGGCTGGCTCGACCGGAAGCTGGAAGCGGCCCGGCAGGGTGGTTCCGTGTCCGACGCGGTGTAGCCGATTGTCGTTCATACTCTCGGCCATATCACGATTTTTTTTATCTGACACACGGTAAAGTCAAAGGAAGATTACCATGCCCCAGAATCTGAAAGCCCCCAATTTTTACGAAGACCTCGCCGAAGCGGTGCATGATCTGGTGAAGTTCTCACCCGGTGGTGTCACTGCCCGCCGCATCGCGGCCCTGACCAGCATCCCATACTCCACACTCATGAACGGCCTGTCTGGCACCGAGTCCAATGCCGGGTGCAAGCTGCCCATCGAATCCCTTGAAGCAATCATTGCCGCAGCAGGCGGCGAGAAATTCATCGCCGAATATTTCGCGGTCAAGGCGGGCGGCGTGTTCGTCGAGCTGCCCTCGATGGTTGGTGATGAGGGCGAAGCCCGCACGGTCGTCATGGAAACCATGTCCGAACTCGGTGCTCTCTGTCGAAGTTTCGATCATGCCCAGGACAAGGACAGCGACGGCGGCAAGAAAGTCACCGACGAAGAGTTGGGGATGTTTGAAGCCCAAGCCAATAAGCTCATGAGCAAAGCCAAGGGTGCCATTGTCGCATGCCAGCGCGTGCTCGAACGACGTAAAGCCGGGGAGGACTAGCCATGCAGGACGCGACCGAAAGACTGGACGAAATAGTGGACAAGGTGGAGGCGCTGGTGGCCGATGCCGAGGCGAAGCTCGTTTACCTGCCCGGTGTCGGTCGGGTGGGCGTGGCTGGCAACCTGCTCAAGGGAGTGCTCGAAGAGACCCTCATGCGGGAACGCCAGATAGCTCGCTTGGCCGCACGGCCCGGCGGCATGGATCACAGCGTGCCCAAGGGCGACAGGCGCTAACCCATGACCACTCCCCACACCATCTGCCCGCATCATGGGAAAGACAAACCCTGCGCCGTGACCTGCCCGCTGTTTTCCGGCGAGTCGGATGCGGAGTACGCCAATCGGTGCGAGTGCGCGGCAGAGGGTGGGGGCGGTCACGTCGTGCGGCGGGCGGTCTGCCTGTTCGACAAGTTCGAGGACTGGATAAAAGAAATTGAGGAGGCGGCATGATGTTGGAATGGACAGTGATCGGTGCCATTGTTGGAGCCGCCGCCCTGTTTGGTGTGGCTGCGGGTTACCTGATCCACGGCAGGATCGAGCGCAAGCGCCGCGAGACGGGGCTGCTCTCATTCCACCGGAGGCTGTTGTCATGACGGTCAGGGAAACAAAACAGGCGCGGGAGCTGGTGCTTGCCACGATACTGCTGCGCCGAATCCGGTCGCATCAGGGCGACGTGACCCTGCCCGATCTGCATGAGCTGTTCGAGATGGAACGACTCGTCGTGTCGGCCAAGTTCTTTACCTATGACGCCTTTGCTCGTTTTGTGCGCAATCAGCCCGACTTGACCGTGGTCGCCGTGCCGAAGGGGCAGCGTACCTCAAGCGTCCTGCTGCTGGACCTCCCGTCGGCCATGTTCGCCGCTTCTCGCACGGGCGAATCCAAAACCATTGATTTCGAGGCCATCAAAGCGCGGCATCGCTGCCAGCCGCTTGGTGATCTTTCTTGTTCTCTTGAACCTGCGGAGGTGTCGGCATGAGTCTTCCCGGCCACGAAATGCACGACCGCAATCCCAATGGTTTTCGGCAGCCCGGCAATCACAAGAAGCCCATGCGGTGTACCGACTCCACCTGTCCGTCCAGGAGCAACTGCCACCGCCCCGACTTCGAGGGCGAGGACCACGATTTCAAACACAACCGGGGCCAGTCCGCGATCTGCGCCTACCTCGTGAAAAAGGAGGGCGGCAATGCCTAAGCCCAAGTTGACCAAGACGGGCATCCCGTATCTCGACTTCGCCTGGAACGTGACCTCCGGCTGCTCATGGGCAGGCGCTGGCTGCGACAACTGCTACGCCAAGGACCTGCACGACAAGCGGCACAAGGCGCTCAAGGCAGGCAAGGCCATGCCGAGCTGCTACGGCGAGCCGTTCTCCACCATCCAACTCCACGAGGACCGCCTGCAGGCCGTGCTCACGAGGCGCAAGCCTGCCGTGATCGGCGTGTGCTTCATGTCCGACCTTTTTCATCCCGGTGTGCCGAGTCGGTTCATCGATCAGGTGTTTGCGATCATGGCTCGCTGTCATCAGCATAGGTTTGTGATCCTGACCAAGCGGCCCAAACGAATGAAGCAGTACATTGAGGGGTTATTTGCTTGCGCCCGTGCCGAGCATTCAGCACGGGCCGAACGTAAAGTCCCCTATGACGACGACTGCGTCAACGTCATGCTCTCCCACTACTCGAATCTGGATGTTGATCGAAAGTGGCCGCTTTCCAACGTGATGTTCGGCACCACGGTCTGGGATCAGGCCAGCGCCGACGAGAATATTCCGCATCTGCTGCATACCCCTGCTGCTGCTCGGTTCGTGAGCTACGAGCCTGCGGTCGGCCTGGCAAATCTCAATCAGATCGATACCGAGGGCGGCGTCTATCACGCTTTGAACGGCAGGGTCTCGGTCGAAGGCCGGGGCATGGCCGAGTGTGCCGGGCTGGATTGGGTGGTCATGGGCTGCGAGAAGCTGGCCGGAAACAATCCGGGCAGGCCCATGGAATGGGACTGGGCGGCGGACGTCATCATCCAGTGCGGCAAAGCCAAGGTGCCTTTCTATCTCAAGCAACTGGATGTGAATGGGCGAGTGGCTGAGAACGAATTCCAAGGCAGTGGTGGGCTTGACTGTCCCGACTTTTTTAACCTGGGTGGTGCGTGATGAGTGACCTGCCTCTGGATCGGTCCCGCTGCTACGACCCCGGCTGCCCTTTGTGGAAGTCCCGCGAGTGCGCCCGCGCCGAAGAGCATGGCGACAGTGTTGCCATCACCTGGCTACGGCCTCGCCGGAATGACGGGGGCAAGGAATGCAAGAAGAAGATCGTGCTGCCGGGTAAGGCGGCTAAAGGGAAGGGAGAGGAATAGATGGCTATATCAAAAGAAACATCCGCACGACGGGCGGCAGCTCATAAGAAAGAGCTGTCTGGGCTTTCGGTCAGAGCATACAACAGCGCCCGGTTCTATCTTGATCAGTCCGGGTTCAGACAGGCGGACACCGATGGGCGCAAGGCCATCATCCGTGAAGCCCTCGCTGATGCACTTCCATCAGGCAAGAAGTTCCACGGCGTTGGTCAGGTTACTTTGGAAGAGTGGCGCGAGTGGTCGAAAAGAGAGTCAACCGAGGATGGAGAAGAATCATGACACTCGATTTGAACAAGCTGGCCGAGGAACTACGGACACAGGACAACGACTGCACGGCAGACTCGATTTACCTCGTTCAGGAGGAGCGGATTGTCTACGGTTTCGAGTCTCAATACGCTGAGAAATATCACTGGTTTTTCCCTGACGATGGCGAATATTTCGAGGTTCCCGAAGACGGCGAAGGGTTGCCGTTGGATGAGGATCAGGCCGAGGAGTTTGGATACGAGAAAGCCTACTACAACGTGATTCATGAATTCAAATGCGCACACTTCACTCTCAAGGCTGCCGAGCAATACATCGAGCGCCAGCGCCACAATCTCACGAATCCGCGTGTCTGGATTGAATCCATGCACCGTTGTCCGGAAATGATCGCCATCCGTGAGTTCCTCATGAATCCGAAGATCATTCCGACTGAATTATTCGACGGGGAAGCCGTCTTAAAGTCGCTTACAGAAAACGCGGCAATGCGTACGAGTCCCGAGAACGTCTCGGACGTTCTGGACGCCGTGGTGAAGCTCATTAAATACGGCCCCGAGAATGGAGGGGGAGTAAATGAAAACTAGCATCGCCAAGTGCATCGCCTACACGATGTGGGCATTTGTCGGGGTCTGTTTCTTCGTCTGGTACATCGCCTTCATGGTGTGGATTTCCAACAACACTACCCCACTTGGGTAGGACACGGAGGTATAGCTGATGGTAGCCTACAATTTTCAATCCCAATTCGCCCCAGACGTGGAAACTGGACGCAAGCGCCAGACGATTCGTGCCAATGGCAAGCGGCGGCATGCTCGGCCCGGTGAGTTCCTCCAGCTTTATACAGGGCAGCGGTCGAAGAAGTGCCGCAAGCTGGTGGAGCCTGATCCGGAGTGTCGCGAGGTCCTGCCTATCCGTGTGTATCTCAAAGGCCGCCGCGCCAAGCCTGCTCTGGCCGTGCAGCGCGAGGGCGTGTTCATGGACATCCCCAGGAACGACATCAAGGCAATTGCCCTGGCCGATGGTTTCAAGACCGTGGCCGCTATGGTCGAATTTTTCGAGACAACCCACGGCCTGCCCTTCGAGGGTGTGCTGGTTAAGTGGTAGCGGCTCTTTGATAGCTCTTAGCGGTTTTTAAGAAGGAAAATATCATGAAGAATAAGCTCACAGATTTGAATGATCACCTATTCGCGCAACTGGAACGCCTCAGTGATGAAGACCTGGAAGGTGAGAAGCTCCAAGATGAGATTTTGCGCTCTCAGGCCGTGACAAATGTCTCCAAAGAGATCGTTTCCAACGCCAGCCTTGTGCTCAAAGCACAGGTTGCGGCGTCCAATTCCATCGGCGGCAATCTGAAAACTCCATCGATGCTGGGAATCGATCAGGGCTAGCAAATGCGGAGCTACACCCAAGAGCAGCTTGATTTTCTGCGTGACGGATACAAGACGCAGCGCGTTCCGGCACTGACCGCCGCCTTCAATGCGAAGTTCAAGCAGGACAAGACCGAGACTGCAATCAAGTCCACCCTCAAAAGGGAAGGTTTCAAGTGTGGCCGGGCCCCTGGATTCAGAAAGGGCGAAAGGCTCACCTACAGCAAAGAGCAAATGGTTTTCATCATGAAAGCGTACACGCGAATGAGCCTTGCCGAAATGACCGCCGCATTCAATCGACAATTTAACGAGACGAAAACGGTCAAGCAGCTTCGTTCCTTCACCCGCAATCACAAGATCAGATCCGGACGGACTGGCCGCTATGAGAAAGGCAATATTCCATGGACTGCCGGCACGGCTGGAAAAGGAATATGCAAGCCGAACAGCGGCAGCTTCCAAAAGGGAGATGTCCCCGTCAATGTGCGTCCGCTTGGAAGTGAACGCATTTGCCCGAAGGAGGGACTCATCCTGCTCAAGATCGAAGAGGAAAATCCTTACACAGGGGCCCCGACCAGATACAAGCACAAGCATGTCGTCATTTGGGAGGAAGCTCATGGGCCCGCTCCGGAGGGATATGTGATCCGCTTCCTGGACGGCAACAAGTTGAACTGCGTTCTGGAGAACCTCGGCCTGTTCACCAGGGCCGAGAGTTTGCAAATGACCAGGCTCGGATTCGGCGATGTTCCGGATGAGCTCAAGCCCACAATCACGGCCATGGCCAAGTTGGACGCAAAGCGGTTTGAGCTCGAGCGTGGAATGGCCGACTAAATCAAACGTATCAGCAGTTCTGAGAGGAGAAGTATAGATGTCAGAAACACCGGGAATTTTAGACGAATGTGGCGATGAATTGGAGAAAGAAGCCCATGAGCATTAAGGACAATCCGAGGAGTCTTGGTTTCTTGAATGACCTTGTAAGCCATACAGAGGCTACCATAAAGAGGTAGCGCCATGTTTCAACATTTCGAAATGAATTTCCAGTAAAGATAAGGGCTTCAAAGATTGAATGTCGGCAGGGAGTTTTTGAATTAGCAAGCATGGACTCGGTTGTTTTGTTGAAGTCCTCGAGCTTTTTGGGGGTCATCCACAAATCCATTGCGACGAGAGCTGCTCCTATCAAATCGAATATCAGACCTATACGGGTAAAATTTATGGATTCTATCATAGGTCCTTCGATTAATGAAAAACCAAGAAAAGTCAAACTGACATGAGAATCCACGATGATTACTAAATACTGCCCAAAATCGCCAAAGGAAACGCTCTACTTTTCTTGTATGGCAAAGGCCCAAGAGGACGCCATCATCATGGCCGTGAGCAAATACTCTGACACTAAGAGGCCCATTGTCGTCATGGATGCTTGGAAGGTCATGGAACATCACGGGTGGTCGGTTGTGAAAATCAAAATAGAAGAAATCCAAGAGAATACAACCGAGGAAGGCTGAAATGGCTAGCGGGGCATTTGACCACTGTCGGAATTGTCTATTTTGGGACCACGAGAATCAGGAAGTCCGGCTCGTTAAAATTATTCCTGGGGGTCGTAACGGGGCCGCCTGTAGTCATTGGAAAGATTGGTCTGCCGAAAAGGGCTGGTGCATCTACCACAAGAGGCGCAACCCGCTGGACGCCAATGATCCCGCCGTGAATGCTGATATCATTGTTGAACGCGAAATGCGTAAGGCCGCTTTGAATAAATCTGACTATATGAACAACCACGAGGATAAATAGCCATGGACAGACCTGTAAAGCCAATGCCTCCAAAGTCGAGAATTATACCGAGTTGGAATCCGGGCAAAGTTTTATACGTGCCGTTTGCGATCATCGCATTAGGCGTTGTGGCTAGGTTCGTTTTTGAACTTATCAACTGATGAAGACAAACAAGAGGAGAAAGAATCATGATGCATCTATTCCAAACCTCATACGAGAAACCGGGTTGGCGTGACGTTGCCATCGTCCTGTTTCTTGCAAGTATCGCCGCTGCCATGTGGAGCGGGTTTTTAGGCGCGATGTACTGGATTGCCCCGCTGATCAACTCATAGGGAAACAGCATGGATGGAGAAAATAAAAAGCCCGCCAAATGGGCGGGCCTAATGTTCAATGGGGGGATTCGAACCCCCGACAACCCCCTTGCGAAAGGGGTGCTCTATCCATCTGAGCTACATTGCCAAGACACAGATAGGTATGGGCAGAGTGAAGTCAAGAGAGCTTCTCAAAAAAACCACTGATACACTGAACGGTTTGATCAATGAAATATCAGTCCGAACACCAAGCACAAACGCACAAGGCCGCGTCTGATGACACGGCCTCGGCGAAAGTCGTTAAGCGGGGACAACCCCGGCGAACAACGAGGACACTATGACCGACGAACAGATTAAAAAGCAAGAATTTCTGCTCAATGCCAAGGCTGGAACATTCGAAGACCCCATTCTCTGCGATCGATGCAAAGGATATGGCAACGAGCCGCGTGATCACGAGCTGGAAGGTAAAGAGCCGTGCCGCAAGTGCAAAGGCGAACGCGTCGTCAAGCGGCGCGTGACCGTGATTGTTGAAGATACCGCCGTGGGCGGGAAGAGATAAAGGAGAATCCAATGGCAAGAAATGAACCGCAGCAACCGGAGCTTGGCCTTCTGGGAGAGTATGTCGGGATGATGCCGCCATTCATTGCGCGGGCAAGCGTCCATCACTTCACTGGTGGAGCCATCAAGCCGAAGACTGTCCAGAACGATGATGAGAAGGGCAAGGGGCCGCGCAAGGCCATCTATATCGCAGGGAAGCGCTGTTACCCGACCCCGTTTCTCCTCGAATATCTCGAAGGTAAAGGAGTGTCCGAAATTGTCGTCAACCCAGCTATCTAATATCGAACCCGCCGCCCTTGAGGGCCTTCTTGCGTTTGACCTGGTCACAGAGGTGGAGATAGCGCTCGGTGACCGCGATGTCCTCGTGGCCCATGAGGTCCTTGAGGGAATAGATATCGACGCCTTTTTCCAGCATCCTCGTGGCATGGGTGTGGCGCAGAGTGTGGAACACGCCGCGCATGCGATCATCCGTGATGCCCGCATTGATGCCGAGCCAGCCGCAGATCACGCCGAACTGGCGCGTGATCGAGGTCTTGTCCCGCTGGTCGCCCCAACGTCCGGGGAATATCCAGTTGGCCTTTTTCGGCAGCCGCTCCATGCGGTTGAGCATCATGTCGGCGGCCTTGGGGATCAGCGAGCCGATGAAGACGGTGCGGGTCTGGCTATTCTTCGGGTCAAATATTTTGAGGGCCATGGAGTCGCGGACGAAGAATTCGGGCCGAAGCGACACGACCTCGCGACGGCGCAGGCCGACGTCCAGGGCGAGCAGGGCGATATCGTGCAGGTCTCTGGACGAGACGCACGTCGCTTCCATGAGCTTGCCCAGCTCGTCGTCGGTGTAGATGCGCATGCGTCGGTTGTCGTATTTGAGAGGGCGGACGCCGCCTTTGAATTTCGAGGACATGCGGGCCGGGTTCCGACCGGTGAAGATCATCGTGTCCGGATCGTTATCCCGAAGCGGTGTGTGCATGGCGAAGTTGAACACGGTTCGCGTCACGGCAAGGCACTGCGTGATGGTGGCGGGCTGCATGGTCTTATGGCGGCCGCGTTTCGGCTTGATGCTCTTGAGCTGGGTTTTCATCCGCTCGATGTCGTTGGTCGTGATGGCGGTCATGGGCTTCTCGCCCAAGCGGGGGGTCACATGGATGCGCAGGCGCGACTCGTCGTCCTTCCAGGAGGCTTTGTTCTCCTTGGCCCACTCAACGAAGCGGACGGCCACCTCGGCGAAGGTGATGCCTTGTTTCTCCTCCTGGACGGCTACGGCCTCGATCTCGGCTACGGTCTGCTGGGCAGCCTCGCGCATCTCCTTGAGGGAGCGCGGCCCCCTGCCCGTATCGCAGGCGCGTTGGATAGGACTAAGGACGTCGTCAAAGACCTTTCGCGGACTCCAGCCCTGACTGGTCCAGCCGACGCCTTCCTCGCGCTGCTTACCGCCCCTCTCAGGGCGATAGCGAATGTAGTAGTAGCGGTCGAGCTTACGCCCGCACATACGGCTGGCATGCTCGCGGTAACGGATGCCGGGATAGTCGGTGGAGTATTTCTTGATAGCCATGATCTGCCCCTCATTGGCCCCTCAAAATGTAGTAAAAGAGGGGTAGGTATGGGGTATGCACTATCAGTCAGGATTCAGGAAAGTCAAGCAATCAGGCGGGAAAGGGCAGGTCTAGGGGTTGTAACGTCTGTTCTCTTAATCCGGAGGTTCAAGGTTCGATTCCTTGGTGTCCCACCACTCAGAATACATATCCCCGTCAGAAATGGCGGGGTTTTTTTGTGCCCTCTGCCCTCGATCAAGACGCAAACTTGCGTCGAAACAATCGTTTCAAATCATTTGTACCTTTAGTAATCATTCGTGGCAAGTAAGTGCATCATTTTGGTGTTATGCATTTATAAATGTGAATACGTTTGGAAATAGGTATGCTGTCCCCCTAATTCATGAGTTCAAGCTGACTTCTTGTTGACGAGTGTCACGGTGGGGATAGGCTTGCATTATAGGGTAAATATGAACTACTGTTCAGTCGTTCATGTATTCGAAAACCCCAGCTTAAAGCATAGAGACTTATGATAAATCCAAGAGTTACTGATTATCACGGCATACAGGTGGCACAGGCTGATGTTGATTTTGCCATCCCATTTTTTGATCAAGATATACCATTGTATGTAGACCCATTTCTGTTGTGGAAATCTCCATCGTTTCAAGACAAGTCCCTTCACAGCGCTATTGTGAATGCCTTCAATAATTTGGGGCATCTCGCCAAGAACAAAAAATCAGATGACGCCATACGTCAGCTGATTATCAGCTCAGAATGTGATGAAGTCGGACTTGGGGTGTCCAAAACTCGCAAGGGCAAGCGTATAGGGTCGGGGAAGGCTTCTGAGATTATTAATCTTTTTGACATGATACCTGAATACTCAAAAAACGGTTTTAACCATTTCGAAGAGATTCAGTTCTTCGTGGACAATATCGCCAAAGACAGAATTTGTGATATTTGCTGCTCATTCATCAAGTCGTTCCTGATAGATTTCACAATTGAGCAATGCCAAATACATTCGATCCCGATTGCTGATTGTGAGGTAAAGAATGTCTACCAACTCGATAAATATGATTTTTCTGAAAGTGAGTCAGTTCAATTACCGTTGCATCCGGAAACTTCTTCTCCGATAGTGTTTGTCCCAAAGCGCTGGCTCAGGTTCAATAATTGGTTGAACTATGAAGACTATTTTAAGAGCTACTGCCCTCAGGACGATATTATCAATCCTGGCGAGAAATTGGATAGGGTTAAGGTGTTGAACTATAACCGTCACAATTATGGTGTGATCAAATCCTATATTGAAACCAAGGAAAGAACCGTCGAGGATTGTGCAAACGACCCGCTGTTTAAGCAAATCCCAGTCCTTTCGGCTAAGCGGAAGATGTCAGCGATAGAGAAAATCCCTACAGGCAATAAGAATAAAGCGGATAAACATTATGAAGACAATATCGTTAGCCTGTTGGCTTCTGTTTTGTACCCGCACTTAGACTTTGCTGCTGATCAGTCAAGAACGGATTCGGGGGTGAGTATTCGGGACTTAATATTTTTCAACACAAGAAAAGGTCATTTTCTTGAAGAGATATCTGACACATATAATTCCAAGCAGATTGTTTTTGAGATGAAAAATGTGCGTGAAATCCAAAGAGAACATATTACTCAAGTTAATCGCTACATGACAGATGATCTCGGTAAATTCGGCATAATTGTCACCAGACATCCTTTGAAGAAATCAAGAATGAAAAGCTTAGTTGACTTATGGTCTGGTCAGCGTCGGTGCATTTTGGTTCTCGATGATAGTGATATTAAGATGATGGTCGATCTTTTTGAAAGCAAACAACGCGATCCTATAGACGTTATTCATAGGAAATATGTAGAATTTCAAAGGGCATGCCCAGTATAAAAGGAGTTAACTATGATTACCGATGCCGAAGCTACAGAGCTTGAAACAGTAATTGAGCAAATGGATTCTATGTATTCTGAGCTTCTCTTGCTGACAAAGAAAAAAGCAAATGATTCCCTAAATAAATTCAAAATCAGTTTAATTAATAGTCTGTTGGCAAGGTGCAATAACCTAATTGGTGAAGATTATAAGCCGTTTGACGGATTTGAAAGCTTTGACCCAGATGATCTTCCATCAAATAGCGATGTGAGTATGATATTGTCACAGTATAATAAGTCATTAGAGATGTTTAGGAACGATAATATATATTTCAAGAGCCATGTCTGGTATTATAATACGGATGATAACACTCTACGGTCAGCTGCTAGGCCTAAGTTAGAGACAAGAAGGAGATAGTATGGATTTAACTACTCAAGAAAAAGTAGATATTTATAAAGTAACTCGCCCTTTGTTGTGGTCTCTATACAACGAAATACAAACTTTATCTAAAAAGAAACATGATGGCGCTCTCAACAAAGTGAAGATAAAAACAATTAACAACCTTCTTACTGACCTTATGGTTTGTATCTCTGGGGAGCCAGAGGAGAAGTATTTATATTTGTTGGATGAAGCTGACATCCCTCAATATAGTGATGTTGTCATTCTTCTTTCACAATTCAAAACAGCCATGAATGCATACAGGGATAGATATTATCGTACTTTTCCCATATTTGATAAATTTGTGTGGGTAACTGAGGACGTTAAGAAAGAGTTAGACGGTTATTATGGTGAAGATGAAGAGTACGATGATGAAGACTAGGGGTTAGTTATTACTGTAATGTTTTTAAGCATTAGTCTACCGTGTCTGAATTAGGGGGACACCATACCTAATTCCCATTGCCAATAGAAAAGGCGCCCGCAGTTACCTGCGGGCGCCTTTATTTTTACTGTTAACTAACTACTGACTACTTATCGTCGCAGCCGTCGCCAGCCATGTGCTTGAGGGTTTCGTAACGCCTGTTGTAATCCTTTTCGATTTCAGAGCGGAAGTCTTTGGAGAGTTCCGGGTAGAAACGTTCGAGCATGGCGTAACGGTTTTCGCCGGACAGGAATTCCTGCAGCGTTCCATCGGGAGCCTTGCATTCGAGGATGAACGGGT
>JAFLJT010000231.1 GCA_022712855.1 Pseudodesulfovibrio sp. | reverse complement strand
CTCAGCAACCAGAGCGGCCCGGCAAGATGTTCTTGCTGGGCCGCTTGGTCTGCGAGCGCCCCGCGCGGGTCAGACGCGGGACATACTTGGAGAAGGAGTCTATCAGTATGGGTTACTTGAGACTTTTATTGGCTTAACGCTTCATGGCGATAACTTCGCCGAGCATTGAGTCTGTGGTTGTGATGACCTTGGTGTTGGCCTGGAAGCCACGCTGTGTTGTGATCATCCGCACGAATTCTGTGGACATGTCGACGTTGGACATCTCAAGGGAGTTGCCGTCGATGGTGCCCTTGCCGGTGGAACCAGCCTGACCGGTGAGAGCCGGGCCGGAATCGCGGCTTTCGGAGAAAAGGTTACCACCTTCTCGCCTGAGGCCGTGCTTGTTGGTAAACGTTGCCAGAGTAACGGAATAGAGTTCCAGAACCTGTCCATTGGAGTAATTGCCTGTGAGAATACCATCACGGGAGACGGAGAGATTCTGCAGGATACCTGCGGAGTAACCATCTTGCGCCTGGAACAGAGTGGAAGAACCACCGGTGTCGAAACTCTGGGAAGCCAGTGCGCTGACGGACGGGCTCTTGAAAGAGGGCAACCAACCAGCGTTACTGGTGTATGCCAACTGAGAGGCTCCAGCCGTGGTGGGCAGAGTGCCAAGGTTGGAGTCCCAACCCTTGCTGACAGGACCTAAGCCACCACTTGACGACAGATCACCATTTGAAATACCGAAATCCAGCTGAATGGGAGAGGCATTCGTTGCCCCTGCCGTACTGGCGTTGGACTTGCCAAGGAAGTTGGCAGTGAAGACCGGGTAGCCACTGTTTGAGAAATCAGCCAGGTCCCAATTATCCAGGTTCTTGACGCCGCCGGAGGCTCCACCGTTGGACTTGAGTGTATATCCACTCATGCCAGAGATGGTACCAGTGGTGAAAGTGATGGTGCCGATCATGAGGACACCAGAAGCAGATGTGAGTCCCTGCCCGATGGAGGTCATGTTGCCGTCCGCACCGGAAAGCATGCGCTTATCTGCGGAAGGATCAACCGTGACCATGTATTCCCAGACGGAGTCGCCGCCAGCGTTACTCATGGTAACCTTGTCAAAATATACGGTCAGGTTATTCGCGGTTCCGATATCATCGTAAACCTTCAGCGTAGTGGAATAACCATATGCGGTCGATCCGATAGGATCATCATCACTTCCGTTCCAGTTGCCGAACATGGCAAAATACGGATCCGTGGAACTGGTGGAATTATCCGTGCTGGACGGGTCCAGGTTGGTAACGATGGACACGTTACTTGTCGGATTTGGTGGCGACTGGAAATTCTCAAGCCGGATATCCGTGGGTGTACCGATGATTCTGGTCGACGAGGTTGCGTCACTGGTGGAGCTACTTGTCGTAGAGATCGAAGTTGAGGACTGCTCGACTTCCCATCCCTGAAGGACGTAGCCGTGCGGATCAGTCAGGTAACCGTCACTATCGAAACGGAAGTTACCTGCCCTGCTGTAAAAATTGTTGTCAGTTCCCTTCGGGGAAACGATGAACATACCGTCGCCGGAAATGGCCATGTCCGTTGACTCGGTGGATGCTTCGAAAGCGCCCTGACCGTAATCCGAGTAAATGGTGGACACACGTACACCTCGGCCAACCTGTCCAACACCGTTAACGGTACTGAAATCCTGGCTCAGAAGATCCTCGAAATGCATCCGAGTTCCCTTAAATCCAGTGGTGTTGACGTTAGCAAGGTTGTTACCAATGACCGTCATTCGTTCGGAATGCACTGTGAGACCACTAATGCCCGAATAAAGACCTGCTCCTAAACCCATATTGACCTCCTATCTCTTCTCCAAGAGACCGGGACGGTTTGTCCCGGAAAATTCAAATACTTCTTATTGCGTTGTGTCCGTTGTATCGGTAGCTGTTGCGACCTCTGCACTACCTGGATCAACAATTTCCTTGACGTTCATGAAGCTCAGGAAGCGGCCGTCCTTGAGACGCAGGTACTGAGTACCGCCCTCGTTGACCACTGCGTCGACCTTGCCTGCAATCTCGGTCTGAATCATGACCGGCTTGCCTTCAACGTCCTCTCCGAGCATACCGATGCCATAGAGTCCGTCTGGCATCATCTGTCCACCTTCATTCTTTCCATCCCACTCGTACTGGTAGGAACCTGCGTCCTTGCTACCGAGTTGGACGCTACGGATGATACCACCCTGGCTATCGTAGAAGTTCATCATGATAGACTGAACAGGCTCGCCCATTCCGTAGTAAAGGGTTGAAACGTTGGCATCGTTGATACTGACCTTGTATCCTTCCGCCTTGATTTCCTTACCGATGAAGCTCACTGCGGCGAGCATATCGGTCTGCGCCATTGAATCGCCGAGGCCCACGATGTTTTCATTGATGTTGGTCAACTGCTCAAGACTCGAGAATTCGGCCAACTGGGACGTCATGTCAGTGCTTTCCATCGGACTCAAGGGGTCCTGATGTGTGAGCTGCGCCACCAGGATGGTCAGAAAATCACTCTGATCCATGCTGGTCTTGGCTTCAGGAATGTTAGAGGCAGCGAGCCGCTCTTCCTGTGCGCCGAGAATTCCTGTGCTGTCGATATAACCCATGATAGACCTCGCTTAAGCGATTACGTGTAAACCTTGATCGGCATTAATTGCCTGTTCACGTAAATTTTGCATATCCTGGGCCAAACCTTCACTTTCACCGCGCATTTGCTTCATATGATTGCGCATGGCGATCATGGCTTCGCGATCACGGGCTAAATTATGCTGCTCCTGACCGGCCCAATCATGGCCGCTCTGGTTACCGGTAAGACCGGTTTGAACTTCCAGCTTCTCGACCTTGAGGCCCTGATCTTCCAAAGAACTCTTAATAATATCAAGGTTATCGGCGATAACTCTGGCGGCATCAGCATTCTCTGCCTTGATGACGGCATTCACTTCATTGCCGTTGACTTGCAGCATGATGCTCAGCTTGCCGAGGTTCTCAGGGGTGAGTTGCAGTGTGAGCTGCTTGGTACCGTCAGCCAGGTTCTTGATGAAGGCATTCTCCACCTGCTGCATGACCTTGGGGGCGGCAATCTTTTCCCATGCCTTGGACTTGGAATTATTTGCCGCAGCTTCAGACAGACCTGCCTTGAGCAAGCTCTCGATATTATCGGTCTTGGCCTGGAACTGATTGCGACCAGCTTGAGCATTGTCTTCGCTCAGCTTGCCAAAGAAGTTGTTCCAGGTATTGTCAGCACTTTCGTCTTGAGGCTGTTCGAACATATCCGCTTGGGCCTTATCCGAATTCGCCTTGTTCTCACTCTTGTGAGTATTGGCGTCGGCCATGGCTTCCTTGCGATCGTCGACAGCATCCTTGAACGCATCCTTGGCCTGCGCCTTGGCATCGTCTGCATTCACGCGAGGCTTCAGATCAACGGCTTCATCGACATTCGTGGCAGCTGAGGTTTCCTTGGTCTTGTCGTGCATGGACCTGACAAATGCCTTGCCCACGGCCTTGACAAGATCACGGTCCTTTTCATCCATATCAGCCATTTCCTGGCGGATCAGGGTGAACGCTTCCTTGAGATCCTTGGGCAGAGTATTCTTGCCCATTGCTTCCTTGATCTGAGAAGTAAATTCCTTGGAAAAATTCATTGCAGCGGAAAACGCTTCGACTTCATCCGAGGTAAGCAGCATCTGCTTGCCGTCAGGCATGTTGTCGAGCTTCGCCTTCATTGCAGCCATGACCTTGGC
>JAFLJT010000129.1 GCA_022712855.1 Pseudodesulfovibrio sp. | reverse complement strand
GGCGGGGCGTCCTTTTTCTCGATGGCAAGTTCTTTCGGCTCGGCCTTGATGAGCATGCCATCCTTGCCGGATAATCCGACAGCCTGGCCGCCGTTCAAGTTGATCAGGTTAACGATTTCCTTGTTGACCTTGCCCACCAGCACCATCTCCACCACATCCATGGTGGCGTCGTCAGTGACGCGGTAACCTTCCCTGAAATGCGACTCGATATTGAGTGCTTTCAGCATGTTGCCGATCTGCGGTCCGCCGCCATGAACGACGACGGGATTGATCCCGATAAATTTGAGCAGGATGACATTACGCGCAAAGGCGCGTTTCAAATCATCGTCGATCATCGCATTGCCGCCATACTTAATGACAATGGTCTGTCCGAAAAATTCCGATATATATGGCAGGGTCTCTATGATCGATTTAGCCTGATGCTGAAACCGTTCCATATCCCGCTGGCTGATGGATGCTTTTTTCATAATGCGTGTCCTTGATATGTGCGCTATTCGCTAATTGCGAAAGATTATCTATTAACTATAGCGCAGTGTCAACAATTGGGAGTTGTCTTGGCCTCGCTAACCCGGTAGGTTTTATTGTAACTTTTTGACTATCCGGAGTTCAAACATATGCGCATCAGCTTTAATAGAATGGAATGGGCCGGGTCCGTGGGGGATCTGGGGACACTTTTACCGTTGGCATTCGCCATGATCATGATCAATGGGTTGTCAGCCACCGGGCTGTTTTTGACCGTGGGGTTGATGTATATCCTTGGCGGGTTCTACTACCGTGTGCCTATTGCCGTGCAGCCCATGAAGGTGGTGGCGGCCTATGCCATTGCTCAGGCGTTGACGCCGGGGGTGATCACGGCGTCCGGCATGTTGCTGTCTGTGCTCCTGTTGATTCTCGGCGTGACCGGGCTGGTCGATTGGGTCGCCAAGGTCGTCCCCAAAGGCGTTGTTCGTGGCGTGCAGATGGCGACCGGAGTGCTATTGCTCTCCAAGGGTGCGACATTGGTCGTCGGCACGAGTTCCTTTCAGGCCATGCGTGGTAGCGTGGAACCATTTTTGGCTATTCAGGCAGTGGGGCCAGTGCCCATGAGCGTTGTTGTGGGTGTGATTTTTGGTGCTATCGCTCTGTTCTTGCTCAACAGTAAAAAGTATCCGGCGGGCCTTGTTGTGGTCATCTTCGGTGCGTTGTTCGGCCTCTTCTTTGGCGCATTTCGTGAGCTGAGCGGTGTGCAGCCGGGATTCTATCTGCCGCGTTTCCTTCCCTTTGGCATGCCGACCAGCGTTGATTTTTCCTTTGCCCTGCTCGCGTTGGTTCTGCCGCAGATTCCCATGACTGTGGGGAATGCGGTCATCGCCAACCGCGATCTCAGTCATGAGTACTATGGCGATGAAAGCCGCAAGGTGACGGATCGTTCCCTGTGTATCTCCATGGGGCTGGCTAATGCTTTTGCTGCATTGGTAGGCGGTATGCCCGTCTGTCATGGTGCCGGAGGGCTGGCCGCGCATTATCGTTTTGGAGCACGCACCCATGGTTCAAATCTCATCATCGGCGGACTGTTTGTCATTCTTGCTCTGGTCTTCGGGCCGGGATCGGTCAATGCGCTGCATCTGCTGCCCATGGGTGTACTTGGCGTGTTGCTGCTTTTTGCCGGAACGCAGCTTGCTCTGACTATTCAGGATGTCGCAAACCGTTCCGATCTGTTTGTCATCATGCTCATGCTCGGTATCACCCTGACTGCCAATCTGGCCTGGGCCTTTGGCGTCGGTATTTGTCTGCATCATTGCCTTCGTCTGGGGAAAATCAAGGTATGATGAAGCGACCGTTGCTTGTCGTAAATTGAAAAAGTAAAAAGCCGCCTGTTAAGGCGGCTTTTCATGTTCTATGGAGTCTTTTTAGCTGGCTACGGCATCATTGGGGCCATGGGGAGGCCTTCGTCGATATCCAGGCCGCAGATGAGATTGGCGTTCATGAGTGCCTGACCAGATGCACCACGACAGAGGTTGTCGATGGCAGATATGATGACGAGACGTCCGGTCCGGGGATCGATCACCAGTCCGAGGTCGCAGAAGACCGTGCCACGGACGAACCGGGTTTCCGGCAGCTGTCCCATGGGCAGGACGCGCACCAGCGGTTTGTCAGCATAAAACTCGGTGTAGAGGGCGTGCACTTCTTCCAGCGACTTTTCGCTGGTGAGTTTCGTATAGATAGTGGAGAGAATGCCGCGATTAATGGGCAGCAGGTGCGTGTTGAACGACACCGTCATGTCAGTGCCCGCGATCTTGGAAATTTCCTGTTCGATCTCCGGCGTATGGCGATGTGCGGGCAGTCCGTATGCGCGGAAGTTGTCCGCCACTTCGCAGAACAGCGTGCCGACGTTCTTGCCACGTCCCGCACCGGATGCGCCGGACTTGGCATCGATAACGATATTGTCGGTTTCGATGATTTTGGCTTCCAGCGCCGGGGCCAGTCCGAGGATGGATGAGGTCGGGTAGCAGCCCGGGTTGGCGATGAGTCGCGCGCCCATGATCTGATCGAGGTAGAGTTCCGGCAAGCCGTAGACCGCTTCGGTCAGCAGCTCGGGCTTGGTGTGTTCTACATCGTACCACTGCTCGTAGGTTGCTTTGTCATTGATGCGAAAATCTGCGGACAGGTCGACAACTTTGACGCCCTCTTCGAGCAGGGCGGAGGCTATTTCCATGGCGGTCTTATGCGGCACGGCCAAAAAGACCACGTCGCAGACGCTCGCCAGATCAGCCGGGTCGGGCTGGGTGATGACCAGATCACCAAGGGGCAGTCTGTTGAGAAATGGGTAGATCTCGGCCAGCGTTTTGCCCGCTTCAGAGCGAGACGTGACACGCACCAGTTCCATAGAGGAGTGATGGGTCATGAGCCGCGCGAGTTCCATGCCGGTGTAGCCGGTTACGCCAACCAGCCCTGCCTTGATAATATGGGACATTATTGTCTCCGTTATTTGCTTTTATTGACGTATGCCATGCGCAGATTGTAGACAATATCGCACAACAATTTCTTTTCTTCTTCTTCGAGGCCTTTATCGAACTTTTCCTTGAGCATAGCGAGCACGTCGATGGTGTGTTTTGCCATCTGCGGCTGGAATCCCACCTGTCCCGTGCTGGGGTCGGCGGCTTCGCCCAGGGCGACCATGGCCGACGAGGACAGAGAATAGATGAAAGTGGAAAAATTGATATCCAGCGGAATACCCTGCATGGGATTCTCATTACATGTCTTGTCTGCCATCCTGCGCTCCTCCTGATTAGAAAAAATATCTGTAGCAAAGTACGTAAGGTCTGGCGGGGGTGGAGTCAACATTTCAATGGGTTTATGAGAGCTATTGCCTTTTGTTTCTTGTCTCCCAGATAGATTGAATAATTCCCGACCAAATAGGTCCATATTTGGCAATACTCATTGCATTTATTGTCTATTCCTGATTAACATCCCATCACTAAGAATTTCAGACAGTTTCATCTAACTATTATAAGGTTTTGATCATGCCTAAATCCGCCATCCACAGGGCTTTTTGCTTCACTTCAATACTTCTTTTGTCGTTACTGGTCGCTGGTTGCTCCGGTGACGATGCGACCAAAGCTCCGGCAGCAGCGGGACCGACGCCGCTCAAGGTGATCAAGGCCGCTTCCAAGGATATGCCCTACTGGGGTGAGTTTATCGGTCAGATCAACGCGGTGGAAACCGTGGATGTTCGCGCCCGTGTGGCTGGATTCCTTTTGAAGAAGAATTTTAACGAGGGGCGGCAGGTTAAGAAGGGCGAGCTGCTGTTTGTCATTGACCCCAAAACGTTTCAGGAAGATTTGAAACAGGCGCAATCCTCCCTTGCGTACAATCAGGCCTTGATGAACAAAGCGGAGAAGGATTTCGAGCGATTTGGAACGCTGCTCGACGAAGGCGTGGTTAGTCGGGACGAATTCGAGGGGTATCAGACGGAGTTCGCCACGTACCAGGCCAAAGTGAACGAGAGTAAAGCGCAGATGGAAAATGCCAGACTCCAACTCGGGTATACAAATATTTATTCACCCATCGACGGCGTTATCGGCCGCGTGCAGGTGGATGTAGGCAACCTCGTAGGGCAGGGAGAAAATACCTTGCTCGCCACGATCTCCACAGTGGATCCGGTGTATGTGAATTTTAGCGTCAGCGAGGGGGACTATCTCCGGGCGAAGCGTCAACGCCTGATTCAAGAAAACCAAGATCATGGCAAGGTCAAGCTGATCCTGGCAGATAGCAGTGACTACGAGTATGATGGAAAATACGACATGATAGACCGGGCTATTGATTCCCGTACCGGAACTCTTGGTATCCGTGTAATTTTCCCTAATCCTGATAAACTGCTTCGCCCCGGCCAATACGCCAAGGTGCGCGTACTTATAGAAATGGTTGAGAATGCAGTGGTTATCCCGGTTCGGGGTGTTATGGATGTGCAGGGTATGAAGTCGGTCTATATGGTCGGCGAGGATGGCAAGATCGTTAGCCAGCCCGTCAAGCTCGGTTTTGAACTCAAGGGACTGACCGTGGTTGAGGAAGGCCTCAAGGTGGGTGACATGGTCATCGCCGACGGTCTCCGCCGGGTCAAAGCGGGGATGGAGATTAAACCCATCGTGGTTCCCATGGAGAAGCCGCAAGGGCAGCCTGCATCCATGGGCGGACAGCCTGATGAAAAGAAGCAGGACGCGACCAGCGAAGAAAAGGACGGCTAACCCATGTTCGTCAGATTTTTTATTGACCGTCCGATCTTTGCCTCGGTCGTCGCCATCATCATTTTGATGGTCGGCATCCTGAGTGTCTTTGCTCTGCCCATTGCGCAGTATCCGCAGATTTCACCGCCGTCGGTCGTCGTCTCGGCCAGTTATACTGGTGCGGATGCTCAGACTGTTGAGCAGTCCGTGGCAACGCCCATCGAGGAGCAGGTTAACGGCGCGCAGGACATGATGTACATGAAGTCCATCTCGTCCAACGATGGCTCCATGGCGCTCACCATTACCTTTGATCTCGATCGTGATCTGGAGCTGGCTACTGTTGATGTGCAGAACCGCGTCAACCTCGCCACCGCGCAGCTTCCTCAGGAAGTTCGCAACTCCGGTGTTTCAGTGAAAAAGCAGTCTCCAGAGTTCGTTCTTATTATTAATCTGATCTCGGAGCTGCCGCAATACAATACGCTTTTCCTTAATAACTACGCCAAGATCAATGTTTACGATGCCATCAAACGTATCGAGGGTGTGGGTGACGTCAACCTGTTCGGTGACCAGGATTACGGCATGCGTATCTGGCTCAACCCGAATAAAATCGCCACCTACGGGCTGACGGTTTCCGATGTCATCGCTGCTGTGCAGGAACAGAACGTTCAGGCCCCGGCAGGGGCGATCGGCATGCCGCCGACTCCCAGTGGCCAGCAATTCCAGATGTCCGTTCGCGTTCAGGGACGTTTGACCGAACCTGCCGAGTTTGGCGAGATCATCCTCAAGGCCAATGAAGATGGCAGCACGGTCAAAATCAAGGACGTTGCCCGCGTAGAACTGGGGGCAAAGAACTACTATACATTTGCTCGCTTGAACGGAACGGAAACAGCTTCGTTGCTGATTTACCAACTGCCCGGATCCAATGCCTTGGATGTAGCAAGTAATATCAAGAATACCATGGCCGAGTTGTCTGAATTCTTTCCCACTGGCGTTGAATATGCCATTTCCTATGACACTACACGGTTCGTTTCGTCGTCCATCGACGAGGTTATGTCCACGTTGTTCGAAGCGCTCATTCTCGTCTTCCTTGTGGTGTTCATCTTCCTGCAAAACTGGCGCACCACCATTATTCCCATGGTCTGCGTGCCTGTATCGCTCATCGGCACCTTCGCGCTCTTCCCGGTCCTTGGATTCTCCATTAATACGCTGACGCTCTTCGGGCTGGTGCTCGCCATCGGTATCGTTGTTGATGACGCCATTGTTGTGGTCGAGGCCACCCAGCGTATTATTGATGATGAAGGGCTTTCACCCAAGGATGCCACCAAGAAGGCCATGAAAGAGGTCACAGGTCCGATCATCGCTTCGACGCTTGTCCTCATCGCCGTGTTCGTCCCGGTTGCCTTCATGGGCGGCATCACAGGTCAGTTGTACAAGCAGTTCGCTTTGACACTCTCTGTGTCCGTATTTATTTCATCCATCAACGCTCTGACTTTGTCTCCAGCTCTGAGTGCATTGCTGCTGCGGCCCTCTAAGCGCATGGCTGGTCCACTTGGTTGGTTTTTTGAAAAATTCAACACGATGTTTGACGCCGTCACCAAGCGGTACAACGCTGCGGTGGCAGCCATGATCCGGCGTTCGTTCATGGCACTTCTTGTGGTGGCGATACTCATCGCTGGTTGTGGTGGATTGTTTGCCATCCTGCCGTCGAGTTTCGTGCCCGATGAGGATCAGGGGTACTTCATCGTTAACTCCATGCTGCCCGAGGGCGCGTCTCTGGAGCGTTCCAACGAGGTTGCCACTAAGATTGAGGCGTACCTCAAGGACGCACCCGGTGTGAGCGACTATGTTGCCCTTGGCGGATTCAGCCTGCTCACCGGAGCCTATTCTTCATATAATACGGCATTCTTCATTATTCTGGATGATTGGTCCGAGCGCACCACGCCTGATCTTTCTCTGGGAACCATCATGGGCGATGCGCAGAAGGCATTCTGGCAGATTCAGGAAGCGATGATCATCAGTTTCCAGCCGCCATCCATTCCGGGGCTGAGCTCCACTGGTGGCCTGCAATTCGAGTTGCAGGACAAGACTGGTGGCACGGTGGATGAGCTGGCAGCCGTCACCGACAGCTATATTGCCGAGGCGAGCAAACGTCCGGAAGTCGCGAACCTGTTCACCACATTCAGCGCTCAGGTTCCGCAATATTACGTGGAGATCGACCGTGACAAGGTCAAGAAACTGGGTGTGCCCGTCAACGATGTTTTCCAGACATTGCAGACCTACCTCGGTGGATATTATATCAACGATTTCAATAAGTATGGTCGAACGTACCGAGTCATGGCTCAGGCCGAGGCCGAGTATAGAACCAAACTGGAAGATCTGGCCCAGTTCTATCTGCGTTCCAAGGATGGAGACATGGTGCCGTTGTCCACGTTAGGAACGGCCAAACGTGTTACCGGACCTGAATACATCCAGCGTTACAACGTCTTCCGAACTGTCGAGATTAACGCGGCCACGCCGCCCGGCTACAGTTCCGGCCAGACTATGGCCGCCATGGAAGAAGTCGCCGTGCAGACCCTGCCTCAGGGGTACGGATTTGACTGGACTGCCATGGCCTATCAGGAGAAATATTCCGGCGGCGACACGGGTATGATCTTCGTGCTCGCCATCGTCATGGTCTTCCTTGTGCTGGCTGCGCAGTATGAAAGCTGGGCAACGCCCTTTGCGGTCATTCTCTGCGTACCGCTTGGTATTTTCGGTGCCATGGCATCCCAGTGGATTAGCGGGCTGGACAACAATGTCTACGCCCAGATCGGTCTGGTCATGCTCATTGGTCTGGCGGCCAAGAACGCTATTCTGATTGTTGAGTTCGCCAAGGAAAAACACGACAATGAAGGCATGAGTCTCAAGGACGCGGCGATGGAAGCAGCGCACCTGCGGTTCAGGCCTATCCTGATGACTTCATTCGCATTCATTCTCGGTGTTATTCCGCTGGTCACGGCTTCTGGCGCTGGTTCTTCCAGCCGTCACGCGCTGGGCACTTCGGTGTTCGGCGGCATGATAGCAGCCACCATTTTGGGTGTGCTGGTGGTCCCGGCGTTGTATACAGCAGTGCAGGGTGGGGCGGCGAAGCTTGGGAAGAAGCTGAAACCAGAAAAGTAAGTTAATAGAAGATCAAAAAGTAAAAGGCCGCCCCATTTGGGGCGGCCTTTTTTGCGTCTTTTACAGAGTGGAGAGTTACCGTTTTTTGTAGTTGAATTTCTGGCCGCCGATGCTCGCTTCGTACATCAGGCCGCCTTTAGTGATGGTGAAGGTTGCCATGCCGCCGGAGTAGCCGCTGCCACCTGTGGAGGCGTTGTTTTTCCCACCACTTGCTGTGGCGGAGCTGCCAGCCGTGTTGGCGGAGGCACCAGCGGAAGCGGTGATTGCCGTGGCCTGGGCCTCGGCGCCGAATTCGAATTCGCCGCTTGTGAACTCAACGAATGCCCGCTTGTCCTGAAAGAAGACAACCTGACTGTAGCCTGTTCCACCGAGCTGGAATCCGATGGTCGCCTGCGTCATGGACGTGTCGCCAACATACCCACCTTGCTCATAGACGCGGCCCTTGCCATAGGCTCCGCCGATGACGAAGCCGGCTTTACCTATGGTCGGAAAGAGTGCGTATCCATAGGAGTTGGCAAACATGTTGGAAGCGCCGGCATCCTCGAACATTTTCTTTGTTTCCGAATACTCGTCTGCCCATGCCGGAGTACACATGAGGGTCAATAACAGTGTGAGGATTGTTGTGCGAAGGAGAAATTTCATATGCGCATTCCTTATTAATTGTGAGGGGCTGATGCCCAGATCAGTCTATGTTTCTCGGTATATATATTTTTTGCGGATTTGAGACAACAAGGAAACGAGTCTTTTACGGTTAAGAGCGAACCCTAAAAGAGTACCGGGCGGATTGCGCTCAACCCTCGACTAATACCGATAAAACTCAACATTCTTCGAAAGTCAGTTTGGGAGCATCGTGCGCCTTTATTTGAACCCTATGTATTACACCAATAGCACGGCAAGTTTTTTCAAATAGATTGAATCATCTGTTAATTCAGGTGGTTAAACGTAAATAGCGCCCTATTTCTCAGGGGAAAACTACTTTACTCAAAGCAGAGTTATCAACAGGGGTATGTTTAAAGATAATTTAAAACTATGAAAATCGCCGATAAACGGGATATAAAAACATCAATACCCCCGCGTGGTCCCTTGTTGGTGGCAGTGTCTTATCCACACTCTATTGGTATGTATTAATTCACTTTTTACCCGTTGACTTGTTTTGCTGGCGGTCGTATATAATAGGTAGGATTATTTACAAAGATTATTCAGTCAATTGCCACGATACTTTTGTAGGAGGAAGTTATGGCTACTATATTACTCAATCACGGTGATTCCATAGTCCTGCCCGGCGCGGATGCGTCCCAGGCTTATACGGCAACGCCCGACGCTCTGATCAAGTTTGATTTCGGC
>JAFLJT010000281.1 GCA_022712855.1 Pseudodesulfovibrio sp. | reverse complement strand
CCATGACGACGCAGCAGTACGTGCAGCTGCACTCATATTTATAGATTTCAATGCAAGGCGGATATACACGATGAACGACGATTCCAAAGAATTCATGGCTTGGGTTGATGCCATTGCAAAGGGCATCATCGCCGGTTGTGCTATCGGCTATCTTTTTAGTCTCACAGATATGATGCCCGCAGGCAAAGCTGTCGTCCTCGGCGGTCTGGCTGGAACTCTCGCGTCTATTACGTTCAAGAACAAGCGTGAAGACAGGAAAGAGAAGGCCCTGAAAGAAAAAGACATGAAAGAAAAAGGCAAGAAAAAGTAAGTTCTTTCCCTACCTCCTATCCTAATTTCTTCTTTTCTATACCTTCGGCCAGCAATCTGAGGGCTTCCTCAAGAGCGTCTTCGGGCGTGAAGTCTTCAAGGCATTCTCTGGTCTTGCACGAATTGCTGTTGCAAGGATAACAGGGCAGATGCTTGGTTGCACTGATATGTTCGTCCGAAGGGAATCCCCAACCGGAGCCGGTTGCGCCCTGAATAGTCAATGATGGGGTATCCACTGCCACGGCAAAATGGCGTGGGGCCGAGCAGTTGCCCAAATGCATGGTCGCACGTTCCTGAACGGCAGCCATCTCCCGAAGCGAGAGCATGGAGTCGGTGATGAACGTGTCTGCGCCAGCTTGTGCAACAACTCGTTCGGCAAGCTCTTTTTCTCCGGGGCCATACAAGACAACAGCATGCATGTCTGGGTGCGTTTCCTTCATCAACTTGATCAATCCGGCAAAGTAACGCGTCGGCCAGCGGCGGGTTTCCCTGCGGTGGCTCGGGTCGACTGTGATGAATGGTTTGCCCGCCAGATCATGCTTCTCAATGAAATCTTTTGCGAATTGCTTTTCGCTTTCAGACAGCCAAAGTTCCGGTTTTTCACCGTCCCATTGGATACCAAGCGGGTTCAGCACTGCGGCTTTACACTTAGCTGCATAGCCATGCACGATGGGCGACCAATGCGTATACAACATGCGATTGTACCACGGCGGCGGGAAGCTTAACTTGACTGGCGCATTGGAGAAACGAACAACCCATTTACATCGGGGAAGTTGCTGGAAATCAACGATGAGATCATAGCCGTCTTTCCCCACTTTCGCATAATATGCCAGCGCTTTGAGCGGGTTCTTCAAGGCCTTTTTGTCAATGGGCCACACCTTGGAAATATTGGGGTTATTCTCCAGAACAGGCATACATTTTTTTTCTGTCAGGACGTCGATCTCAGCATCCGGGTACCGTTCTTTGAGCAGGCGAATGGACGGCGTTGAGAGCAAGACGTCACCTATCTGCCGGAGCTGGCAGACAAGGATACGTTTGGGAGAAAGTGTGTCGAGGTTTCTCATGGTTTTATTGTGTTAGAGCCTCGTAATATTCTTGGAAAAGGAAATATGCTCTTGCCTGCTCATCAGTGAGCTTTGGTTGCTTTTTGAAGAGTTCGGCGCGAACAGCTTCAAGCCCGATATTCTGGGGAGATGTACCGTATTGATCAAGAAATGGGTGAAACCATTCAGCAATGTTTTCGAGTGGAATATCCATATCCAATGAAAAGATATCTGAAGTCTCTTCGAGTGTCGGCTTAAACTTTTCATAATCGAATGTCTGCATGACATCGGCGCTACATGCTTCAATGAAACGAATTTGGGTGTCAGTGAGCTTGGTTTTCCACTTGTTCATCGATGCAGTCGTGATTTTAGCGGTGGTGTGCGAGTAAGAAGTATTCGCCATCCACGGGGATCCATCATGACCGATGAATTTTTCGGGATTGATCATTTCTGGATCATAGTCGACACCGAGGAAGTCACAGATGCCTTGGCACGTTTTATCTGGTGAGGTGACGAGATCTTCGTATTTGATGATATGCACATTCTCTAATTTATTGAGAATGGAATGGTGCCAAATAAGTGTGCCTGACTTTCTCCATTGCCTGATCATAAACGGCCATGAATATTTTCCGGTTTGGCTGAGTTTTGACGAGCATACAGCGCGCACATCTCTTATAATATGTATTACTTTGATATTGCTGAAAGCATTCAGGAGAGCTGGTGTAAATTCGTCAAGCCAGGGTGTTTTCATAGCAGTAACGGTTGAATTCCCATTGCCGTATGTCTTTTGTGTTATTTCAAAAACGCTCTGAAGTATGTCTTTGTATGTTTTCCCATTTACTTCGCCAAGATGGGGAAGGAGGAGTGTTGAGAAACCGTCGGTGTACTTTGCTATGGCGGCCCGAAGTTCAACGATGTCAATGGCATCAGCTGGACGGGTCAGGTCGAAGTTGAGGAGCGAATCCATCAAGCGAATCGATTCTTGCTTGTAATAATAATCAGAGATGGGTTCCTCTTCACTACACAGAGATATCCCTTCTTCTTTGGCTGCTATGTTCCGTATGTCCTTAAAGAAGGGAAGGATTGGGTCGTTAGCACAACAGCAGTCTGCGTGGGCTTGTATGATGCGAGACATGAGTGTGGTGCCCGATCTGAACATACCTGTTACGAAGAGTAGTGTATTCATAGTTCTTTCCAAATATCTGAGAGCGTAAGCCCATTATATGTGCGTTGGGAATTCCATCAATTTTTTTTCCACGAAACAAGCGAGATAGTCGTAGCACTCGTCAAATGTCAGCCCAAATCGGTGGGCGAGTTCTGATATGGGCGTTTCTCCATCAAGAGAAAAAAGCATGTTGTTGAATTTATTGAAACGCTCAGGGTCATTGGTGGCATCAAAATACAATTTGTTTTTTGAGAGCCACGGGGGAAGTACAGAAGTAAATCGGGGGGAGCAATCTTTTTCAAGGATTTCAATAAATTTTCTGGCTATGTCATACCCCTGTTCGAGGAGTTCTGGCTCGATGCGATCTAGAGTATCTTTACTCGTATGGTAAACCTTGAAAGGGTAGCGTTGGATTCCAAAGCAGGTCACGTCCAGTCCCGGCCAAGCGAGGACGCGTTCGTCATTTCCATATCCCTCGAAAAATGAACATTCCTTGAATCCTGGCTCTTCGTCCTGTGCTGTGCAGGCTTCAAAAGCTGCCGTCAGGCATTGTTTCAAATATGGATGCGGCTTGTGGGAACTTTTTAACGTCAGCGTTTCACCTTGGCCTAAGGTTTCCAGAAAGATCGAGCATGCCATGTTGCGGATGACTTCCAGATTCTCTGCGGCATAGAAAAGAGTTCCAAACAACTCGGGGACCAAGAGTATTTGATATGAGTATTTGGTTTCAATGGATTCCAACAAATCCACGAGGGCCAGTCCTACAATGCACCCACTCATGTCGTCGTTGCACAGTTCGTCTATATGTCCAGAAAAGTTGATAACTTTGTCAGAAGATCCCTGCTTGAAGTATTCGACAACACCGACATATCCATCTGATCTTTTCGCGTCGATTTTAACATGGTAATTACCCGGCTTGAGAGCGTCCATGCGGACCTTCGGGACGGTAATTCGCCAGTCGTTACTTTTGTATTGGTATGCAAGGCGATGTTCGAGATAGAAAGCATCAGGAACATCGTCTCTGGTCAATGTGTGTTCCTTCAATTCATCCAGAGTAACAGTGATGTCGACACTGTTGCTGTATGCCGCCACAAATAGATGACTTTCTTCAGATGATGCAATGATATTGCCAGCTTCGTCACGAAGCTCTGCAGAAATGAGATCCCATTGTTGTGGGACTTCCCAATCATCAAATTGTTTTCCGGTAGGATATTTATGCAGGCGTATATTGGGGAATTCATTACAAATATAGTCGTATGCTTCATTCAGACTTTCTGAAGCGACAAGGCGGCCGGGAGTATTGAGGGCCTTGAAATGTTTCATCATTGATTCACGAATATTCATGGATATCCTCTTTGTTATTGTTGCCATGCCATCGGTGCCTTTAAGGCAAGACTGCTCATCAAATATTTTTGTGGTATGTTCCATCTGGATTAACTTTTCTAACCGTTTGCTGATGGAGCTGATTGGGAAACAGCAAATGGTCTAGCAGGGGTAGAAACATGTCTCCCAAATATGAGTTTCATCTGATGAATTAATGTCAGAAATCCTGTGCGTGGTCAACGGTATCCGGCCTGTAAGCAGTGGTGTCGTTGATTTGTCTGGACAAGGTATGTCTGGTGTGATTTCTTACTTTGAACATGCTGCACAAATCAAAAAACTTCATGTTTTCCTTACTGTGATATGGATATATTTTAAATAGTTAGTGAACCGCCTTCACGCGGGGATCTCAAGTCACCATCGAGATATACAATGCTGTGTGCCATACCAATGGAAATTGCCAATCGAGAGCTGGATGCAGGCCTGTATCTGGCGTTACATTTTGCCAAACGGGGTCTTCCGACAATCTTTGGCGAACGGATGGTGTCCCGATATGTTCAAGGGGCCAACGCCCCTGTTATATATATCGACATTGAACAGTATGCGCCGATCAATAAAAAAGTTCTATCAGATGGAGGCTATGTTTTAAACTGCAACCCGGAAGGGTTTGCATTCGTTAAAAACGCTAAATTTATCAGCACATTTGATAATATTCGAGGGGCAGTCTCCGATCTTTGCCTTTGGGGAGATAAGCAGCTTGAAGTGGTTAAAAAGTATCTTCCAGAAGATATGGGAGATACACTTCGTGTTGTGGGTCACCCAACCTTTGATCTCGTGAATAAGCGGTTCATTCCATATTACAGGAATGAGTCCATCGTTGATTCGTATGGTGAAGATTATATTTTGATTAATACCAATTTTGGTGTTGGTAATCATGCCATGGGGTATGCAAACTACACTAAAATGATGAAGAAGATGGATGAATGGAAAGTTTTTGATGACCCTGATCACATTCGTCACAGAGAGAAAAAAGGGTTGTATCAGGAGCAAGCCATCGGTGAATTTGTCCGTCTTGTAAAACAACTTTCGAAGAATGACCCGCATCGGAAAGTCGTGCTTCGCCCGCACCCTGCTGAAAACAAGGATTTTTACCGTCAACATTTCAGAGATTGCCCCAATGTCTTTGTTGTGAGCCACGGCTCAGTTCGAGAGTGGATTGCAACGGCCAGGGCTGTTATTCATCATGATTGTACAACAAGTATTGAAGCACTGCTTATGGGTAAGCAGGTTATTCAATATCGACCGGTGTTCGATGAGAAGTTTATTGATCCCTTACTCGTGAGCTTCGGGATGGTGGCAGAGAATGCTGATCAGGTTGAAGAGTTCGTGCAGATGCAAGAGATGCCGCTGGATATTGTAGATAAACAGCATGAATTACTGCGACCATTTTTAGCGAATGTTACTGGATCAGCTTCTGAACGACTCGGTGATATGGCGAAACAATACTCTGCGGGAACGAGTGAATCGTGGATTCCCGAACCGCTTGGGTTGTGGGGACAGATCAAGTGTTGGAGAAAACATTTGAGCAAGGTCATTCGAGCAAAGCAACCTGGTAGGAATGGGAAGAAAGTGAGCTATGCACTGAGCAAGTTCCCACGTTTGCCACTTGAAGTAGTGCAGAAGAAGGTGGAGAAGTTGCGCGCAGTCGAACCTTCCATGCCGTCTGTCTCAATTGAACAGTTAGCCTTGAATACTTTTTTGATGCGTCCAATCGATTAAGACGCGCTAAATTCTTTTAGGGAGCTCTTGGGCTTCTAGTCAGGCTTTGGTCAGTCCCAAAAGAATGACAGAAGTTCGTCCCGATGGTGTGGAGCAGTGGTCTTTCAACATACCCTCAACAAGAAACCCACATTTTTCGAACGCGCGCTTTGACCCGATGTTTTCTTCGTAACAACCAGCCTCGAGCTTATCGAGCTTCATGGTGTTGAATCCATGGTCAACAATGAGGTCGATCGCTTCGGTGGCAAAGCCTTTTCCCCATGCCGCTTTATCGCCGATGAACAGGCTGACTTGAGCGTACGAGTGGTAGGGATTTACAGGGCCGATTTTGATGTTGCCGATGTGTGTGTCGGAGTCAGTGAGAAACATGCCGTAGAGAAATTCGTTTTCGCTTTGTTCTTTGCTTTGAACAAAGTCAGCAATCATTTCAGGTGTCTGCTCTGAAAAACGAGTTTCGAGATACTGGTTCACTTCCGGGTCAGCGAGCCATTGCACATACTGGTCACCAACATCGGCGACGGTAAGTTCACGTAAATAAATTCGTTTCCCTTTGAGCATCAACTTTTCGCCTCTTAAGCGTCGCGTACAGGGATTTTGCGGCCAGTCAGGTACGCCTTGATGCGGACGATATCATAATCGCGCAGCACGAGCATCTTGCCCAGAGCGCAGGCGGAGCAGTCGGATGATTTGAACAGCTCGACCATGTCGTCATACGATCCCAGACCGCCGGATGCGATGAGGGGGACACTGATTTTACCCGTGAGAGATTTGTAGACGTCCAGATCTGCGCCACTCAATGTGCCTTCGCGGTCAACAGAGGTGAGGATGATTTCCCCGGCTCCGGCTTCCACGAGTTCAAGGAGCAGTTCTTCGAGGTCGCGGTCGACTGGTTTAGTTCCGCTATGAGTGACAGGGAAAACCTTGTCGCCTTCACGTTTGAAGTCAACGGAGACAACCACGGATTGTGCGCCGAACTCCTTGCCCAACTCTTTGACGAAAGATGGGTTGGTCACAGCGCTGGTGTTGACGATGATCTTGTCCGCACCTGCGGCAAAGCACGAATTGGCATGCTCAAGAGTGGAGATACCGCCGCCTGCCGAGATGGGCAGTCTGCATTTGCGGATCATGGTGTTGATCACGTCGGTGTTGATGCAGCGATTCTGGCTTGTGGCTTCGATGTCCACAACGGCAATTTCTTCGGCTCCCTGTGCATCATAGATCATGGCTTGGGAGAGCGGGTCTCCGACATCAACAAAGGGACCGTTGAACTGGGTTCCTTTGACGAGCCGTTTTCCTTTGAGCAGGAAAAGGGGGATTATTCTTTTGGCGATCATGCGAGGCTCTCCAGCAAATTTTTCAGAAAACGAAGGCCGTCGCCCTGGCTTTTTTCAGGATGGAATTGGACACCGTAAACGTTGTCTTTGCGGACTGCGGCTATCAGACGACTGTCACCGTAGTTTACAGTGGCTATGACATCGTCCGAGTTGGCAACATCAAAGTGATAGCTGTGCATGAAATAGAAAGCACTTTCGTCCACTCCAGCAAACAAGACCTTGTCTGAGGTGGTCACATTGTTCCACCCCATGTGCGGAACTTTCTCTGTGGACTCTTTGATCTTCTCGACCGACCCGGGAATCCATCCGAAACCTTCGGTGGTGCCGTCCTCAAGTCCCTGATCTGCGAAAAGCTGCATGCCAAGGCAGATGCCGAGCAGTGGTTTTCCTGCGGCGACCTGTTTCTTTAGGGCATCGGCAAAACCGAATTCCTTGAGCTTTCCCATGGCAGTGCTGAAGTTGCCAACACCAGCCAGAACGAGCAGGTCGAATTTGTCGAGTTTGCCGGGATCACTAACAGGGGCGGCGTCGTGGCGGAGGTAGTTAAATGCTTCCACCACGGAGCCGACGTTGCCGATTGATATATTGATGACGCCTATTTTCATTTTTTCTCCCTGTACCAGAGATCCTGGTCCCAGAGTTTTTCACCGTACGGAATATCCAGAGGATTGATGACCGGAGCAGGTTTGATCAGATGCTTGGCCACAATCTTGTTGAATTCTTCTTCCGTGGTGTCGATGTATTCAAGGAAAACTTCCAGACTACGAGGCTTGCGCCATTCGTGTTCGCGAATATGGCCCATGGCTTCTTCGCGGGTCATGCGACCATGGCGAATATCGAGGGTGGTCAGGTGCGTCATGCGCGAGAAACCGCGCTTGAGGAACTTGATGTAGTCGCGAACGCCTTCGAACTGACATTCGATCTTTTCGTATGTCGGCTCTTTGTAGACCGACTCCATATTGTCTTTTTTCCAGTCCAGTTCGCGCTCGATTATCTCGACGTTTTCCTGAACATTCCAGGGGACGAAGTTACCAAGCGGCAGGCTCTTGACGCCGACCCGTTCCAACTCGGATTTTTCCGGGTAGATGAACGGATTGAGTTCTTCAAGGTCCACATCGATGAAACCAGCCATATCTTCGGCTCGCATGCCCATGATGATACGGCGGTTGAACTTCCATTCATCGGTTTCTTCCAACTGCTGGAAACGGAAATACGCTTCGTATTCGCCGCCGCCTTCGCCCCAGATGACCAGGGGAATGTTTTGGCGAACAGCTTCCTGCATGGGGTAAACGAATACTCCTGCATGGCAGTGCCAGCAGAAATCGCCTTTGCGAATCAGAGATTCGAGCATCAATTTCTGGACGACTTTCCAGTTCGGCGTAAAGGACAGGACGTCGACACCGAGGGTGCGGAAAGTCTTTATCCTGTTATCCAATGTGCGGGGACGATAGAATCCATGGTCAAAGGAAACGACCAGCGGGCGCAGTCCCAGTTCTTTGATAACGTAGTACAGTGTATAGGTTGAATCCTTGCCGCCGGAAAAGGGCAGGATGCAGTCATATTTATTGCCGCGCGCCTTGGCGTCTGCTTTGGCATCTTTGCAGATGACATCGAGGTCTTTGCGACGCTGTACCCAATCCACGTCATGGTACTTTTCTTCCCAGTTGCGGCAGATGTTGCAGACGCCTTCTTCGTCGTAATGGACGGTTTCCCATGTGATGGGCAGAACGCATCTACAGCAGCGTTCGACCTCGGGGAATTTTTTATTGTCACTCATAATGGTAACTCCAATATATCGTGCTTAACGGATAAAATCTTTCGAAAGGGGTGTTCCCTTTGCGATATCCTGTCCAGCTTTTTGACCAAGGACATTTCCAAGTTCCCTAGTATGCAGTCCGTGTCCCGGTCGGATTGACCGGACATTCTCATCGGTAAATTCTTCGCCGCTTTTTACATCTTTAACGACAAACAGCGAGCGCCTGAATGTAAGGCTCGATTTCTGTTTGTCAGTAATCTCGAAGCTGACGCTTCCAAGCCCCTTTTCCACGTTGCGGATGCTCTCCACCATGTTGGTGAATTCGTGAGGTTCAAGGGAGAACGCTGTGTCCGGTCCGCCTTGAGCTCGTGATAAGCAAAAATGCTTTTCAATAACCTTGGCTCCGAGAGCCACGGCGGCGATAGGCATATCAATGCCGAGGGTATGGTCGGACAACCCGGACACGACGTCAAATCTTTCAGCAAGATAGGGGATGGTCCGAAGATTCATCTCTTCCGGTGGTGCCGGATAGGCCGAGGTGCATTTGAGCAGGACCAATTCCGTGCCGCCCCCCTCATGGAATGCGGCAACAGCTTCTTCGATTTCCGCTTCTGTTGCCATGCCTGTGGACATGATGACGGGTTTCCCTGTGCTGGCTACTTTGCGAATGAGTGGCAGGTCAACCATTTCAAAGGACGCGATCTTGTGACAGGGGACGTCCATTTCTTCCAGAAAATCTACTGCGGTGAAATCGAAAGGTGTTGAAAAGAACATAATGCCGAGGTCGTCGGCAACCTTTTTCAATTTGGGCTGCCATTCCCACGGTGTGTAGGCCTCGCCATACAGATCATGGAGGGTGCGGCCATCCCAGAGCGTGCCCTTAATCTGGAAATACTCGTTGTCACAATCTATGGTGATGGTGTCAGGCGTGTATGTCTGGATTTTGACCGCATCGGCGCCAGTTGCATGGGCAGCTTCTATGATCTTGACGGCCTGATCATAGTCCTGTCCGTGGTTGGCGCTCATTTCGGCAATGATAAAAACCGGTTTATCCGGTGTGAACATGGGCATATCGATTATTCCACTTTTCAGAATTCGTAGCGATGAAATTCGTTGTCTTCATCGTGTGTCGTTTCGATCAAGGTGAAGCCCGCTTTCTCGAACATAATGGCCGAGCCGGGATTGTCCATTTTGACCAATGCAACGGAGATAATACCGATATGCGTCTCGCGCAACCATGCGCATGCACGCCGCGTCATGGCGGTACCTATTCCGCGCCCTGTCATATCCGGGTCAGTGCTGAGGCTGATATACGCTGCATTGCCCTCAATGTCGAAGCGGAATTGGCCCACAGGCTTGCCGGAAGCGTCTTCGGCAATGAAAATATGGCATGCCGCGTCAGCCATCTTCGTCTGATACCATTTATTGTGGTCAGAGGAATCAAGGGCAGCAGTTGTAAAAGATTGTTCGCGCACCTTTGGGTGGTTTCGCCAGTTCAGTAATAACGAACAGTCATCCATGGTGGCAGGGCGCAATTTTAGGTCTGAACAGTACAGGTGATCAGTGACACGAAGTGCTCCTCGACCATCTATGCATTGCTTGCCAGCGGCAGCCATGGTTGTACGTTTCTCTACATCTTCACGAATGGACGTCAGGATTGTCGAAATGTTCTCAAGGGGTGCTTCAGAATTAAGGCAAACGGCGGCCCCGATCCGTTCCAGTTCAGAACAGATGCCTTTCTGGTTGTCAGCGATCTGGACTGCGATAAGTGGCACACCGAAATAGCAAAGCTCCCAACAGGTAGAACCAGCCGCACTGATGGCGAGGTCTGCCCATGCCATGACTTCGGGCATGTCTGTGACGTTGATCAGCAATTCGGTTGTGCATGAAAGTTGGTCGAGTGCGGCTTCAAGTTTCGGCAAATGGGGATTAGCCGCGCCACAGATAATCTTGATGTGCAAGGACGTATCGTCGAGTTGCGAAAGCGCGTCTACAATGGTGCCAGTCACATTGTCGGGATCAGCCCCGCCCATGGTGATGAGGATGTTGTTGGCTTGTGCGGGCTGTTCCTTTTCGGGAGCGGGTGTGGAACGAAATTCACGGCGCAAAAGTGTGTAGCGAGTGCCAAGGAGGAGCTGCGTGTCATCGTTGATGTCGTACTGGTATGCTGTGGCGTCGCTATTTTGGTTCAGGAGCGCATCCGCTGCGTATTGTCCTCGGTCGCACACGTCATCAAGGACCAGTGTGCGGATGCTGTTGTCGCGCATGGTCTGCTGGTAGGCTGTGCCGAAATGGTATCCGTCGAGGACGAGCCAGCCACCTTTCTCAATATGAGCGAGAGTCGTCTGGGCATCCTCAGGATTTGGATGGGCAAATAAAATTGGTGTGTGCGTAAAATCTTCATGCAGCAACCTGTCCATGAGCAGGCCAACGTCGCCAATGAAGTGCACGCTGCCACCACGGTCCTGCCACGCTTGCCCAAGGGCGATCATACGCATGACATGGCCTGTGCCCATGGTGGATGAGCTGTCAGCTCGGATGGTCAGCACGCCAATGCCCATTATTGGCCGTCCTCGTCTTTGAGCGACTTGATCAGTCCCTCGTTGCGGACGATTGTACTGTTGAGGCTGAGAATATCCTGATGTGCGTCCAAGTATTCTCGCACGTCGGCAAAGGAAAAATTGAGATCATGCTTGGGAATG
>JAFLJT010000360.1 GCA_022712855.1 Pseudodesulfovibrio sp. | reverse complement strand
GGCGATGAAGCGGGCATCAAGTCCGTCACCTTGCAGATCGAAGGTTTGTACGCTTACGGCTTACTCAAGGGCGAAGCGGGTGTTCATCGACTTATCAGAATTTCTCCCTTTGACTCTTCCGGCAGGCGGCACACGTCGTTTGCATCAGTGGATGTCTATCCTGATATGGATGACGATATTGAAATTGATGTCAGAGATGAAGACCTGCGCATCGACACATTCCGTGCCAGCGGCCCCGGTGGACAGAGCGTGAACAAAACCAGTTCCGCAATACGTATCACCCATAAACCGACTGGAATTGTTGCACAATGTCAGAACGAAAAATCTCAGCATAGAAACAAGGCAACAGCCATGCGTCTCCTCAAGGCGCGACTTTACGAAGTAGAGTTGCAAAAAATCGAGGAAAGTCGCAGGCAGGATTATCAGGCAAAGGAATCCATCGCTTGGGGAAGTCAGATCCGCACCTACACTTTGCAGCCGTACCGATTAGTCAAAGACCATCGGTCCAACTGTGAAAACGGTAATGTGGATTCTTTCCTGGACGGTGACCTCGACGAAATGATCAGAAACCACCTATTATATATCCATGCCCAAGGAAAAAACACTTAAATTCCCCGAGAACGAACTCGCCACGGAGTTGTTTGCGCTACAAAAAGAACTGGGCGCATATTTCACCGAATCTGGCGATCCATCCAAAGACGTTTGGGTCTTCAGGATGCTCCAGGGAGTTTCACCAGAGGAATGGGAAGCCCTGTCCACCAAGCACGACTTCACCCAATGGCTGAGCCTGCCCATCAATGGCGACGCCTTCCCCCATCTCAAGCAGTTTCAGGACACTCTGGAACGACTTGCTTACCAGACCGATCACGACGCCCTCACCGGCCTTGCCAACAGGCGTGCTTTCGACCGGACACTGGATATCGAGATGGAACGATCAAAGCGGGCGCACACTCCGTTGTCGCTGGCAATTTTTGATCTGGATAATTTTAAATCCATCAACGATACCTATGGGCACCCCAAAGGTGACGAGGTGTTGGCGACCTTTGCCCAGATGCTCCAGGCAACAACCAGACGATATGACCTTGCCGCACGATATGGTGGCGAGGAATTTGCGTTGATCATGGCTGGCTCAGGCGTGGTTAAGGCGCAGCGGTTGTTGAAACGGTTGCTGAGAGAATTTAAAGAGGTTGAATTTATGGCCCCCGACAACAGTGAGACATTTAATGTCACCTGTTCGGTTGGCCTGACCTGTTATAAGGGATCAATCGAAATGACCCCCGCAGAAGTTCTGGAACTTGCGGATGGGGCCCTCTACGAGGCCAAAAACAGTGGCAAGGACCAAGTCAAGGTGTCCAAGCTACCGTTTGTTGACAACGTCCCCAATGACACACTGGTCCATGCAAATGAAAAGAAATTCCTCTTCGGCGGGAAATAGTGGAGACAGAATATGAATCATAACAATACATTAAGTCTTGCCGTAATGAGTGGTAAAGGTGGAGTCGGTAAAACGAATATCGTCCTCAACCTCGGGTATGCTCTTCAGCAAGCTGAAATGACTGCCCTGCTCATGGACTGTGACCTCGGCCTGGCCAATCTCGATGTTCTGCTCGGTATTTCGCCGGAAAAGAACCTGCACGACTTGTTGCAGACCGGCGTTAATGCAGAAGATGTTGTGTGTGAAATAGAAGATGGTTTCGACATGCTTCCCGCCACCAGCGGCGTGCCGGAGCTGGTCGAGATGGATGAGGATATGCAGGATATTCTCTTCAAAAAGCTGGTGAATCTCGCTGGTGAGTATGATTATCTCATGCTCGACCTTGGCGCAGGAATCAGCCACACGGTCCTCTCGTTTGCTTCCTTGACGCAGCTTCGCATTGTGGTCGTTACGCCGGAACCGACGTCCCTGACTGACAGTTATGCAATGATCAAAGTCTTGACGACTCAGCATGACGTGAAAGACTTCCTGGTCATCGTCAATCAGGCCACATCTGCCGATGAAGCCAAACAAACGTATGAAAGATTGGCTGCCGCGTGCAAAAACTTCTTGAATATCGACTTGAGAAATCTTGGTTTTATTCATCAAGATAGAACACTTGTCGAATCGGTTCGTCGTCAGACACCGCTCATGAAATTCGCTCCGCAAGCCCCGGCCAGCTTGGATATTAAGGCACTTGCCAAAAAGCTAATGCGGTATCGGGAAGACAATCGTGACCGCATTGCAGGCCGTCCCATTTTGAAAGATTTCCCTTCTTTATGACAAAATTAAATAAGGGGTTGACGAAAAGAGTTATTTTTCGGCATAGTTAGTGAGAATTTTACAAGTGATTCTAATTTTTTTCCTGACAGGTACGAATTGTCTGCCTGTGGTTAACTCAATTGTTTAAGGGGAAAACCATGAACAAGAGCGAATTGATCAAGGCTCTGTCCGAACAGAAGAAAATGCATGTAGACGAAGCCACCAAAGTGGTCGGAGCCTTCGTCGATTCCGTCAAGGAAGCCCTACTTCGTGGCGACCGTGTCGAAATCAGAGGCTTTGGTAGCTTCAAAATCAAAGATTATGAAGGCTACACTGGGCGTAACCCGAAGACAGGTAGTGTCGTTCAGGTAAGACCCAAAAAACTTCCTTTCTTCCGCCCTGGTAAAGAGCTGAAAGAATTTATCAACGATTAAAATGCGTCGACTTTCTTTGTGCCTGCTCTTTGCAGTCGCCATGTTTACATGTGGTATTGCAAGTGCAGAACAACCAGTCTTAAGCATTTTGTACACATCGAATACGTATGGCACGGTGCGGCCATGCCCTTCTTGAGGCGGTAAAACCCTCGGGGGTGTGGCCCGTCGGGCCACGTATTTTTTAGACGTGCACAAAACGGATTCACCTCGGCTGTTGGTTTCTGGTGGTTGGGAATATATACGTCCCAACGGCGAAAAACCTGCTCTGCAGGTGTTAAACGATCTTGCCAAAGCGTTTGATTTCATGAAATATGATATAGCCTTGTTAGCGCAGGGCGAAGCTGATGCTTTGGGCAAGATTGGGGTGGGTGTTGAAGAGGTCAGAAAAACGGCCAAAGAAGCACCTTTCACTATTATTACAACGCAAAACGGCGACCAGATCGGATTCCTTCGCTTCCCTTCTCTTCGAAGGGGTGAGGATATTCCATCCGAAGATCTGATCAAAAAGTTATCAGCCACTATCAAGAAAGAACGTAAGAAGGTTAAACTTCTTGTCGCTTTATCTGATTGGGGCTGGATCGGCGAACGCGAATATCTTGCTCAGAATCCAGAAGCAGTGCCAGATCTTCTTTTCGGAAGCGGCACTGGCTCTGGAGTGAATGGACGCATTGAGGCTAATGCTCGATGTGTATGGGTTCGACCATATGACAAAGGAAGGACGGTGAGTGAGGTTCAGGTTTACGCCTGGCCTGACCGTTCCAAATCCTTTGCCTGGAAGGAGCCTGATAATATCAAGTCCCTTTCAGTCGGACTTGGTGACCAATACCACGACAACTCGGACGTGGGCGACATCCTCCAGTAAGGGCGCCCTCGCCCATATGTTGTATAAGTACAATAATTAAAGGTTGTTCAAAAAGGTACGAGTGCAAGGCGCAAGAAAAGAGCAAGACCGCCACGTATTGAAATACGTAAGGGTTTGATCTTTTTGCAGCAACGCTGCAATCGTGCATTTTTCAACAAGCTCAGGAGGAGATGACTATGGAATTTAGAGGAGCATTTACCGCCCTCTCGACGCCGTTCAAGGACGGCCAGATTGATGAAGACAGCTATCGCGGTCTCATCGAATGGCAAATCGAGCAGGGAATTAACGGACTTGTCCCGTGCGGCACCACTGGTGAAGCAGCCACTATGACGCACGAAGAACAAGGTCGTGTCATCAAAATTTGTGTCGAGCAGGCCAATGGACGCGTACCAGTTATCGCGGGTTCCGGCTCCAACAGCACACAGGAAGCCATTGAGCTGACCAAGATGGCCAAAGCTGCTGGTGCGGATGCTGCACTGCTCATCACCCCATATTACAACAAACCCACCCCAGGCGGACTGGTTCAGCATTTCAAAGCCATCGCAGCCGAAGCATCTATGCCGTTCGTTATTTACAACGTTCCGAGCCGCACTGGTTTGAATCTGCTCCCTCAGGATTTGAAATGGATTGCAGACGAAGTCCCCGAAGCCATCGCCGTGAAAGAGGCCTCAGGCAACCTGAACCAGGTTGCTCAGGTCATCGAATACTGTGGCAAAGATTTTCAGTTGTTGTCCGGTGATGACTTCACCGTTCTCCCCCTGCTCTCCGTAGGCGGAAATGGTGTCATCTCTGTGATCTCCAACATCATGCCTGCTGCAATGAGCGGCATGTGCAAAGCATTCTTTGACAAAGACATGGATAAAGCACTGGACCTGAGCCTGAAAATGGCCCCGGTCAACCGCGCTATGTTCATGGAAACCAATCCGATTCCGGTCAAAACGGCTTTGAGCATGATGGGCATCTTCTCCGGTGCAGAGTTCAGGCTCCCCATCGTACCTTTGCAGGAAGAGAACAAACCGAAATTGGAAAAGGTCCTCAAGGACGCTGGTGTATTGTAAATAATAAAAGCCCCTGCCATTTGGCTGGGGCTTTTTCGTCATCTCCGAAAGGGACGGCTTATGCCGTCCTTTTTTTTTGTCATATACTGAATACCAATCGTGGCGACCCCTTATACAGATCATCCTGCTCCACAACGGCAATGGAGACTCAGTGCGATCACTGCCGCAACCTTGCTCATCACCACAACTCTGTTCAAAGCGCATGAAGGCTTTTACGAAGGATATATTAATGGGAGGGAAGGATATGGACCTGTGCAGCCGCATACCAGGCCAAGGAGGCTCTTTTTTGGTCATTCCGGACAGTGTCATCCACCATCACACGATCTGCACACCAGAGCGTTTAGATAAAGAGAATGAAAATATACGGATTATCTTTCAACGCTGCCGGAATGGGAAAATACATTTAGCCATTTCATCATAGAAGATGGTTTTGAGCCAGCATTTATACCATGGCTGTCATTGATAGCCCGCCTTCCAGAAAATAAGGCTCATGAACTGGATAGAGAGTACGGAAATACAACGAATCTTGAGCAAATAAATAGACAAGTTCAAGCGGAGCTAGGGCTCTTTATTACCACTCACGCTATTGCCCACAAAAAAAGGCCCGTCAGCACAATGCTGACGGGCCAATACTTTGCGCGTAACAATCAGGGTCGCGAACTATGCTTCGAAAGCTTTGATGAAGTTCGGGGCAACCTGTTTCTTGCGGCTCATGACGCCTTCAAGGTAAACGGAATTGCCTTCGGGTGCGATACCGAAAGCCTTTTCAACGACAGAGGCGTCGTCGGATGCGATGAGCATCTCGGAGCCTTCTTTCATGATGTCGGTGAGGAGCAGGAAGACGGAGTGACGGCCATCAGCCTTAACTTTCTCGATCTCAGCCTGCAGAGCTTCTTTGTGAGCATCCAGCATGGACAGGTCAACAACTTCGAGCTGGCCAATGCCAACTTTGTTGCCATTCATGTCGAAGTCTTTGTAGTCACGGAAAACCAGTTCGTTGGGAGTCGCGCCATCAACAGCGGACTTGACCTTGAACATTTCCATGCCCAGAGCCATAACGTCAGCAACACCAGCGATCTTGGCAAGTGCTTCAACAGCAGCTTTGTCAGCGTCGGTGGTGGTGACGGACTTGAACATAACGGTGTCGCTCAGGATGGCGCACAGCAGGATACCTGCGATGTTGGCGGGCATCTCGACGTTGTAGAAGTTGTACATGTTCTGCAGAACGGTACCGGTACAACCTACGGGCCATACCCACATTTCCAGAGGACCGGAAGTGGTGACGTCGCCCAGCTTGTGGTGATCGACAACAGCAACGAGCTCGCCCTTGTCCAGGTTGTCGATGGTCTGAGAAATGTCAGTGTGGTCGACGAGGATGATCTGCTGATCTGTAGCGTCGGTCACGATCTTCGGAGCAGCACAACCGAACTTCTCCAGAACGAAAACGGTCTCGGGGGCGAGTTCGCCCTGAGAAATAGCCTCGGCAGCCATGCCACGCTTGGTGTACAGGTCAGCAGCAGCAATCGCGGAAGCGATGGTATCAGTATCGGGGTTTTTGTGTCCAACAACCAAAATAGCCATATTAAAGTCCTCCTAATTAAATGAATCCTGTATTCAGGAAAATTCGCCGTTGAAATAGAATGTGCCGAATATCACAATCTTTTACAACTGCCAAGCTAAAAGCGGTCCTAAAAGGAGGAAAAACGCGTAGAGAGCTATACCCACTCCCAATACAGCGTAGGCTCGCTTCACCCTCAGCGCCATGAGACCGCCAAGAGTCGCAGCTATCCACAAATGCGCCCATGTAATGTCTATAGCCGACAACAAGCCGGGATAGAGGGAAAATAGTCCTTGAAAACAAAATTTCAGAATGAGGATGGCAATGTAAAAAGTCACACCGGATGCAACGAATGTCCGTATCAGTGACCGTCGTACCAAAACGGATGGCCCATCGGATGTTTCCGGATTTCTGGCCCAGTTGAGCAACTTGTTGTAGCTCCCCCGCTCTTGCTCTCGCAACAGACCTTCCACCCTGGTACCAAGCCACGCCAACGGCATGCTCGCGAAAATAATACCCATTATTTGTGCTGGATGCTCCAGGCCAAAATAGGTCGTTAGCGCCAACGCTGAGAAGGTCGCAGCCGTCAGATGAGGAGGAATAAATGTGCCGACCGGAATCAGGTCAAGCCAGAAGAGTTCAAAGAAAATAGCAATATAGAGGCTGGTGGTATAGTCACCAGTGAATATGCCCCAGAACAGGCCAACGACTAATGGGCGTTCAAGAAGTCCAACACTGAGCGAGAAACGGAACAGGGAAAAGAGAGCAAAAAAAAAGCGATCAGAGCGAACCAAAGATAGGGATTGGATGTGAACACAGCTAGAACCTCACTTGAACCGGATCATTGGGCACGCATCGAAAATCGAGTTCCACACCCTTCTTGGACAAAAGCTTGAGGCAGGATTCGTCATCGTCAGATAAGGCCACACTGGGTGAAATTTGCTTTTTCCCGGGGCTGTAGTGAACATTACCTATATTAAGAACCTCAAATCCAAATCCGCATTCGAATGCTCTTTTTGCATCAGGACAATTGGAAAAGAGCACAAGTATTGATGAAGAATTGGCGGAACCAATTTTTTCAACTTCCGCCGCAAGTCCTTCAATACTAACAAAAATGCTTTCCACGGTCTGCGGAATGGCCAAAGACATGATCTCCTGCTGCAAATCATCTGCAGCCAAGGCATCATCTGCGACAATGACAATCTTCGCACCCGTGTACGGAATCCACGTTTCAATGATCTGGCCGTGAATCAATCTGTTATCTATTCGTACGAGTGTCACGGCTCAAACCTATTTCTTGGCTTTTGTTTTTTTGCGAAGCATGGCGCCAGCAACTTTAATTCCCTGCTGCCCTGCCGTTTTGACTTTGTCTGCGAGAGCATCAAGGTGCATGGCCCGCGATTGCAAGGAGGCAACAAGCATCGGAAGATTGACGCCGGTAATGACCTCAAGGTTCTCCGATTTCATCAATGAGAGACTCATTGTCGTAGGGGAGCCGCCGAAAAGGTCAGTCAGTGCGACAACACCCTTCCCTGTCTCAACAGAGCGGATAGCCTCACGAATAGACTCCATGGTCTCATCCACGCCCCTGTTGACATCCACGCCGATAGCCAGACAATTTTCCTGAGGGCCAAGAACAGTCTTTGCTGCATCAAGCAGTGTTTCGCCGAAGGTTCCGTGAGTGACAAGCACCACACCAACCATTGATTTTTTAGTATCTTTAGACTTTTCAGCCATGATTATCCTAGTTCCATATGTCTATGTTCTATGGTCACTGCATACCCTTTTTTCTTCAGGGTCGCCAGCACGGACTCAGCAACGGCCACGGACCGATGCCGACCGCCAGTACATCCTAGCGCCAGTGTAATCCTGTAACGGCCTTCATCAGCGTAAAGGGGCAGCATATATGTCATGAATTCCAGAAATTTTTTATTGAACTCCGCCCCAACATCGCTGCCCAGAACATAGTCGGAAATGGCTTTACTCACGCCCGTTTGTTCTCGTAGTTCTTTATCAAAATATGGATTTGGGAGGAAGCGCAGATCAAAAACGAAATCGGCTTCTGTCGGTACGCCATATTTGAAGCCAAAGGAGATGACATGCACGCGCATACCACGTCCCAGCTCTTCAATGGCCGTCCATTTGGTCTGAATGACTCGCCTGAGGTCATGGATGGAATAATCGGTCGTATCAAGAACAAGTTCCGCAATTTTGCGGATCGGATTGAGCATACCCCGTTCACGAGCCAAAGCTTTATCGAGACCGAGTGACTGACTTTCGAGGGGGTGTAGGCGACGTGTCGTGGCGTACCGCCGAACGAGTTCGCTCTGTTTTGCTTCGAGGAACAACACCTGAGGAGTGATCCCCATTTCCGCAAGCTCCGTTAAAGCCAGCTCCCATCCATCGAGGAACTCAGGCTCACGCATATCCATACCGAGCGCCAGGCCGCGGTATTTTGAATCTTGCTGTAAAATGAGTTCGGCGATTTTAGCCGACATGCCGGACGGCAGGCCATCAATGCAGAAGAAACCGAGGTCTTCGAAGACTTTGAGCGCCGTACTTTTCCCTGAGCCGGATATGCCGGTCACAACAACGACGGGGAATGGATTGCTTGGCGTCAAAGGAAGTTACCTACGATTGCTTAGACGTCTTGGAGAAGTTTCCACATGGCATCACGGTCTTCAGCTGCCATAAATTCCTGCCGAAACATAGGGTCTTTAAGGACTCTGGAGATTTGGGCCAGAATGCGTAAATGCATGCCAGCTATGTGTTCTGGGGCCAGAACAACAAAGAAAATTGAACACGGCTTGTGGTCAAGAGCATCAAAGTCGAGACCCGATTTACTCCGCCCAACGACAACTATGATTTTTTCCAGCCCCTCAAGCTTCCCATGAGGAATGGCTATACCGTCACCAATACCCGTTGTGCCGAGTTTTTCACGATCAAGAAGGACACGGACCGCAAGGTCCGTGTCCATTTCAGGATTTGTTGCGCCCAAGGGAGCTACGAGTTCAGTCAGGACCTCCGACTTGGTGTCGGAGGTGAGTTCGGGAAGTACAAGATCCTTCACCAGATAATCACCAAGATTCATATTTAATTTCCAGGGTCGATAAGGCCGTAATCGCCATTCTTCCGCTTATATATTACGTTCACGTCTTCGGTGTCCGCGTTGAGGAACACAAGAAACTCATTATCCAGGGTGTTGAGCTGTTCAGCAGCTTCATCGACCGACATGGGCTTTGCTTCATAGGTTTCGGTACCTACGATGGTCGGCCCTTCTTCGGCTGCAATATCTTCATAAGAGAGGAAGTTCATCTGGACCTTGCTACCACGGCCCTGCTTGCTACGACTCTTAATCTTTTCGCGCATCCTGCGAAGCTGCGCTTCCAACTTATCTAGCACCAAATCGATGGTGGAATACATGTCTTCGGATTCTTCGTAAGCTGATATATGAATACTGTCCGCGTTCAGGATGACGTCAGCCTTGTGCCTAAACTTATCAACGAGCAGGTTGACTTGAAGGTCGGCTTCTGAGTCTGCTATAAACTTGCCTACCTTTTCAAAACGCTTTTGTGCGTAACCCTTGAGATGATCGGACGGCTCAAAGTTCTTGAAAGTAAAGCTTATGTTCATATGCTGCCTCCTGGTTAGTATTACAAAAAATGTCTCAGGCTAAAAGTACTGTTTACGCTTTGAAGAAGACGCTATGCCCATGGCAGAACGATACTTGGCGACGGTACGCCGGGCGATGTTAACCTCGAGTTTCTCCTTGAGTATCTCTCCAATTTTTTCATCGCTCAGTGGTTTCTTCGTATCTTCCTCGGCTATCATCGCTTTGATGAGTGCCTTGACGCTTTCCGATCCCACCTGAGAACCATCATCGAGTTCTAATGCGCTGTTGAAGAAGAACTTCAACTCATACACACCGTGTGGTGTGGACACGTACTTGCTCGTTGTGATCCGGCTCACCGTGGATTCGTGCATCTCGATATCCTCAGCAACCTCCTTGAGAATCAATGGTTTGAGCTTTGTAACACCATCTTCAAAGAAATCCCGCTGAAAGCGGACAATACTCTCTACTACTTTATACAGCGTTCTCTGCCTCTGGTACAGACTTTTCATCAACCAAGCGGCAGATCGCATCTTTTCCTGGAAATATTCCTTTTCCTTGCCCTTCGCGTCCTTCATGGTATCCATATAGAAGGTGTTCATCTGCAAACGAGGCAGGCCATCCTCGTTGAGAATGATGACAAATTCTTCGCCGTACTTGTAAACGAAGACATCCGGGCTGACATAATGCGGATCAGTGCTGGAAAAGTTTGTCCCCGGCATGGGGTCAAGCGTCTGCATCATGTCCAGATATTCCTTGAGTTCTTCCATGGATATCTTGAACTTACGAGCAAGGGGCTTGTAGCGATTCTTCTCTAGGTCTTCCAGATGATCCTTAACCAGAGAAACGAGAATCGGATCGTCATACCCAAGAACATCCATCTGGGTGAGAAGACATTCTTGAGGCGTGCGCGCACCAACACCTATCGGATCAAGGAGCATGATACGCTGAATGGTCGATTCGACTTCCTCGTCGGTAGCCTGGACCATACTCATGATTTCTTCGTTGGACGCCTGGAGATAACCATTGTGGTCAACATTGCCGATAACAATCTCGCCAATGGCCAGTTCACGGTCAGAAAAATTGGAAAGTCGCATCTGCCAATTGAGATGCCCTTCCAGAGAAGGCTTGGATGCTAATCGCGCCTCAAAAGAAAGGCCTTCTTCGGGAACCTCGGTCTCGCGACCAGTCGCTTGCTTGGAGGTGCTTGAGAATTCGCCAAGATAGTTTTCCCAGTCAGCCGTACGAAGAGCTTCCTTCTCCTTCTGAGCATCGGTCAACTCATCAGGCTCACGGGCCTCTGGTTCATATTCAGGTTCATCGAGAAGCGGATTCTCCAGGAGTTCCTGTTGAACCGTCTCAAGAAGCTCAAGGCGAGAGAGTTGCAACAGCTTGATAGCCTGCTGCAACTGCGGTGTCATGACCAGTTGCTGGGAGAGCTTGAGTTGTTGTCTGAGTTCCAATCCCATAATATTAAGCCTCGAGGGCTAAAGCCTGATATGTATCAAAATTTGATTGCAATTTCTTTTTCCGCCACTTTTATTCTTTTCTTACTTACGAGTATGCCACACCAAAAACAGGGGCGCAAGACAATACTTATAACATGCTGTGACTGTTGAATTTATGAATAAGAAAAGTTCGCATGAAAAAAGTGTACCAATGAATCAGTACACTGTAAATCGCCAATGCGGAAAAGAGTGGGAAAAGAGAAATTACAAGCTGAAGTCTTCGCCCAGATAAATCTGGCGGGCACGACTGCTCTGCACGATATCATCAGGCGACCCTTCAAGGATAACCGCCCCCTCATAAACAAGGTATGCCCTATCGCAAATATTCAATGTTTCTCTAACGTTGTGGTCAGAAATCAGAATGCCGATCCCCATGCTTTTGAGCACGGAAATGATCTCCTGAATATCAATCACCGCGATGGGGTCAATGCCTGCGAACGGCTCATCAAGAAGGATGAACTTCGGATCCATAATCAAGGCGCGTGCGATCTCAAGCCGGCGTCGTTCACCACCAGACAGGAACATGGCAGCCTGATCGGCCAGCTTGGTAATGGTGAACATTTCCATCAGCTCTTCTGCCCGCTTTTTCTGGGCTGCCGAGTTGAGTGATGTTTGCTCAAGAATGATTTCAAGATTTTGTCGAACAGAAAGTTTTTTGAAGATGGAACTTTCCTGCGGCAGATAGCTCACACCCATCCGAGCACGCTCGTGAAGCGGCTTGCCAGTCAGAGGCTGCCCCATCAGAGAAACTTGCCCTGTATTGGGCTTGACGATGCCAACGAGCATATAGAATGTCGTGGTTTTACCCGCTCCATTAGGACCAAGCAATCCGACGACTTCATTGGGGTTCAGCTCAATATTGATACCGTGAACAACCTCTTTCTGACCGTATCGCTTGGATAGATTGGTGGCTATAAGTCCTTCGGCCATCTATTGTCCCTTTATTTTGTCAGGCGTCATAAAAATGGCCTTAACACGTTTGCCTTTGCCGCCAATAACTTCACTGCGATTCTCACGAACATGGAAGTTGATGACTTCTCCGGCCAGGCTGTTGGGGCCATCCTGTAACTTGGGATTTTGTTCCATCTTGAGCAACTGCTTTTCAACATAATAGGTCAGCCGTCCGCATGTGCCTTCGGTCTTGCCCTTTTTGGCCCTGACATTGCCCTCGGCAACGATACGATCAATGGAGTCAGCAGAAAATTTCTTTCCATCTTTAGATGCGAGGAAAGCCGATAATTTGTTTGCCCACAAGGTCAGGTCACCGTGTTCGGCAACCACATTACCAACGAAGGAAACAACCTTGCCCTTTTCATCATAGACCATGCGGTCAGAGGTTATTTTGACAGGACTTCGGCTTGGATCAATACCAACTATGAGGGGATCCGGCGGCGGGCTTGAAGCAACCTGCGCTTTGACGGCCCCATCTCCCGCAGGAGTTGAAGCAACCGCGCTTGGTTTCGTCTCAGGAGCTTGACTCATTGCTTCCGGTTTCACGACAACAAGATACTTAATATTGGCATAACCAATGGCCCGTTTCTCGTCCCGCTTGGATTCATTGAGGTTGAATATGGCAACCCAACTGTCCTTCTCGAAATCGACCTTCACACGCTGCCCCTTGGCAAGGGTCACAACATGTTTGCTCTTGGGCGTACGTTGAGAACGCACATTCAAGTTCAGTGTAGCTTCGCGAACCTCGCCCCACTCGGCATGAGCCAGGCCAGAAACAAGCAACACGAACATCAAGGAAAATAGTGTGGAATATATAGTTTTCATCGGAGTCATACCCCTATTACTACTCATTAAACGGGATTTCTTCAAACCCTCTTGGTGCCAACAATGCTTCGACACCACCAGCAGCCACCAATTGGCGCTCGACCAGATCAATCTCCACGGCAGCAGCCTTGAATGTCATCTCTGGTCGCCTGACAGTGACACCACCCTTGAGATACACCTTATTGATAGCACCGATATAATCAAGGTGCTGTGCATTCAATGACATATCGCCAAATCGACCAGTGACATTGTCATACAAGGTCAAATTGTCATCGTTTTGGTCGATTTCACCACGATCAGCCTTGACGTACACCTCTTGGCGATCTTCGCCATAATAGGCCGTCAATTGCGGGCGTTCAACACCGATTAATTTCTTTTCTTGATTATATTTAGCTGTTTTTGCAAGGAGTTTCCAGGTCATGGCCCCCTGCTTGCCCTGAACGAGTTCGATGTCTTCAGCAACGATAGCGGATTCGTCAATGAGTTGCTTTCGAGACTTCTCTACGCCCGTATCAGAGGCCGTTTCTTCAATCAGTGGGTCTGAGAAAAAATACGCTTTGATGGTCACGCCAAGGGCAAGGCCAATGACGAAAATTGCTATGAAAAGAGCAGGACGCCCTTTCATTTAGTCTACCCACTGCTTCATGGCTTCATCCATCTGCCCCTTGGCTTCAAGGATAAATCCAATGGCTTCACGCACTGCGCCATGGCCGCCAGATTTCGTAGAAACCCAGTCGGCCGCAGCAATGACTTCGGGCATACCGTTGGGTACGCTCATGGCCAATCCTGCGCGCTTCATGACACCAAGGTCAATCCAGTCGTCACCCATGAAGGCGGCTTCCGAAGCATCGACTCCGGCTTTCTCACACATCTCTTCAAACAGCGGAACTTTCTGATGTTTTCCGGGGTAATAATGCTTGATGCCTAACTCGGTAACACGCTTGGTCACCGGTTTCTGATCAAGGCCAGTGATGACACCGATTTCAAGGCCAACCGCTTGGGCAATCTTGATACCGAAGCCGTCCTGGACATTAAAGCGCTTCATGGCAATGCCTTCGTCGCCATAATACAGCCCGCCGTCGGTGAGGACGCCGTCCACGTCGAGAACGAGCAGCTTGATGTTTTTGGCAAGCTCACGGGCACGATCAGCCATTGTTCAGCTCCCAGATTCTCTTGAGTCGGGTGAGCAGCCCTTCGACCTTGTCCAAAGACAAGCTGTTCGGACCGTCACACAACGCCTTTTCCGGATCAGGATGACATTCCATAAACACACCACTTGCGCCCGCAGCGACGGCTGCCGAAGCAAGGATGGGCACATACTCGCGCTGGCCGCCCGAAGCGCCACCAAGGCCGCCCGGAAGCTGTACAGAGTGCGTAGCATCAAAGACGACAGGCACGTCGAATTTACCCATTTCAGCAATGGAGCGCATGTCTACTACGAGATTATTGTATCCGTAGGTGGACCCGCGTTCGGTCAACCAAACCTGCTCGTTGCCAGAATCTCGGACCTTTCCCACCGCGTTTTTCATGTCCCACGGCGCAAGGAACTGCCCTTTTTTGATATTGACAACTTTGCCTGTCTTGGCAGCGGCCACGAGCAAATCCGTCTGACGACAAAGAAATGCCGGAATCTGCAACACATCAGCGACTTCCGCCACACGAGCAGCCTGCTCTGGGTGGTGAATGTCAGTGACAATGGGCAGCCCGGTCACGCGCTTTACTTCGGCGAGAATCTCAAGCCCTTCGTCAATTCCGGGACCGCGATAGCTAGTCACCGAGGTCCGATTAGCCTTGTCAAAGGAGCTCTTGAACACGAGCGTCAGATCAAGCTTTGCGGCGATGGCGGCAAGAGTCTCGGCAGCCTGAAGAGTAATCTCCCGGCTTTCAATGACACACGGTCCGGCCAGAATGAACGGGCCGGACCTGCTAGATTTATACAGTTCGCTGATTGCCAACTACTTATTCCTCATTTCCTTGTCATCCTTGGAGGCCTTGATGAAATCTCGGAACAATGGGTGCGGTTTCATGGGAGTGGACTTGAATTCCGGGTGGAACTGGCAGCCCAGGAACCATGGATGATCGGGCAATTCCACAATCTCAACCAGAGATTCATCAGGTGCGGTTCCAGACATGACCAGCCCGTTTGTTTCGCACTGTTCAATGAATTCGTTGTTGAACTCGAAACGATGACGGTGACGCTCATCGATGTTCACAGTCTGGTAAGCGTCATACGCTTTCGTATTCTTCTTCAATTTGCAGGGGTAGGAACCAAGACGCATGGTGCCGCCCTTATTGGATTCCTCATCGCGCACTTCGGTTTTCTTGGTGCGGAAGTCATACCATTCTTTCATCAGATAGATGATATTGTGCTGGGTGGTCAGATCGAACTCTTCTGAGTTGGCTCCTTCCAGACCAATGACATTGCGGGCGAACTCAATACAAGCGCACTGCATGCCGAGGCAAATACCGAAGAATGGCACTTTGTTTTCACGAGCATATTGAATGGAAAGGATTTTACCCTCAACA
>JAFLJT010000328.1 GCA_022712855.1 Pseudodesulfovibrio sp. | reverse complement strand
CCCCAATTGGCGTCATCAGACCGCCTAGAGTCTGTGAACATATAAAGATAAGGAGCTCCTTATGTTATTAACTCAAATCGCCATGATCGGCGGTGGGGTTGCAATCGGACTTGGTGCCGGTTTCGTCCTCAATAGATACATATCCGGTAAACAGATTACAGACTCGCGCGGCCTGGCCGAACGCATTGTCTCCGAAGCCAAAAAAGAGAGCGAGGCGCTGAAAACAGAAGCCCGCCATCAGGCTCAGGAAGAAATCTTTAGTCAGAAAAAAGAGTTGGAAACCGATTTTAAAGATCGTGAAAGCCAGCTCAAAAGCGAAGAGAAACGCCTTCACAGCAAGGAAGAGCGCCTCGACTCCAAACGGGAAAAGGTTGCTGATAAAGAAGCCCAGACCGTTGAACTTGAAAAACAGCTCATCAAACAAGAAAAACAGCTCGACGAACTTGAGTTGGATCTTGAACACAAAGCCGATGAGCATGAACGTAAATTACAAGAGATTTCCGGGCTGACCGTTGAAGAAGCCAAGGAAAATCTCATGACCGAGATTGAATCCCGCACCCGTCACGAAGCCGCCAAGATGATTCGTAACATCGAGATGGAGGCCAAGGAAAACGCCAGCAAGAAGGCCAAGGAAGTTCTTTCCCTGGCTCTGCAGCGTTACGCGGGCGACTACGCCAGCGACCAGACTGTCACCGCAGTAACTCTGCCATCCGAAGACATGAAGGGCCGCATTATTGGCCGCGAGGGGCGTAATATTCGCGCACTCGAATCCGCCACTGGCGTTGACTTGATCATCGACGATACACCTGAGACCGTGGTTCTGTCCGCGTTCAGCCCGCTCAAGCGCGAAATCGCCAAGCAGGCTCTGGAACGCCTCATTCACGATGGCCGTATTCACCCGGCTCGTATCGAGGAGATCGTCAAGAAGGTCGAAAGCGAAATGGACACCAAGCTCAAAGAGATCGGCGAACAGGCCACCTTTGATGTCGGTGTTCACGGCATTCACCCTGAACTGGTCAACCTGCTGGGCCGTCTGCACTACCGCACCAGTTTTTCCCAGAATGTGCTTCAGCACTCCATGGAGGTCGCCTTCCTGTGTGGTGTCATGGCTGCCGAACTGGGGCTGAATGAGAAAGAAGCCAAACGCGCCGGTCTGCTGCATGATCTTGGCAAGGCTGTTGATCACGAGATCGAAGGCCCCCACGCCATCATCGGCGCCGACCTGGCGAAGAAGCACGGCGAATCCAAGGAGATCATCCACTCCATCGCCGCTCACCACGAAGATACACCGCCCATGTCCATCCTGGCCAATCTGGTTCAGGCTGCCGACTCTCTGTCTGGCGCACGTCCCGGTGCTCGTAAAGAACTGCTTGAGAACTACGTCAAGCGTCTTGAAGAGCTGGAAGGATTGGCAACTGGCTTTGAAGGCGTTTCCAAGGCATACGCTATCCAGGCAGGCCGCGAGATTCGCGTCATGGTCGATTCCGAGAAGGTCGGTGATGAGCACACATATGTCCTCTGCAAGGATATCGCAGAGAAGATCGAGAACAACATGACCTACCCCGGCCAGATTCGGGTTACGGTTATTCGCGAAAAGCGGGCCGTCGGCTACGCGAAATAGCATTACACTGAATGGCCCGGATTTCTTAGGAAGTCCGGGCCTTTTTGTCTCTACGATCTGGACTTTATTGGGAGAAAATACAGAAAAATATGGAATTATGAATAATTATCATAGCCCAATGATGTTTTTTCTGGTTCAAGGGAGTATGGTGAGTGAGGACGTGAACAGACCTCATCGCTGTGGAGAACTATAATAATGAAAGAATCTAGACCAAATAGAACGCCTCTTGATGAAGAAGCATTGAAGAAGACCATGGGTCAAACCATGCAGGTCTTTCGTGCGGAAATGGGCGATGATGAATTCAAACGATTCAGCGCCCTGATTCAGGAAGAGTTCGGTATCAAGATGCCGCCCACAAAGCGGATCCTCCTCCAGTCACGCTTCCAAAAGCGGCTGCGTGTCCTCGGCATGCACTCATACAAGGAATACTGCGACTACGTCTTTTCCAAGGAAGGTCGAGAGAAAGAGCGGACCAACCTCATTGACGTGGTCACCACCAATACCACCCATTTTTTCCGCGAACCCAAACATTGGGATATCATGAACAACATCGTGATGCCCGAACTGTGGCGGCGCGGTGTTGGTAAGGGCAAGGCGCTCAAGATGTGGAGCGCGGGGTGTTCCAGTGGCGAAGAACCGTATACTCTCGCCATGGTGCTGTCAGAATTTGGCGCCAGAAACAGTGGCTTTGATTTTTCCATCCTTGCTACCGATATTTCGACCGAGATTCTGCAAAAAGCCCAGCGCGCTGTGTATTCCATGGATAAGGCAGAAGAAATCCCCATGGAGATGAAGAAGAAGTATCTGCTCAAAAGCAAGAGCAGGACCAATCCACTCATCAAGATCGACAACAGTCTGCGCAAAAAAGTCAAATTTCAGCGTCTGAATTTCATGGAGAACTTCAAACTTCCGGAAGAACAGGACATCATCTTCTGTCGTAACGTGGTCATCTATTTTGACCGTGATACGCAGGTGGTGCTGTTCAATAAATTCTGTAACAACCTGAAACGGGGCGGTTATCTGTTTATCGGGCATTCCGAAAGTTTGTCCGGCATGAATCTGCCCATCAAACAGGTGGCTCCCACGGTCTTCCAGCGACTTGGTTGACCCTTCAGACAAGAGTGGTTATTTCACCCATGTCCAGCGCGAAAAACGCGGCGGACATGGGTTTTTCACTTTTCGATAAGGACACTGGATCGTATGCGTATATTGTTTCTTGGTGACATCGTAGGCCGACCGGGCCGTAAGGCTGTGACGGATAATGTCGCTCGTCTCCGCAAGGAAGAAGGGCTCGACTTTGTCTTTGCCAACGGCGAGAACGCCAGCGGCGGTTATGGCCTGAAAGCCAAACACGCCAAGGAGATGTTCAAGGCGGGTGTTGACGGCTTGTCCGGCGGCAACCATACGTGGAAATTCAAGGATATCTACAACATGCTCGACTCGGACAAACGGTTGCTCAGACCGCTGAACTATGCCGACCACTTGCCCGGCGAAGGTATCCGCATTTTCGAAAAGGACGGCTTACCGCCCGTGGCCGTGATCAACATTCTGGGCCGAACTTTCATGCAGCCCATCGACTGTCCGTTTGCCGCCATCGAGTCCGCTCTTGATGGACTTTCCGCAGATATCCCCATTCAGATCGTCGACTTTCATGCCGAAGCCACTGGCGAAAAGATCGCCATGGGATACTTTCTTGAAGGTAAAGCATCAGCCGTACTCGGCACCCACACGCATGTGCAGACCAATGACGCCAAAGTGCTGCCCGGCGGCACTGCATACTTGACCGATCTGGGCATGTGCGGGGCGGTCGATTCCTGCCTCGGCATGAAGCCGGAAATTATCCTCGACCGCTATCTGACCGGGTTACCCCGGCGATTGGAAGCCGCCGCAGGGCGCGGGGTTTTACAAGGCGCGATTTTTGACATAGATGATACCACCGGACGGGCGCTTTCAATCGCCCCTTACAAACAAAGCTAGCAGATTGCTAAAAACGTCCGATTGCGTCGTTGCTTCAAAATGTTCAACCCCTAACGTACAGGAAGTACGCGTCGGCCTTGAACCTTTTTCGCGGCTAGCACTCGAACATTTTTTAACAGTCTGCGAAAAAGTAGTTATAGTGGTTGTTAAGAACCATAAGAATTTTGGATAAGAGATTTACTCCGCACGGAAACAATGGGGAAAGAATGAATATTTACGATGAATTGAACTGGCGTGGTCTTGTCAATCAAGTTTCTGACGAAGGCAAGGTACGTGAATACCTGAGCAACCCCGGCGCGACCATGTATTGCGGATTTGATCCGACCGCAGAAAGTTTGCACGTTGGCAATCTCGTGCCGCTGCTCTGCCTTGCCCGCATGAAACGTGCTGGGCACAACCCCATCTTCCTCATGGGTGGAGCCACAGGTCTCATCGGCGATCCCTCCGGTAAAGATAAAGAACGCGAGCTTACCCAGATTGAAGATCTCAATGCCCGCGCCGAGAAAATCAAAGGCCAGGTCCGCCGCTTTTTCGAGCGCAACACTGGCGAGCGTCCGGATATCGTCAACAACTACGACTGGACCAAAGACCTCACCGCCATCGAATTGCTCCGCGACGTGGGCAAGTATTACACCATCAACTGGATGCTCCAGAAGGAATCGGTCAAAGGCCGCATCAGCCGCGATGAAGTCGGTATTTCCTATACCGAATTCAGCTACATGATTCTTCAGGGCTACGACTTCTACCATCTGTTCAAGACGCGCAACTGCCGTTTGCAGATCGGTGGCGGCGACCAGTGGGGCAACATCACCGCAGGTTGCGAGCTGGTTCGCAAAAAATCCGCTCAGGAAGAAGAGAAACAGGAAGAAGCCTACGCGCTCACCTTCCCGCTCATCACCACGGCGTCCGGCAAGAAGTTCGGCAAGTCCGAAAAAGGTGCGATCTACCTCAACGCCGATATCACCTCGCCTTACGCATTTTACCAATACTTCATCAACACCGATGACCGTGATGTCATCAAATTCCTCAAGCTCTTCACCTTCCTCGACGAGGCCGAAATCAACGCCCTCGAAAAGGAAATGGAAGAAGCCGCGCACTTACGCACCGCCCAGAAGCGTCTCGCCGAGGAAGTCACCCGCATGATCCACGGTCAGCACGAGGTCGACCGCGTACTCGCAGCCACCGACGCGCTCTTCGGCAAAGGCGATCTCAAGAAGGTCGACCCGGCCACACTGCGCTCGGCCATGGAGTCCGCCCCCCACCAGCACTACACCCTGGCTACGCTGCCGGATCTCCCCCAGATGCTCGTGGACCTCAACCTCGTCAAATCCAAAGGCCAAGCCCGCAAAGACATCAAAGGCGGCGGCGTCTACATCAACGGCGACCGCGTTGCCGACGGGCAAGACCTCACCGACAACGATTTCATAGGCGGCGAACTCCTGATCATCCGCAAAGGCAAAAAACATTACGGTCTGATCACTAAGGGCTAGAAAAAAGACTCCGGCGGCCCTACCGGGAGTCCCTTCGGGGAGCCTACCGGCGGTCGCCTTCCGCGGGACAAGGACGCTGTCCTTGACCTGCCAAAGGGCGAGCCCCTTTGGAATCCCATCTCGCCTCCGGCGAAGGTACGTCATAAAGCGAAAAGGTTGATGTGAAGAACATCAACCTTTTCGCTTTATGACGTGGGTAGTTTTTAAGAAAAGAAAACCAATCATTCGCTCTAGCACCGCATTCAACTCACCAATCAAAAAACTGCCCCAGCCCTTTTTAGCAAGGCTTAGAAGCTGACAAATCAGTGGAGGCGGCTCCACTAACGAGATACGTTTGAATATGGACGGCCATCAATTGTATTGGTTTGCAGAGCGTCCTACACTCCGAAGAAGGAGCCTCCACTGCTTTGATCAGATTCTTGATCTGCTAAAACCGGGCGGCCAAGCTACTTCTTAAAAGCCGACATTTTTTCGTCTATTTTTTGTGGCGGCTCAGCCAAAAAATGGACCGCCGTCCGCGCAGGACATGGAAGCTTTGAAAGGCCAAGCCTTTCAACTGGCGTTGCTCCGAAGGAGCTTTCACCCAATTCTCCAATCCCGCCAAAGGCGGCATCCCCTCCATTCCCCCCTACAACAAAGCTTGCAACCCCCACATCACCACCATCCCACTCCCAATAGTAGCCAAAATATTCTTCGTCTTCCAAGCCACTAGAACAGCCACCAAAGCAGCAATCAATCGCTCCCACCCAGCAAACGAAGTCACCCCATTTTTATGCAACAATACAGACGGCACAAGCAACGCCGTTAAAACAGCAGCCGGAATAAACCGAAGCATCCGATGCACCGCATCAGGCAACGTCAACTTGTCCATGATGAGTATAAAAGAAAACCGGATCACAAACGTTCCAACGCCCATAATCAGGACGATGGGCCAATACGTATTCATATCAACCATTGGTCTGCCTCCTCTCTGCAGCGTAACCAGCGACAATACCACTCACTGCTCCCGCCATCAGCCCAAGGTTATAGGGCAAATCGTTGGCAACAAGAGCCACCGCACCACCAACAGCAGCGGCCAAAGCGGCCGGCCTGTCTTTGATGGCAGGCACAACAACCGCGATAAATGTGAGCGGAATGGCAAATCCGAGATCCCATTCCGTGGGGATGAAAGCGCCGAGATATGCGCCAAGTACTGTGGTGATGTTGAAACAGCCCCACATGGTTATGGCCGAGCCGAAATAGAATAGGGGTTTGTTGATGGTATCACCATCCGGCTCGTTGTACCGGGCAATGGACATGGCATACGCCTGATCCGTGAGCATGTAGGCGAGGAGTCCTTTTTTGATCGGATGCAACCCGGTCCAATGCGGGGCGAGCGATGCGGAGTACATGAACATACGCATGTTGATGACCAACCCGGTAAGGATGATCACGGCCATGGACGCGTGCTCAGCCATAAGCTGGTTCACCACAAGCTGGCTTGCCCCGGCAAATACGATGGTGGAAAACCCGATGGCTCCCCACTCTGGCACACCTGTGGTGACGCAGATCGCTCCGAATATGAGACCGAAGGGCGCAACTCCCAATATCAATGGGCTGGTGATACGCACTCCGGAAAAAAATGTGGACCAATTCTTGGACATTAAAAACTCCTTGTCCAAAAAGGCTACGTTGACACAATTTTAGGGTCAATGTAATAATTGTCACCATGACAATGTGGAAACCCAATATCAAGGCGGCATCTGGCCCTCGCTATCTCGCCATGGCCGATGCCATCGAAGGCGACGTGAAGCAGGGCCGACTGACGCCCGGAACCAAACTGCCAACACACCGAGATCTGGCCGAAATGCTCGGCGTTACCGTGGGGACGGTCACCCGAGGGTATGCCGAGGCCGCTCGGCGTGGTGTGGTGCGTGGTGAAACCGGACGCGGTACTTTTGTTGGTGGGGATGTCCATTCTGCGGTGACGCTTGTTAGTCATCGAGAGGACGCGATCCCCGGTGTGGTGGACATGTCCATGACCTTGCCGTTTGAGGGGCTGAATCCTGATCTTTCTGGTGTGCTGGCACATGTCGCGGCAGATCCATTGTCGAATCGACTGCTAGAATATTATCCTTCCTGTGGACGTACCGTTGATCGGGAAGCGGGCGTTGAATGGATACGCCGTCACAACCTGAATGTTTTGCCGGAAGTTGTTGTTGTTACTGTGGGCGGTCAAAATTCGCTGGCTGTGGTGCTTTCCGCCATGTTCCGGCCCGGTGACGCCATTGCTGTGGAGGCGCTGACCTATCCACTTATCAAGACGCTGGCGAGACGATTCCACTTGAAGCTCATCCCTATCCCGATGGACGAAGGTGGTATGATTCCTGATGCTTTGGCTGAGGCGTGTCGTACTCAATCGGTGCAGGGTGTGTATCTGATGCCGTCGTGCCAGAATCCGACGACAGTGCGGATGCCGGAATATCGTCGGCAAGAGGTCGCGGCACTGGCCCAGCGGAATGATCTTTTTATTATAGAAGATGACGCATACGGATTGGCTGCTGGCGTCGATGCTGTTCCGCTGGCAAGTCTCGCGCCGGAGCGCACGTTTTTTATCGCGTCCATGTCCAAAAGTGTTGCTGGCGGTTTGCGGGTGGCGTACCTTGCCTCGCCGTCATATCATATCAAAGCGGTGGAACGGGCCATCTCGGATATGGTCTGGATGACACCGCCGCTCATGGCCGAGATTGCCAGGCGCTGGATTGATGACGGTACGGCAGACCGGACGGTTGCCGCCCGTCGTGAAGAGGCCAAAATCCGCACGGATATGGCAAAAAATATCCTCTCGAAGCTGGACATCTCCCTGCAAAAAACGGGATACCATGCGTGGCTCAAACTGCCGGAACCATGGACCTCCGCCGACTTCGTTCGTGTGGCCGAAGAAAGTGACGTCCTCGTCACCACAGACGATATATTTGTGGTCGGTCGCAGCCCGTTACCCCACGCGGTCCGCATTGCCTTGAGCGGTCCCAGAGATTGTGAGGAGTTGCATCGGGGATTGCGTGTTATCCGTAATATTTTGGGTACAAACTAACTTTTCGGGAATGATAGAATAATGAAAACAAAAGAAGCCTACCGTTGCGCATCCTGCGGCGCACAGACCCTGCGTTGGCAGGGGCAGTGTAAATCGTGCCAGGAATGGAACACGCTGGAACCGGTGACCGTGACCAAAAAGGCGGCCACACCAGTGGGGGCGGCGGCGTCCAAATCCAAGCCAGTTGTGCTGGAAGGATTGGTGGCGGAGAATGTTTCGTCGCGAACGTCCGGCATGGAATCCCTGGACGACTTGCTCGGCTCCGGGCTGGTGCCGGGCGCAGCTTTGTTGCTCGGTGGCGAACCTGGTATCGGTAAATCCACGCTCCTCTTGCAGTTGGCGGGAAGTCAGGCAAAGCTTGGGCGTACTGCCGTTTATCTGTCCGGCGAAGAATCTCTGCCGCAACTCAAGACGCGTGCTGAGCGGCTCGATCTGCTCGGCCCCGGGCTGCTTGCCATATCGACTAATAGGGTAGAGGACGCGCTGGCCGTGCTGGACCAGCCGAATCCGCCGGAATTGCTCATCGTTGATTCGGTGCAGACGCTGGCTTCGCCTTTGGCCGAGGGCATCCCCGGCTCGGTGAGTCAGGTTCGTGCCGTGTCCAGCGAATTGGTGGAGAAGACCAAGAAGACCGGAACGACGCTTATTTTGGTGGGACATGTGACCAAAGATGGGCAGATAGCTGGTCCGAAACTGCTCGAACATATGGTGGACACGGTTCTGTATCTGGAAGGCGACCGCAAACATTTTTCCCGTATCCTGCGCGTGCTCAAGAATCGGTTCGGCCCCAGTGATGAACTGGTGGTCTTCACCATGAAACAGCAGGGGCTTGAAGTTGTGGACGATCCCGCCACGTTTTTTCTTGGCACCCGTGACCCTAGCCTGTCGGGGACGGCCATGGCTATGGCGGTGGACGGTCAGCGGCCCTTTGCTGTGGAAGTGCAGGCGCTTGTGTCAAAATCGTTCCTGTCCATTCCTCGACGCACGGCCCTTGGATTTGATACCAATCGGCTTAATTTACTGCTGGCCGTGTTGGAAAAGCGGCTCCGCTTTAATCTCGGTGGGTACGATATTTACGCCAAAATTACTGGCGGCCTTGCCAGCAAAGACCCGGGTCTCGATCTGGCGGTCATCTCGGCGGTTATGTCGTCATTCTATGATCAGCCGTTGCCCGAATCGTCTGTCTTTTGGGGCGAGATTGACTTGAACGGTCAGGTTCGTCCGGTGGCGGCCCACGACACTCGGGTGAAGCAAGCGGGCCGATTGGGGCACAATCCCATCTGTCATTCCGGCACCTGCGCCACGTTGGCCGATCTGCAACGGGTTCTGTTCGGTAAACAATAGAGTGTAACGGTAAGGAGAAAGAATATGTTTGAGAGCAAAGTGGCACAAGAGGTCATTGGCGATTTTCAAAAACTGATTGATGAGACACCTCAGGAATTGGTCCACGTCCGGCTTTCTTCGGATGCATGGACGCTGACGGAAATTGTCGGGCATCTTGTTGATTCGGCCAGTAACAATCACCAGCGTTTTGCGTGGCTGCGTCAAGGAAACCTCGAAAACTTTCCTGCGTACGACGCAGAATCATGGGTTCAGGCCCAAGCGTATGACGATTACGATTTTACGATGCTGGCCGGCTTGTGGACACACTACAACGCTTTGATTCTTTATCTGGCGCAAACCACACCACAGGGTGTTCTCGACAATGAATGGGTCTGCCCGGACGGTTCGTATAGTTTGGGATTTCTGATCGAGGACTACTACACCCATCTGCAGGGGCATGCGGAACACTACAAGGAACGGTTGGCTGAAG
>JAFLJT010000072.1 GCA_022712855.1 Pseudodesulfovibrio sp. | reverse complement strand
TGCTGGATTTGATGAATAAAGTCAGTGTTTCTCTTTGTATATTAAACTAATATTATTTGTTTGGAGGGGTTGTGGAGTACTTGAAGAAATTTTCACCGATCATTGTTGCCATTTTGATGGCTCTGATCCCTGCGCCTGAGGGATTGACGCCTGAGGCATGGTATTTCTTGAGCATTTTTGTAGGCGTTGTGGTCGGCCTTATCGTGGAACCCGTTCCCGCAGCGTTGGTCGGTCTGGTTGGCGTAACTCTTGTGGCCGTTCTTGGGCTGGTTGATCCGAGTCCTGCGGGAAGCCGCAACTGGATGTTGTCAGGTTTCTCCAATGGCGTCATATGGCTTATTTTCGCCGCCTTCATGTTTGCCAAGGGGTATCAGAAGACAGGGCTTGGAAGTCGTATCAGTCTGATTCTGATTAAATATCTTGGTAAATCGACGCTCGGCTTGGGGTACGCCGTGGCCTTTTCTGATTTGGCTCTTTCCCCGTTCATGCCGTCCAATACGGCGCGGAGTGCTGGTACCATCTACCCTGTTGCCAGTAGTATCCCGCCCATGTTTGATTCGTATGCAGACAAAGATCCCCGCAAAATCGGTTCATATCTTTGCTGGGTTGCTTTTGCCGCGACATGTGTCACCAGTTCCATGTTTCTGACGGCACTGGCCCCGAATCTGCTCGCCATAGATATTATCCAGCAAACGACTGGTCACACCATCCAGTGGGGCGAGTGGGCTGCTGTCATGATACCCACCATGTTGCCGATGTTTTTGCTGACACCATGGCTGGCATATGTCGTGTATCCGCCGACACAGAAATCTTCCCCGGAAGCACCTGCTTGGGCTGCTGCAGAGTTGACGAAGATGGGCTCCATTACCAAGAAAGAACTCATGATGCTTGGCTATGCGGTTCTGGCGCTTATTCTCTGGATATTTGACAAGCAGGTTGGTGTTAACGGCACTGTCTCCGCTGTTCTCGTACTTTGTTTGATGGTCTTGAGCGATATCATCTCCTGGGAAGATGTCATCACCAATAAGAGCGCGTGGAACGTACTGATTTGGTTCGCCACGCTTGTTGCCATGGCCAGTGGCTTGGGCAAGACGGGTATCCTCACCTGGATCGGTGATCTGGTGGCCGTGTATCTGCAAGGCATGCCTGTGGCTACCGTTGCCATCATGCTCGTGTTGTTGTTCTTCGTACTGCATTATTTCTTTGCCAGCACCACGGCTCACACTACTGCATTGCTGCCGTTGTTCCTCGCTATCGCAGCCCCGTTGGTCCCGGCTGAAATGCTGCCGCGTATTGCGCTCATGCTCGCTGCCAGCCTCGGTGTTATGGGTATCATCACGCCGTATGCAACGGGTCCTGCGCCCATTTGGTATGGTGCCGGGTTCATCAGTCAGGCCCGATGGTGGGCGCTGGGGGCCATCTTTGGTGGTCTCTACCTCGCCGCCATGCTGGTCGCGACAATGCTTTACGTTTAACAGCGTTACTGACGATTACAATAAAAGGGCTTACCTGAATCAGGTAAGCCCTTTTTCTATTTGTGGAAGCCCAAAACAAAAAGCGCGTTCTTTCGAACGCGCTTTTGAGTGGAAGCCAGACACCCGACTACAACCGATACCGCTGCTTCCTTTCGGATCTGACGGGGTTCTCAGCGTAACCGCCGTCCGGCTTCCCTCCACTTGGGAAAGGACTTCCTACAGTGTTCAAGGCCGTTTCGTCAACTATCCTTTTGCTGCGTATTGATAAAATTTTCGAGAAGCGTATAGTCCAAGGCGGGGATAACAATAATGAAGGTGAAATATCGTGAATGAATTTGATACAAAAACAGGCGGCCCTGTCATCGCCGACGGCATCGATATCCTGCAGGTCAACGTGGGACTCACGTGTAACCAGGCATGCATACACTGCCACCTGAGCTGCTCTCCGGCGCGGAAAGAATCCATGTCCTGGGAAACTATGAAGCAGGTTCTTGCGCTGGCGGATCAGATTAAACCCAGTATGGTGGATATTACGGGCGGAGCGCCTGAACTCAATGCTCACCTCAAAGATCTTATAGTTCGCCTCAAGCAGCGCGGTTTCGCCATGCAGGTGCGGACGAATTTGTCCGCCATGGAAGAGCCGGGATTGACCGATTTTCCGGAATTCTTCGCTGACAATAAGGTCGGCCTCGTAGCGTCCATGCCGTGTTATCTGGAAGAGAATGTGTCAGCCATGCGTGGCGGGAAGTGCTTTAGCAGTTCCGTGTCTGTGCTGCGCAAACTCAATGAGCTTGGCTACGGCACGCAAGATGGCTTGACCATCGACCTCGTTTTCAATCCGGCAGTGGGTCCGAACCTGCCACCGAGCCAGTCCGCCTTGGAAGGGGACTATAAGCGTGAGATGAAAGAACGGTACGACATTGTCTTCAACCGTCTGCTCACCATCACGAACGTGCCCATCGGGCGCTACATGGACGAGCTGAAAGAGAAGGGCCAAGATCATCAGTACATGGAATTGCTCACCGAGTCGTTCAACCCGGCAACGGTGGATGGCCTCATGTGTCGCCACCAGGTGAATATCGGTTGGGATGGTCGTTTGTATGATTGCGATTTCAATCAGGCTCTCGGCCTGCCCGTCAATCATGGCACACCTGATCGCATCGAGGATTTGGACCTCAATCAATTGGTCCACAGACAGGTGGTCACAGGGCGGCATTGCTTTGCCTGCACTGCCGGTGCCGGGTCGAGTTGCGGCGGGGCTATTCAAAAATAGATGGATGGGAAAATGGACTGAAAAGGTGTGCTTCGGTACACCTTTTTTCTTGTGCCGTTGACACGCTTCTGATTTTAGGCCAACTCTCGGCCAATCATGACATACGAAACCATACCCCGATTCATCGAAAGACATTTCATTATCATTGCGGTTGTTTTGTCAGGCATAGCTCTGGCATATCCGCCATCATTTACCTGGATC
>JAFLJT010000323.1 GCA_022712855.1 Pseudodesulfovibrio sp. | reverse complement strand
ACCAAACCCACCGCCGCCGGGGGTTTCGATGCGTATGCGGTCGCCTTTTATCAAGGTGCGATGAAATTTGCCTGCGAGTATCTCTGCTTGACCGCCTCTAAAAAGGATATTGCGTCCTGGCTGACCGGGATTTCCGCCTGCTAGGCCGAATGCACCTTGGGCGCGTCGTTCTGAGAGGACTGTTATTTCGCAGCCGGAGAGTAATTCGATCTCTCTGACCATACCATCGCCACCTTTGTGGGCCCCTGTTCCGCCTGTGTCGCGTCGGACGCCGTATTCTTTTACACGGAATGGGTAGGCGTATTCCAATGCCTCTATGGGGGTGTTGAGGGTGTTTGTCATGTGCGAATGGACGGCGGATTCGCCGGGGCTGGTTGGGCTTGCGCCCATGCCTCCGGCGAGGGTTTCGTAGTAGGCGAATGGTGCGCCTTCGCGGCCGTGGGCGTCGCCGATGGTGACGTTGTTCATGGTGCCCTGGCTGGCTGCTGGAATGCGGTCGGGCAGGGCGTGGGCGAGTGCGCCGAGGATGACATCGACGATACGCTGTGATGTCTCGACGTTACCGCCTGCAACGGCTGCGGGAAAGTTGGCGTCTACGATGGAACCTTTGCGGGTGATGACTTCGACGGCGCGCATGCAACCTGCGTTGGCCGGGATGTCGCGTGCGGCGAGGGCGCGGAAAACATAGAGCACGGCGGAGAGGGTGATGGCACGCACTGCGTTGACGCTGCCTTGTACCTGATCATCGCTCTGCGTGAAATCCAAATGGGCCGTGTTGCCTTTCACGGTGAGGGCCAGATGGATTTTGATATTTGTGGTTCCGAGTCCGTCGTCATCGAGAAAATCTTCGAATTCGTAAGTGCCGTCCGGCATGGCTTCGATGGCTTGGCGAGTGATGCGCTCGGAGTAGTCCATGAGCGCGGAGGCGTAGAGGTTGCATGTTTCAAGGGTGTATTTTTCGATACATTCTGTCATGCGCCGAACGCCTGTGGTGTTGGCCATGAATTGGGCGGCGAAATCACCTTCGCGCTCGGCCGGGGTGCGGACGTTGTTGAGGACGAGGCGCATGAGTTCGCGGTTTATTTCACCGCGTTGGATGATCTTGACGGGCGGGATTATCAAGCCTTCTTGGAAGAGTGACGAGGAGAGAGGCATTGACCCGGCGGCCATACCACCGACGTCGGCATGATGGGCACGGTTGGCAACGTAGAATGCGGGGGCTTCTTGGTTATCCGCAAAGACCGGGGCCACGATGGTGATGTCTGGCAGATGGGTGCCGCCCTTGAAAGGGTCGTTGAGCATGACCATATCGCCGGGTTCGAAGCCGCCGTTGTCTTCCATGGCAGCCATGGCTGATTTGACGGACAGGGGCATGGAGCCGAGGTGAACGGGAATGTGTGCGGCTTGGGCGATCATGTCGCCGTGCTTGTCGAAAATGGCGCAGGAAAGGTCGCGTCGTTCTTTGATATTGGGGGAAAAAGCGGTGTGGGTCAGGGTGACGCCCATTTCCTCGGCAATGGATGAAAAACGATTTTTGAAGACTTCGAGGAGGATGGGACTGGTCGCCATGATTTACCCTTTTTGCAGTTCCTTGAGCCGTTTGACGGCAGCATCCGGGTCCATACCGCGCTTCTTGGCGAAATGTGGCAGGTTATCCTCGGCGTCTGTGGGGCGCACATAGATTGGTTCAATGGGCGTGTCTGAATAGTTGGCGTTCACAGCTGCATTTAAGAGCAAATCGGGCGTTGCATTGTCCCATTGCGCAGGGAGCAACGTGAAGCCGGGGTTTTTTGTAACCAATTCAGCGAAAAAGTCAGAGTTCTTACGCAGCCCGCTCCCCATAAGGTGGGCGGTGTCGCCCATGGTTACCATTTGTTCGGCAGCCTCTTCCAGAGTGAGGGACGTGAGCGGGAAAATCTCTTCGAGTGTCGGTGCAGTGAAGCTCTGTAAGTAGACTAAACCGCGTCGGGCGTAGGTCAGGACGTGGAGTGTTCCAACTATAAGTGAGGCAGGACCGCTTGCCAGCAACGGCAGGTAGTCGATGCCTGCCAACTGTGTTTTGTTTCCAACGGCTATGCCTTCGGCAGCGGCCAGAACAAGGCGCAGGCCAGTGAAGCTGCCGGGTCCAGCCACGCAGGCGATTTTGTCGATGGCGTCAACTGTAATGTCAAAGCCGTCCAACATTTCCTTGAGGCCGGGCGTGAGGAATTTGAGCGTCTGCGTGGGCACGTTCCATTGGCGGGAGGCGAGCAGCGATGTGCCGTCCTCTCCCGGTTGGCCCAGGACCATCTGCAGTCGAGCTTCGGTCCCGCACATGGCGAGAATGAGCCCGCTTGGCTTATGAGAGGAGTCTGCGGACATCGTTGAATATCGCCAGGCTCATGAGCATCAGAAGAAGCAGAACGCCGATGCGCATGGAAATGGCTTTCCATTTTTCGTTGAGCGGGCGTCTGAAAACCATTTCCAGTGCGAAGAAAAGTATGTGCCCGCCGTCCAGAACGGGGATGGGCAGCAGGTTGATGATCGCCAGATTAATGGAAATGATGGCAACCATGCCGAGCAGGTCAAAAAAGCCGGATTGGACACTGCTGTGCACCATCTGGGCGAGCATGATCGGACCGCCGATATGTTCCACGGGGATCAGGCGTTCGATGATGGAGACAAAGCCTTTGACCACCACGCGTGCCATTTGCCACGTGTGATTGAGGGCCGTTGTGAAGCCGATACCTTCCACGGGAATGTATTCAACTTTACCGCCCTGACTGATGCCGACCATGGGAACAGTGACTTCCTCGCCAAACAGGTTTTTCACTGTGTTGACTTTGGGAGTTACCTGTAAATTCAGCACTTGGCCGTTGCGGTCAACTTTAATTGAAAGGGTCTTTTCTCCGCCTTCACGAATGGTGGTGACCATGTGAGACCATGTATCGATAGGCTTGCCGTCGATGGACATGATGCGGTCTTCCACCTGAAATCCGGCAGATGCGGCCGGGCTGTCAGCAATGACACCGCCGACTGTAGGAAGCATGATGCCTTGTCCCTGAGCCATGGCCAGGAACCAGTAAATGATAAATGCGAGAAGAAAATTGAATATAGGGCCAGCGGCGACAACGCACATGCGCTGCCATGCAGGGCGGCTGGAAAAGAGTTCTTCTTCGGGGAAATCTTCCTCTTCTTCGCCCTGTTCTCCGGCTAATGCGACGTAGCCGCCCAGCGGAATGAGAGACAGTTTGTAGTCGGTCTTGCCGGAGGTGAAGCCGAAAAGTTTCGGTCCAAAGCCCAGCGAGAACGCTTTGACGCCCATGCCAAAAAAGCGGGCAACGGTGAAGTGGCCGAGTTCATGAAAGAAAATAAGTCCACCAAGGGAGAGGACGATGGCTATTGTTGTAAGCATAGAGTGAAGTTTCCGTGTGCGTGGTTATAAGCTGGCTGTCGATTCATCGCGGGCAGCGCGATCAAGTTCGAGGATCGCCTCTGGAGTGGATACGTCCACTGAGGTGTGTCGGTCAAGAGCGGTTTCGATCATGGCCGGAATATCAAGATAGCTGATTTTTTCTTCAAGGAAAGCGGCCACAGCAATTTCATTGACCGCGTTGAGAACAATAGGATAGCTCGGACCAGCCTCAAATGCCTCGCGGGCAAGTCGCAAACAGGGGAATGCCGTCAGGTCCGGCTCTTCAAATGTCAGGCTGCCGATCTCGGCGAGATTAAGTTGCGGCACATCCACTTCCACCCGGCGGGGGTAGCAGAGACAATGGGCGATGGGGACTTGCATATCCGGGTTGCCCAGGTGCGCCAATTGCGAACCATCAACGTATTCCACCAGCGAATGGATGATGGATTGCGGATGGACGACCACGTCCACCATATTCATGGGGACTCCATAAAGATGACATGCTTCGATGACTTCCAGCCCCTTGTTCATGAGGGTGGCTGAGTCGATGGAAATTTTGGCACCCATATCCCAATTGGGATGGGCCAACGCCTGGTCGCGGGTCACGCTCTCAAGAAATTGTCTGTCCTTGCCCCGGAACGGTCCGCCGGATGCGGTAAGGATGAGGCGTTTTAACTCCTCGTCATTGGAACCGTGCCCCATCAGTCCCTGAAAGAGAGCGTTGTGTTCAGAGTCTACTGGCAAGATCGTCGCACCGGATTCATGGCACGCTTCACGAATGATATGCCCGCCTAAAACAAGTGATTCCTTGTTGGCGAGGCCGATCATTTTTCCGGCTTTGGCTGCGGCTAAGGTTGGGATGAAACCTGCTGCGCCAACGATGCTGGAGAGGACGAGATCGACACCGTCCATGGAAGCGAGGTGCGCATACCCTTCCGGGCCGACGTGAATTTCAGGCTTGTACCCACAAGGCAGGTAGGCGATGAAATCTTTTTTTACCTGTTCGTCGAGCACGCCCACATGTGGTGGCTTGAATGTACAGCAGAGTTGAGCCAGGCGTTTGGCGTTACGTCCACCAGCCAGTGCTGTGACTGTGAAGAGGTCTGGGTGTTTTCTGATGACTTTGAGTGCGCTGTCACCAATGGAACCAGTGGCACCAAGTATAGATATGGAGCGCGGAAAGTCGGGCAGGGCCGCTGTTTCAGGCCAAGGAGAGATGTATGATTTCACGGTCGCTCCGGGATTACTGGAAGAACGGGTGGAGCATACGCAACAAGCCGTAAACAGGGACGACAAGGAGCAGGCTGTCCACGCGGTCGAGCAGACCGCCATGACCCGGCAGGATGGAGCCGGAGTCTTTAATATCCATGGACCGTTTCAGGGCGGATTCGAAGAAATCGCCCATCTGGGCCGCGATGTTCAGGATGATGCCGAGGAGTAGCCACTGCCAGATGGCAGCTGTGCCCAATGTCAGTCCATAGGCCATGGTTCCTACGGTGCATGCAGTCATGCCGGCAAAGCTGCCGATCCATGATTTCTTCGGGCTGATCTTGGGCCAGATCTTTTTCTTGCCCCACATGGTTCCAGCATAGAAAGCGGCGATATCAGACAGAGCGGCAGCACCTATGACAAGGATGCATTCGAATCGACTGAAGTCGAGGAGGAAGTGGAAATTCAGCGGGATGTAAATAAGTCCAGCAATAAAGATCATGGTCTGCTGGAATGAGGCGGTGATATCCTGACTGTAACGACAAAGAAAAACGAAAGCACCGGCCCAGAAGGCGGAAATAAATATGATGGCCGGGTAGCGAAGATCGTCGGTGGTATACGCGCCAAGAATCAAAAAGGTGAACGCTGTGCCCAGAGTCTTGACCGTTTTCATGCCCTTGGCAGTGCGGAATAAATCGTAAAATTCCCAGAGGGCGAAGACGCAGAACAGCGCGAGAGCCGTAAATAAAACCCACCCTTGAAAGATCAGGGCCATGGCCGGGATGACTGCAAGGGCTACACTGGTGGCGATTCGTTTTTGATGTGAGGAAATATCCATAATATTTTCAGTGATTACTCGTTCGTTTGCGTTAAGCGTGAATTTTTATTGTGTACGCTATTTGATCACGCGGGGCAATACGCGCGGGTGAAACTATAAACGAATTACGTAAGCTGTTCGCCAGTCTTACCGAAACGTCGTTGTCTGTTGCCGAGTTCAGCAATGGCCTTTTCCAATTCCTCTGAGGAGAAATCGGGCCAGAAAATGTCGGTGAAGTAAAATTCGGAATAGGCGCTCTGAAAAAGCAAGTAATTGGAAAGGCGCAATTCGCCACTGGTGCGGATGACCAGATCGGGGTCAGGCTGGCCTGCGGTCCAGAGTTCGTCGGCAAAGGCTTCTTCTGTGTAGTCCTCAGGAGCCACGCCTTTGGCGGCCAGTGCTTTGGCTGCATGCAGGATTTCATCTCGACCAGAATAATTGAGCGCAAGATTGAGGGTCATGTCCGTACATTTTTGAGTCTGGCGCATGACATGTTTGATCACCTGACGCACTGCCATGGGCATTTCGTCAACATCACCAAGAATCTTGAGCCTGATTCCTTCGGCCTTGAGGCTCTTTTCTTCGCGTTTGAGAAAAGCGACCAGCAGCTCGAACAGGATCTTGATCTCGGCCTTAGGGCGTGACCAATTTTCCTTGGAAAAGGTATAAAGAGTCAGGTGCTTAACACCGAGTTCGCGGCAGCGGGTGACGACGGCGCGGGCTGTCTCGGTTCCGGCCTTATGGCCTTCTGTTCGAGGCAGCCCGCGCTGTTTCGCCCACCGTCCATTGCCATCCATGATGATGGCGATATGGGCGGGAATAATATTTGTTTCCAAGAAAATATCCTTAGATTTCGAGGATTTCTTTTTCCTTGGCAGCCACAACTTGATCAGCCAGCTTGACGTGATCGTCCGTCATCTTCTGGACGTCAGTCTCGCCTTTCTTCTTCTCATCTTCGCTGATTTCCTTGTCCTTCTCCATGCTCTTCAGGGAGTCGTTCAGGTCGCGGCGAACATTGCGCAGGGAGATCTTGCAGTCTTCGGTGTACTTTTTAGCAACCTTGACCAGTTCCTTGCGGCGTTCCTCGGTGAGGGCCGGGATAGTGATGCGGATGAGCGTGCCGTCGTTGTTCGGGTTGAGCCCGAGGTCGGAATTCTGAATTGCCTTTTCGACCGCGCCGAAAGCACCCTTGTCCCAAGGCTGGATGGTGACAGTCTTGGAGTCGGGGATAGATACGGATGCGAGCTGATTGATCGGCGTCGGGGTTCCGTAGTAGTCGACCACAATGTCATCCACCAAAGCGGTGGTAGCGCGTCCGGTGCGCAGCTTTCCAAAATCTTTATCGAGGGCGGCTAATGCGCCGTCCATGCGTTTTTGTCCATCATCGAGCAGAGATTTCATATTAGTCTCCTCCTTGCACTGTCGTTCCAATGGTTTCGCCGTTTGCGGCTTTGCGGATATTGCCTTCTTCATACAGGTTGAAGACGATGATCGGCAGGTCGTTATCTCGTGCCATGGAAATGGCAGTGGAGTCCATAACTCCGAGGCGTTTTTCCAAAGTTTCTATGTAGGTGACGGTTTCGTATTTGACGGCGTCGTCAAACTTTGCCGGATCTTTGTCGTACACGCCGTCCACCTTGGTGGCCTTGAAAATGGCGTCGCACTTGAGTTCCAGCGCACGTAGAGCTGCGGCACTGTCGGTTGTGAAATACGGATTTCCGGTTCCAGCGGCGCAAATAACTACGCGGCCTTTGTCCATGTGGCGCAGGGCGCGTCTGCGGATATACGGCTCGGCGACTTCGTCCATGGAAAATGCGGTCATGACACGGGTGTCGCAGCCTTCTTTTTCCAGGGCATCCTGAACAGCCAGAGCATTCATCACTGTAGCGAGCATGCCCATATAGTCCGCCTGGGCGCGATCCATGCCCTTTGCGCTGGCAGCCATGCCGCGAAAGATGTTACCGCCGCCGATAACCAGGGCGAGCTGAAGGCCGGTGGCAGCAACTTCAGCAATCTCTTTAGCGAACTGGCCAATGGCTTCCGGCTCGATGCCAAATTTCTGTTCACCAGCAAGAGCTTCGCCGCTGAGTTTGAGTAATATCCGTTTGTACTCCACCTTTCCCATTGTGACCTCGTAATACTAAATTATTGTAACGCGAACTAGCACAGAGGCGATACCACGTTTTTCGGACAAAAAAAACGGGCCGTGAGGCCCGTTTTCATTTTTTCTAGTCTTCGCTTTCCGCGTCGTCTTTAGCGCCTTCGCCTAAGCCGATTCGGTGGAAGCTCGCTACCTCGGCTCCGCCGAGGATGTCCTTGACGGACTTCTTGTCTTCCTTGATGAACGCTTGGTTCACGAGGCAGACTTCGGAGTAGAACTTGTTGAGGCGACCGGTGACGATCTTCTCAGCAATGTTCTCGGGCTTGCCTTCGTCCATGGCCTGCTTAAGGTACAGAGCTTTCTCTTTTTCGAGAACGTCTGCGGGCAGCTCATCGGAAGTGATGCAATTGGGGTTCATGGCAGCAACGTGCATTGCAACGCCTTTGGCCAATTCCACATCGTCGGAACCGGTGAGTTCGACGATTGCGCCCAGCTTCTTATTAGAGTGAATATATACGCCGATTACGCCGTCGGTGGTAACCTTGGCGAAACGACCAACACCCATGTTCTCGCCCAGCTTGGCGATGAGGGCGGTGACGTCAGCAACTTCGGCGGGAAGATCAGCTGCAACACCGGACGTTACGTCCAGGTCAGCAATCTTCTCGGAGAGAGCAGATGCGAAACCGGTGAAGTCGTCGCCTTTGGCTACAAAGTCGGTCTCACAGAGCAGCTCGGAGAGAACACCGGTTTTGCCGTCAGCGGAGAGGAAAGGAGTTACGAGACCTTCGGAGGTAGCGCGTCCAGCCTTCTTGGCGGCTTTGGACAGGCCCTTCTCGCGAAGGTACATGACTGCATTTTCTTCATTGCCATCGGCCTCAACCAAGGCTTTTTTGCAATCCATCATGCCTGCGCCAGTCTTCTCGCGCAGAGCTTTTACCTGAGATGCAGTGATTGCCATTATTTCTTCTCCTCAGCGGGGGCTTCAACTGCTGCTTCAGCAGGGGCCTCGGCCTTCTCTTCTTTCTTGGGAGCAGCCTTTTTCGGTGCAGCCTTCTTGGGTGCAGCCTTTTTGACTTTCTTCTCTACCTTGGGACCGTCAGCCTTGGGAGCTTCTACCTTGGGAGCAGCGGCTTCTTTAGCGGCTTTAGCGGCCTTGGCTTCTTCAGCCTGCTTGGCAGCGAAGTCTTTCTGCATGGCTTCGCCTTCGATGCAGGCGTCGGCCATGTGGGTAGCGAACAGCTTGATGGCGCGGATAGCGTCATCGTTGCCGGGGATGATATAGTCGACCATGTCGGGATCGCAGTTGGAGTCAACGACTGCAACAACGGGGATACCGAGCTTGCGACATTCCATGATAGCGATATGCTCGCGCTTGGGATCGATGACGAAAGCAATCTTGGGTGCTTCGACCATGTCCTTAATACCACCAAGAGCCAAGTTGAGCTTCTTAACATCGCGGTTCATGCCAACAGCTTCTTTCTTGGTGTACTTGGAAATGGAGCCATCTTCGAACATCTGTTCGAGAGTCTTGAGGCGCTCGATGGATTTTTTGATGGTCTGAAAGTTGGTCAGGGTGCCGCCCATCCAGCGATGAGTGACGAAGAACATGCCGGAGCGCTGTGCTTCCTGAGTAACTGCTTCCTGAGCCTGGCGCTTGGTGCCGATGAACAGCACTTTGCCGCCTTTGGCAACAGCGTTAACAACAGCGTCGTGAGCGGTAGCAAACATTTTAACGGTCTGCTGAAGGTCCATGATGTGGATACCGTTACGAGCGCCGAAAATGTAAGGGCGCATCTTGGGATTCCAACGACGGGTCTGGTGACCGAAGTGGACGCCGGTCTCAAGCATCTGCTTCATTGTAACATAAGCCATGATAAATCTCCTGGGTTTTTCGTCCATCCTGCGGTCCAATAAGGAGCCCATACCAATATGGGCCACCCGGAGTTATGGGCAGGATGTGTGAATTTCAAGTCGGGGAGACTTAGCGCATATATATA
>JAFLJT010000195.1 GCA_022712855.1 Pseudodesulfovibrio sp. | reverse complement strand
CCCTTCCCAGCTTGGCTAAGCTGGCGGCCAAAGGGGAGATGGAAGAATATGACAAGGCCCTTTCTTTGGCCATTGGGCTGACATTGTTCATCGCCTTACCCGCTGCTGCCGGGCTTATTGGTTTGTCTGGTCCGGTCATTTCGCTGCTTTTCGAGCGTGGCGCGTTCACCCATGAAGCTGTGGTTGCTACGTCACATGCGCTTATCGCTTATTCAATAGGACTCCCTTTCATCGCTTTATCCCGCCCGCTGGTTGCTGGCTTCTATGCTTTGGAGGATACCAAGACACCTGTGAAGATTGCCGTTGTCTGTCTCATTGCAAATGTAGGCTTCGGGGTGTGGCTTATGCAGTCCATGGCCCATATCGGCCTGGCGTTGGCTGTCAGCATATCTTCGCTCCTGAATTACCTGGGCCTTCATATATTTTTGGCCCGCAAGCGTGGCGTAACGTTGATTCCTGTTCTGTCAGCTCTCAAGACGGCGCTGTTGAGCGGGCTTGTTGGCGTGGGCGCATATTTTACTGCATCATTGCATCCGTGGTGGATTCTGCTCATCCCGGTCTGGGTGATCGTGTATGTCGCCATGGCTTATGCCCTGCATATGCATGAAGCTCGGATGCTCACGGATATGGTCCTGTCACGAATTCGGCGTCGCAAAACTTCAAAGCAGGGATAACCATGGGCGTAGATACCGAAGCGATTTTGAAACGGCGCGAGTTTTTTCCGCGTGGTCTGGCGCAGCCGGAAGGCGGGTACCGTTTCTCATTAGATTCCATTTTACTCGCGTGTTTTGCCTCGCCTGGCAGAAATCATGTGGGCATCGACCTCGGTTGTGGCTGCGGAGTCATCGGACTGGCTTTGTTGCTTCGTCACCCCGGATTGACTTTGACGGGTGTGGAGCTTGATGAAGATATCATACAGTTTGCCGAGAAAAATTTAGTCGACTTACATCTTTCCGATAAGTTATCAATACAGCAAGGTGATGTCGCAGATTGGCGTGCTGAAAAGGTTGTTGATTTTGTAGTATCCAACCCCCCATACCGAAAGCTGGGGAATGGGCGAACCAGTCAGGGAGAGGGGCGGGCCACGGCCCGTTTTGAAAGTCAGGGAGACTTTGCCGGGTTTGCACGATGTGCTGCCATTGCGCTGAAGTCTCGCGGAAAATTTTCCTTTGTCCACTTGCCGGAGCGATTGCCTGAGTTGATGGCCGGACTGGCCGCGGCGAAGCTGGAGCCCAAGCGCATGCGGATGGTCCACATTCGGTCCAACGAACAGGCAAAGATGGTTTTGGTGGAAGCGATCAAATCGGGCGGTCAGGGCCTTTGTGTTGAACCGCCGCTCTTTTTGTACTCGGATGACAAAAAGAATCCCGAGTTTACTGACGAAGCAAAGAAATTTTGTCCCTTTATGGATACAACAGCTGAGACCGGGGAAAGGTCTGAATAATGAGCGATTATGTAAAAAACCGGATCGTTGAGTTGTTTGGCGCGGGCCAACTCTATTGCGCTGAATCTGTGCTGAAGGTTATCGCGGAATCGGGTGACAAGGAGTCAGACGACTTTATCCGCATGGCTACGGGCTTTTGCAGCGGCGCCTCGCGGACCTGTGGGCAGTGTGGGGCCGTCTCCGGTGCGATTATGGGCATCGGGTTGTATGCCGGTCGCGCCAAGCCGGGTGAGGACTATGATCCGGCCTATGCGCTGGTTCAGGAGTTTCTGGAACGCTTCGAGGAAAAGTGCGGTTCAATTAACTGTTATGGGCTGATTGAGTGCGATTTCGCCACCAAAGAAGGGCAAACGCGATTCAAAAAGAAACGGTTGTTGCGGAAATGTGTACAATTCGCCATTTTTGCCGTTGAGACAGCTCTTGAGTTGCTTCGTGAGAATGGATATTTGCCGAGCCATGAAGAATTCATCAAATCGCGTTTGGCGCCGTGTGGATTGTCGTGTGGAAAGTGCCTTGCCTACGCCGGAGGGCCTATTCAGAAGCTGAGTCAGCAGTTGGGCGACGAGCTGGGAGAGAACTTTTCTGCTTATGCCGAGCGTTTTGAGGCAATGGATTCAATCTTTAAGGATTATGCTCAGTTCAAGCGATTTCTAGACTTTCTCGCTACAGGGTTATGTGAGGGCTGTCGGGAGAAAGGGTGCCTGTTCAAGGATTGTCAGGTAACAGTGTGCGTGAGGGAAAAAGGCGTGGACTATTGCTACCAATGTGACGAATTTCCTTGTGATCGGCACGGAATGCCGGACGGTTTGGCCCAAAGGTGGCTTTCCAACAATAAAAAGATGCAAAAAATAGGTTCAGAAGCGTGGTTTTGTGGCTGTAAGGACACGCCTCGATATCCATAGGGCCGTTTTTTCGTCAGCTAACGATAAGCCAATCTAATTTCAATTAAATAAGTTTTTTAGCCCTATAGTCGGTAATGTAATGATTACAAAAATAATCCTCGAAAATTTCATGGCACACGAGCGAACCGAGCTGGAACTTGGTCCGGGCGTGAATGCTTTGACAGGTCCGAATAATTCGGGGAAATCGGCTATCGTGGAAGCACTGCGCTGCGTGGCGACAAATCCTGTGCCGAAGCATTACATTCGTCATGGTGCCAAAGAAGCGCGGGTGACTCTCGAATTCGAGGATAAGACGCAGGTTGTCTGGGTTCGCAAGAAACGTTCGTCAGGATATGAGATTTGGCATCCTGGTGCTGAAGAACCTGAGCAATATTGGAAGTTTGGACGAAAACCGCCCGAAGATGTGCTGGATGTGCTCAAACTTGACCTTGTTGAGTTGGAAAACGGCGGCGAGATCGATGTTCATGTGGGCAACCAGCGCGAACCTGTTTTTTTGCTCAACCAACCCGGGTCCAATGCGGCGGCATTTTTTGCGGCATCTACGGAGAGCGCTCATCTGCTCGCTATGCAGAATGTGCTTAAGCGGAAAACACTCGACGCTAAACGCCAAGAACGCGATCAGATAGACCGGTTAGGTGGCCTTGAGAGCGAAATGGGCCAGTTCTCTCCTCTGCCGGACATTGCGGTTCAGGTCGAAAACGCCCAGGAACTTGAAGCGACAGCGAATACACTTCAAGCGTACATCCCACTGCTTGAGAATGTCATTTCATCGCAAATCAATCTTGAAAAATCGCTGACCTCTCGCTCGGCAACTGCAACTATCCTCAAGGGGGTAGTTAAAACGCCAGAACTCAGAGAAGTCAGTCTGTTACAAGGTCTTATTCAGCGCATTGTCGAGATCGATACGGTGCAAATAAAAGCAGTTGAAACAGGAAGATCATTGGCTCCTTTACGGGAAGTTCCAGAGGTCTTTGATACTGCTCGTCTGACAACACTCTGCGGGAAGCTGCAACTGGTCGATAAGCGATTGCAGAAGGCCCAGATGTTGGGTGCGGTTTCTATTGATATTGCGGAGCCTCCGAAGGCTGAAAGTCTCACACAATTGTCTGATATCATAAATAAAGTTCTCATATTTCGGAGCCGTTTCGGACGAGAGTCGCGGCGTGACGCTGTTCTACAGTCCATTGTAGAGCCGCCAGAGGTGCAGCCGGATGTTCATCTCGCTTCACTTCTTGTGGGGCTTCGTGGATTGGAACAAGAGAAAGAAGCCCGTAAAGCCTCGTTGAGTGCATTAGAGATGGAGTTGCAGTTGATGAAAGATACCATCAACCAACGTCTTGAAGCTCTCGGGTGCTGCCCGACATGCGGCGGCGATGTGGAGAGTGCTGCATTCCTTGATCGGAGGTGTCGACATGACGCTTAGTACCGTCCGGGGCAAAGGGCTCTTCCTCATCGCTGATCCCCATCTGGCGGACACTCCGCCGGGTCAGCGCCTTGATGGTTATCTCGATCAGATCATGGTCAAGCTTGAAGCGTGTTTGGAGCGTGCAGACGAGCTTGGGATGGCCGTAGTCATTCTGGGAGACCTCTTTCACAAGCCCCGTGACAACTCCAACAAGATGCTTGTGGAACTCATTCGAATTTTCGGAGCGCGACCCAAAGACAATCCTGTTTGGGTGCTGGTGGGAAATCACGACAAGTACCAATCTCGATTCACTGAGGACGTGACTCTTGCGGTGTTGGAGGCTGCTGGGGTTGTTTCCTTGATGAAAGATGCTGGTCAGCAATTTCTTCTTGAGACTGATGATGGACCTGTTCTTGTCTGCGCCAGTCCGGATGGCACTTCTTTGCCGAAAAAATATGATCGCCAGCCGGATGATCCGAAAACTGTGATCTGGCTCACGCATCACAATATTCAATTCCCCGAATTTATTGATAGGGCCTATTCTATCAAGGAATTACCGGGCATAGACTGGCTAATCAATGGGCACATCCATCGTCCGCAAGAGACTATAAAGAAAGGACAAACTACCTGGGCTAACCCCGGTAATATCACGCGACTCACCTTTACTCGCCGTTCCATGGACCGCGAGCCTGCGGCCGCCATCTGGACTATAGGGTGTGAGGAGCTTGAAAAATGGGTCGTTCCTTTTGAGACATTTGATGTCGTTTTCCCGGATCAGGACCTGCCGCCCGAAGAGCATGAGATTGAGGGTGAGTCCAATTATGTCAAAGGACTTGAGCGACTTGCGTGGCAACGAACACAGGAAGGCACGGGCCTGAAACAATTTTTGACCGACAATGTTACCCGAGAAACCCAGGAAGGCGAACTGATCTGGGAACTCTATGAGGAGGTTATCGACAGTGAATAGTAACCCCAACGGAACTGGGACAAGTAAAGATTCTCAGTTGGAACAGGAGCTTAACGAGCTTCGCCGCCAGTATGAACAACTGCGTGACCAGAAGGTCCGTACTGAGCAGCAGGTGACGGACCTTTCCAGTCAGCTTGAGACGTTGAAGTCACAGGCAAAGACGGAATATGGCACCAGCGACCCCGAAGAACTGCAAACGTTGTTGGAGAAAAAACGCCAGCAAAACGAGCAAGTTGTCGCTGAGTACCGCGAACATATCCAAAAGATTCACGCCGACCTTTCTGCCGTGGAAAACCGGGTTGAAGGAGAGGGTTAGTGGACCACTCCCGGCCTGTATCTGACCTGCGCGCTTTGGAGCGCCGCCTTGATAGGCTTTCGGCTCTGGCCGAGACTCTGCATGGTGAGCATGGGCGTGTGCGCGAACGGCTTTCGACGGTGCAGGATTTTCTTGTTCTTGCCCCCAAGGCGCGAGATACGCTGGAAGAATTGTCCAAGGCTCTTTTTGGTAAGATCCTCGATGAAGTGGAAGCGAACCTCACACATGCCATCCGGGAAATTCTAGGACAGGACCGCGTGGTGACAACGCAGCGCGAAGTGAAGAGCAACCGTCTTCAGATTCACTTCCAGATTCAGAATCAGGGCAAGGAAGACGAGATTGAAGACATCATGACCGGACAGGGCGGCTCGGTCTGCAATATCCTTTCAGTCGGCCTGCGGCTCATCGCTCTCTCTCAATTGCCGGAGCAGAACCATCGTCCTTTCCTCGTTCTCGACGAGCAGGATTGCTGGCTCAAACCCTCACTTATCCCGAAATTCATGAAGCTTATAAATGAAATTGCCGATAAGTTATCGTTACAAGTGCTTGTTATAAGCCACCATCCGCTTGATCTTTTCGCGGGCGCTGCTGATCGAATTTTCGAACTACGGCCCGACCGCGAACTTGGCGCAGTGGTTAAACGGGTCAAGTAATCCCAGGCCAACCGAGCCGCGCTTTTCCGATATTTCCCTTATATACTATGTCCGGTGCGAAACCGGGGCAAAGTACAGTCCTTTTGCTCCAACTCTTTTTTTCTTCCAACGTATAGGTTGATGAGAAAGTCCCCATTCGGATATTTCTCGCGTCTGACGTTAAGGAGAGAAAGGTGGAACGAGCTATACGCAGCATGCATACAATGACCGCCAGTTTCCTTGTGGTCATGCTGCTTGTGCCCGCTATCGCAATGGCTGGGCCGCTTTTTCCCGATTCCACGGTGGAAGCGGATTTCTCAAATGGTCACACCAAATATCTTGGTCTCGATGAAGGCACCACATCTTTTCGTTTTTCCGACGTGAAGACCGAGTATATCCTCATCAATGTTTTCAGCATTTATTGTGCCCCCTGTCAGCGCGACGCGGGTGACTTTAATGAAATGTATGATAAGATTGCTGACATGGGCTTTGATGGTCGCATCAAGTTTATTGGTCTTGCCGCTGGCAATAACGTGCGAGAGATGGAGTACTGGCGTAAGAAGTATACTGTCCCGTTTCCACTCATTCCTGATGGAGACTATGTCCTGCACGAGGCGTTAGGTAACGTAAGCACACCGTTCTATGTTTTGGTTCGTGTCGATGGTCCTGATAAGCTGACTATGGTATATGCACAGGAAGGTGCCTTTGAAGACAAGGAAGAATTTTTAGCCACTATCCTAACCCACTCTGGCATGGACGCGGCTGTAAACGAGTAGACCTGGCAACATGAAAATAATTGTTGGCTCCGGTCTTTGCCCGGAGCCATTACTTTTTTAGGAGAGAAATATGAAACGGTATATACTGATTTCCATGCTCACGATCTTGCTGATCGGAGTGACCAGTGCTTTTGCAGGACAGTCCTTCCCGGACGTGACGATGACTGGCCAATTCACCGATGAAAATAAAGCGTACCTCGGTGTTTCGTCCGATACCTTCAAACTTGGGGACATCAAGGCTGACTATGTTTTCATCGAGGCGTACTCCATGTATTGCCCCGTTTGCCAGCGCGACGCGCCGCGGATGAATGAAGTGTATGAAACAATTACCAAGGCAGACCCCAATGGCACAGTTAAGTTCCTTGGCATCGCTTTGGGTAATACGGCCTTTGAGGTCACGTTTTATCAAAAGAAATTTAACGTAGAATTCCCCCTCGTCAGAGATGAGGATTACGTTATCCATAAGGCGCTTGGCGAAATCCCGACGCCGACGTTCTATATTGTTAAGCTCACTGGAGCTACGCCTGAGATTCTTTACGTGAAGGAAGGCGAGGCTGAAGATAAAGACGCCTTAATCCAGATTATTTTGGATAAGACCGGATTGAAGTAGAGGTATACTATGATCACTCGTACTCTTTATGCATTAGTAATAATTTGCTTACTTGCGCCGATGGCTATGGCCGAGACGCCCCTTGTTTACCCGATGGGTAAACTCAAGCCCATCGACAGTGTCCTCAAGGTTAAAGTAGGCGATGCCGCGCCCGACTTCGAACTGCCAGCCGTGACCGGCGGCATGGTCCGTCTCAGCGATTACAAGGGGAAGAACAATGTGGTTCTGTCATTTGTTCCTGCTGCATGGACTCCTATCTGCTCTGACCAATGGCCTGGGTACAATATAGCGCAGTCACTCTTTGGTGATTACGATACTGTTCTTATCGGCATCTCTGTGGACAATACACCTTCGCAGTATGCCTGGTCTGCGGCCATGAATACGTTGGAGTTCCCTGTCCTTTCGGACTTCTGGCCCCATGGTAAGGTTTCCGACACCTA
>JAFLJT010000212.1 GCA_022712855.1 Pseudodesulfovibrio sp. | reverse complement strand
ATGTCCTCCGCGGACGGCGGTTCATTTTTGGCAAGCCCCAAAAAGGAACCAAAAAGCGCTTTTGGAACGCTCGCTTATCCGCGATCCTATACGGTAAGAATCTGATCAAAGCAGCGACGCTCCACGAACCAAGGTCGCCAGCAACCCAAGAGGCTCCGGGCGGTTCGAAAGATCCGCTTACGCTGCTTTGTCAGCTTCTAAACCTTCATAGGCTTAATCGCTGGGGTGTGCGGCGAGTTAGAGTGGCGAAAGAAGGGACCATGCGAAAACTGCTGAGTCTACGCTGAAAAAAATGCAGCGAGTGGAATGACAAAATCCATATGAGGAAAATACAAATATAATCCTTTACCTACTATTAGAAATATTCAGGCCAGCGCTCACGGCATTCTTCTTCCAGCGTATCTTTTTTCTGGCACAATAGTTCCAATTTCTCTTGAAGTTTATTCACGACTAAAGTCTTTGTATCTTCTGCGAGCGATTCATCTATGGATTTTTTCAGAATATCAGTTGTAACCCTCTGTATATTCTTATTATATACTCCTAATAACTCTCTTGAATACTTAATATCCGATATCTCAACAGGATGCACATTCTCTATAAAAGAAACTGACCGTAGTGACATCATGCCGCCAGCTTTAGCTCCATCTCTCCATGCCGAACCAACTCCCCTTTCAGCCATCCCATTTATCCAAGGGTTCTCTTCTCTGACCTCCTTGATCTCCTTCAAAGTGTCCTGGGTTGCTGCTTCAAGATTAAAGTGACTCCTGGCGTGCGTAATAAATGGCTTAGGCGTGTAGAAATAACATAACTGCTCAGTCTTCTCGCGGAACTCTTGCAGCAAATCAGGGCGGGGACTTCGTTTGCCTTTATCATTACGCCACCAATCCTCCTTGGTGTCGCTCGTTACAAAAATGATGGGCTGCTTTTCCTTTTCTGCCTTGGCAATCATCGCCAGCCAAATGAAAAGATCCCCATAACAATGAGGTTCGGGCTTTTTGTGATCTTTGTAGCCAGGTGGAATTTTGGCAGCATAACGTTTTTTGCCCTCGGCACATACTTTCTTAAACTTGTCTTCTAGCAAAGGACCACCAACTCTGCCTTCGAACAACTGCGATACTTTTTCAAGGACAGGGTCATTTTCTGTATAGTCTGGGTGAGCTTTCTCGGACTCTCGAATGGATTCCTTCATTTTATCTGCTGCCTTCCTGAACTCTCCGTTAAGCTTCTCCCTATCTATCAGCTTATGATGTTTATACTCGCCCAAAGCCGTATCAAATTCTTTGCAGTACTGATCCAAGCAAACGGTAAGATCGTCGTACGCCTTAACCTGTTTGGCAATTGTCGACCGCCGATTTCTATGAAACTCCAAACCTACTTGATGAGGAATCCAGATGCGGTCTTTGGCCACCTCAAGCGTCTCAAGAAATTGTTCACATGTTCCTTCAGTATATCGATAGATATTGAGCAGCGTATTAGTATCGAAGACAAAGAGCGCTTTGCTCCAAAGTTCATCAAATTCTTCTTTCGTCCAATCGTAATAGCCAATAAATGTATCACGCATAATATCTCTGCTGTTTTCCTGATGTTAGAGGCCCAGAAAAGAAAACCTGAGCAACTAGTTTAGAAGACAATAAATCATTCAGACTTAGAGTATTCTCCTATATACATTTCTCGTTCACGTCGAGTCTCCCTCTCCAACCAAAGCCAAACTAAAACAACCACCTTCCCCCTCCCCCAAAAAACCACCCCGCGATTTGAGCCGAAAGATGCGGCGCACTTCTTTCCGATGAGTCGCACGCCCTCCCGCCCGCATATTTTGGTTCAAATCGCCAACCGGCACGGCGCGTAAGGCATGTCTTTCGCGCTCCACCGCCCTCGCCGTCTGGCGCGACAAAAAGTTTAGGAGAGTCCAGAGAACCCTTTTCTCAAAGGGTTCTTTGGTCCCGCTGAAGGCGGCCCTCGGCAGAGCCGCCGGAGGCATTCCCCACGAAAAAAGACCGCTCAGAGAACGGCCTTTTATCAGGATCACTATTTTAGCTATCTGCTATTTTCTAATCGTCTTCCATGCCTGTCAGATCACCGATCTCATGCCCTAACTCCTCCGCCTTAAGCACACGGCGCATGATTTTGCCGGAGCGGGTTTTGGGGAGTTTTTCTCGGGCCTCGATGGATTTGATGACTGCTATGGGGCCGAGTTCGTTTCGGATCGTTTTTTTGAGATCTTTGATTAAGTCGTCGTCGAGCTCGAAACCGTGATGGAGCTGGACGAAGGCTTTGGCGGCCTCGCCTTTGATCTGGTCTGGTACGCCGATGACGGCGGCTTCGGAGACGGCTCGGTGCATGCCGAAGGCGGCTTCGAGCTCGGCTGATCCGACGCGATGTCCGGCGATGTTGATGACATCGTCGGCGCGGCCTTGGATCCAGATGTAGCCATCTTCGTCTTGTTTTGCGACATCTCCGGCGAAATATTTACCGGGGATTTGTTCCCAGTATTCTCTGTATCGATCGTCGTCATTCCAGAGTCCGGTCATCATGGCGGGCCATGGTTTTGTGACGACGAGCAGACCGCCCTTTCCGGCGGGGACGGGGTTGCCGTGCTTGTCGACTATCTCGGCTTCGATGCCGGGCAGCGGTTTTGTGACTGAACCGGGCTTGAGCAGGCTGATGGGCAGCGGGGAAATCATGAACATGCCGGTTTCTGTCTGCCACCATGTGTCGAGCACGGGACATTCGGATCGGCCGATGTTTTTGTAGAGCCATATCCACGCTTCGGGCGAGATAGGTTCGCCGACGGAACCGAGCAGACGCAGACTGCTGAGATCGTGCGTTTTTGGATATTTTGTGCCGAACCGCATGAGCATACGGATCATGGTCGGCGCGGTGTAGAAGATGGTCACGCCGTATTTTGCGACGATGGACCAGAGACGATCGGCCTGTGGGTAGTTCGGATGGCCTTCGTACATGACCGAGGTGGTGCCTGCCATGAGCGGGCCGTAGACTCCGGCGCTGTGGCCAGTGACCCAGCCAGGATCGGCGGTACACCAGAAAATATCTGTGGGCTTGATGTCGAAGACGGTGGTCAGGGTGCGATGCACACCGACCATGTAGCCCGCGTGGGAATGCACAACGCCCTTGGGTTTGCCCGTGGTGCCGGAGGTGTAGAGCAGGAACAGCGGGTCGTCTGCTTCCATGACTTCGGTGGGCGCTTCGTTACGTTCTTGGCGAATGAGATCTTCGTAGTGAAAATCGCGTCCATCGACCATGTCTACGCCGATATTACAGCGGCGGACAACAACCATGGAATCGACGCAGTCGGCGGAAGCATCGACGAGGGCTTCGTCTGCCGTGTCTTTCAGGCTGATGATCTGACCGTTGCGGTAAAAACCATCGGCGGTGATGAGCAGCTTGGCTTGGGCGTCATTGATGCGCTGACGCAGGGCCTTGGCCGAGAATCCGGCGAAGACGACAGAATGGATCGCGCCAATCTTTGCGGCGGCGAGCATGGAGATAATTGTTTCGGGCAGCGGCGGCATGTAGATGACAATGCGGTCACCTTTGCGGATGCCGAGAGAGCGCAGCGCATTGGCGAAACGGTTCACTTCGCGGTAGAGTTCGAAATATGTGTATTTACGAGTATCGCCCGGCTCGCCTTCCCAGATGAGCGCAAGTTTATTTTTGTTGGCGGTCTCGATATGACGGTCCAGCGCGTTGTATACAATATTGCACCGTGCGCCGGGAAACCACTTGTAGAAAGGGGCATCCTTCTCATCGAGAACTTGATCCCACTTCTTGAACCAGTCCAATTCATCAGCAGCTTCTTCCCAGTAGCTCAGGGAATCCATGCGGGCGAGTTTATGCGCCGCATCCAACTCCTGGGGATTGACGTTGGCCTCAATAACCAACTGCGGGAGCGGGCGAAAAACCCTCTCCTCTTGTAGCAAACT
>JAFLJT010000164.1 GCA_022712855.1 Pseudodesulfovibrio sp. | reverse complement strand
TTCATCAAAAACCCTTTTTCCTGAATGTCGTCGATTGCGGTTCATCTCCCACGGAAACTCACCACTCGTCAAACGCGAAGGCTCTGTAACATGATCGCTGCACACTTGTAACGAAGTATAGTGTTACGGTTCTGTGACAATATTTTAAATTCAATCATTTCAACGGACTCGCTACACGGAGAGGAGGTTTCTCAGCCAAATAAGCTCTAGAAATGATACCATATTGACCTTACAAAGTCTTTGAACTCATAGAGAAAGCACAGAGTAACTCAGCCATGCTCTACGTCGTTACCAACAGTTAGAACCTTAGCTGCTTATAGCTGAACGATCCTTGATCTTCGCCAAAACCGACACCACAACGCCCTGCCCATGGAGCACCGCCCCCGGTAGGAGATTGGGACCGCACAGGACATGGACGGCTGGAACGAGGACTTCGAGCGGTTCTGATCTATCTACTCGAACAAAAGAAAGGGAGGCGCACCATGGTGCGCCTCCCTTATTCATTGTATATGTACGGTGGTTAGAAACCGCGCATGCACTCCATTAAATAGACAGATACTTCAACGCGGACGACACCGTCTTCTTCGACAACACGGACGTTATTCTCGGGAATCAGCGCCATGTCTTCGGCCACGTTCAGCCATTTACCTTCGAGCCACTTGGCGGTCACACCCTCTGCTTCCATGTCAGCAAGGGGATAACTTTCTGCAACGGTCCATTCATCTTCTTCAACGATAGGCATAAGAAACTCCTCAAATATTTATTTATAGCTTCGCTGGTTCATGCCCAGCAGACAAAAAACTTCGTATGTGATGGTGTTCCACCATCCGGCCAAATCCTCGGGGGTGATGGTTCCGGGACCGGGGCCGCCGAGCAGCCAGGCCATATCTCCCGGTCTTACACCAGCGAGGTCGTCCAACCCTTCGCCCATAATATCGGTCACGTCAACTGCGGTCATCTGCATACAAACCCGCCCCAGAATGGGGACACGGTGGCCGTTGATATTCATTTGCCCCGTGTTGGACAGGGATCGACTATAACAATCAGCATACCCCGCGCCAACGATGGCAACCACTGAGTCGCGCTCTGCCACATGAGTCCAGCCGTAGCTGATGCCCTCCCCTTTTTTCAGAGGATGCACCTGCAGCACAGGCGCAGACACTTCCATGGCAGGTTTTAACTTACTGCCGAGTTCGGCCCATTCTGTTCCATGAAACGGATTCCCACCGTACATGGAAATGCCGAGACGGAGACTATCCAAACGACATATTTCATGCCCCAACGAACCGGCAGAATTGGCGAGATTAGCCTCTACATCAAAGCCTGCATCGCGGAATTGTTCAACCACACCATTAAATCGTACGAACTGTCCTGCCACATTGGCAGCATGGTCCGGTTCATCGGCCGAAGCGAGATGCGAACTGACCATGACTGGCGTTAGGTTCGGATTGGCCTTGAGAAAATCGATGACCGTATCCGCTGCATCGGGGCTGAACCCGAGACGACGCATGCCCGTATCGAACTTGAGAGCGATGTTGAGCGGGCCATTGGCCGACGCAGCCTTAGCCACCTTTTCGAGTTGGTCCATATGCGAGATGGCAGCCAGAATATCATGCTCCCAAAGAGCCGCGATATCAGCGTCATCCACCGGCCCAAGCAAGGCAAGAATACGCGTGTCGCAGCCGGATTGGCGGAGCAGAACGGCTTCATTCACGAAGCCGACACCGAATGTCCCGACGCCCTCGCCATCGAGAGCACGGCAAGCTTCAGCCAGACCATGCCCATACGCATCGGATTTAATGACCGGGATAACCGAGTCGCACAGTTTCGTAAAAACACGATAGTTGTGACGCAGATTATCCAGATGGATATCGACCTGTAATTTATTGTAATTAATCGTCATTATTTTCTCTTGAACAGCTTTTCCAAATCCAGCGGATTCCATTTGACCACAATGGGCCGACCATGAGGGCAATACTCCTTGTCCGGAGTCTGCAACCATGTATCGAGAAGCGCGAGGGCTTCGTCTACAGCCAGCGGCTGGCCCGCTTTGATAGCCGTTTTACACGACATCATGATCCAGAGATCATCCAGCGTCCGCGCCTTTTCGGCCAGAGCATCGATCAAGTATTCCCGCGCCTTGCCTGTATCCAAAGTCGGTGGAATTCCGCGCACCAGCACCTTTGCTGGACCATCCATTGCAAGCTGGAACCCCATATCCTTGAGCCCATCCCACAATCCCTGCAGCACGTCCGCTTGGCTGGGATGCAATGGAATTTCCAACGGAATTGCCAACGGCTGGGAGTCACCCCGGGTTCGAGCATCACGCATGGCAGCCAGCAAAATCCGTTCATGGGCCGCGTGTTGATCGATGAGCACCAGAGAATCATCCTGCCGAAGCACAAGGTAGGTATCGGCAATCTGGCCGAGATAGGTGAAATTTGTTCCGTTCAAAACCGCAGCTTCTGTGGCATCGGCACTGGGCACAGAACCGTTGCTCATTCCAGCCACATCACCACCGTACTGCCCACCCATGGACGGCATTACAGGCAGCGGCACATCCTTGGGCGGATTATAGTCGCTCTGATGTTCGCGGTAGGAAGAAAATTGTGGGCCAGAACCCATAGATGATGGTTGGTGAGCATGTTTGCTCGGTGCCGCACTCGCCAAGGTGTGGGAAGCTATTGGCGAACCACCGGAGTGAGAAAATGCGCGCGACCCCGGGCTGGGTTCTACGCCATCCATGTGCGAAAGCGCATGAAGAATACCGCCACGGATGGTGGTGAAAACACGGCTCTCCTCAATAAATCGAACCTCCAACTTGGCCGGATGTACGTTCACATCCACCTCGCCAGTGGGCAGTTCCAAAAAGAGGACCAGCTGCGGATATTCGCGAGAAATCAGCATTCCCCTGTACGCCTGACGCACTGCGCCAAGCATCGTCTTGTCCTGCACGGGCCGACCATTCACGAAAAGCAGAATGCGGTCGCCCCGGCCCTGAGCCGTTGCAGGAGAGCCAGCCACGCCGTGGGCGCGATAGCCTTCTCGCTCGAAATCAAAGGGGCGTAACCCTTCGCAGACAGCCGGGGGCCAGAAGGTCTGCAGTCGCGTACGCAGGTCCTGATCCGGCGGCAGACGAAATGCTTCGCGCCCGCCCATGGTCAGGGAAAAACCGGAGGAGAGATGGGCCAGACTGACACGCATGAGCGTATCCTGACACCGCTTATTTTCCGTGGTTTCTGTCTTAAGAAATTTGAGCCGCGCCGGGGTATTGGCAAAGAGATCGCGAACTTCAACACGGGTGCCGGAAGCCAAAGCCGCCGGGCCTTCGTCCATGACTTCGCCTGCCCGTACTTCGATAAAGGCAGCCTCGTCCGTACCCTTGGCACAGGAGGTCATGGTAAACCGGGAAACCGATGCGATGCTCGGCAATGCCTCGCCACGGAAGCCAAAAGAATCGATGGTCGACAGGTCTTCGTAATTCTGAATTTTGCTGGTGGCGTGACGAGTAACAGCCAGATTGAGCTGCGCCGAGTCAATTCCGAGTCCATTGTCCTGAATCACGATAAGCGATCGCCCACCCTGCTCAATAGTCACATCAACGCGAGTGGCCTTGGCATCCAGAGAGTTTTCCACCAACTCTTTGACCACGCTGGCCGGGCGTTCCACGACTTCACCAGCAGCAATCTGGTTCTTCAGTCCGGACGGGAGGACACGTATAGTAGGAATATCAGGCATCGAATGAGTCCAACTTAAAAATTGAGGAGGTCGAAACCGAATTCAAAGCGTTGGTCGTTGGGCTTCTGGGTGAAGGAGAAGTGCAAGCCGTAGCAGTCGGCGGCCCAATCAAGTCTGACGGTGCGTTCCAAGTCTCTATCGTCGTTGAAATCGTGACGATATTTAGCGCCCAAAGTGAAAGCATCGTTGATGTCCCATTTGGCACCAAGGTCGAGGATGGACAGGGTCTCATCCCGGAACCGCTTGTACTCGTCGATTTTGATCAGGAAGTCGTAACCAACAGACACCTCGCCCAAGCCGTCCTTGTATACCCGAACACTGTTTTCACTCTGAGTAATGCTGGATTTATACGGCGAGAACCAGTTGCGGCTGATGATATCGAGATATTCCTTGGGGCTTAATTTTAACTCAGCCAACACATCGGAGAAAGGACGCCGCTCATAATCCGTGAGAGAATCTTTACGGCCCGCTTCGGCCCAATCATACGACTGCTCCAGGCGGAACAGCAGGAAGTCGAGATAATCCGAGGCCACAGAAGCCTTTGGTCCCTCTTCGCTTCCGGGCGACAACACAACGGTATCACGTCGTCGATCAAGAGCGTTGGTCAGCGAGTAGGTCACCTCATTAGAACCGCCCACGCGGTCATATTCGTCGAAGTACGGCAGTTCTTCCTGCCCAGTGATCGTTGGGGAATAGATGTATTTCACGCGTGGCACGATAGAATGTTTAAGCCGCGTCCATTTGGATGTTCCCGCCAGATTCGGATCGGCCTGCACGTCGTCATCCAGATTGAAGACACGCGTCATTTCGCTGAATGCAGTAAACCCGGTAAACCATGTGGAACGCGAGCTATACCCGTCCTTGGTGGCGTTGGAATCGATGTAGTCTGTACGTCCGCCCGAATCCGTCACCGTCTCGTTGCCATAACCCTCGTACTTACTCAGGCTGTACGAGGTATGGTCCACGCCCACGGCCGGAATAAAGGTCACGAAGTCACTGCTCATGGGCAACTTCACAGTGGAAGAGGCTCTGACGCGATGGCCCGTATGTCCATAATTCCGCGTGAAATAGTCATATTTTGTTTCGGCAGAAACTTCCAAAGGTGTTCCAGCAATATTCTGTTGGAACGCAAACGCTTCCAACTCCGGCAACGTCTGGACCGTGGTGTTTTCACTTTCCTTGCCATTGCCGTTCATGAATTCCAGATTCTCGACATACTGCACTTTGCCCGCCAGACCGAATCGGTCCCAGCTACGGGTCATCGTGGCGAGAGATGTACGCGTGGTGTCATCCTTGTTCTCAATATCACGGCCAAAGGCATCGAGGAACTCATCGCGGTTCTGGTCAAAACCAGTGGGGCCATTCTGAAAATCGCGCAGATAGTTTTGGTCCGAAACCAGATCGATATCCAGTTTGACTTTTAACTTCGGACTGCCGAGCCAACCGTCGTACTTACTGCGCATCCACCAGCGCGTGCTGTTGGGCCGAGCCAAACCATCGTTCTGATACGTCTTCCATTCGTCCGCCTCGGCAGAGGCTGTCTTGCTGTCTTTAAGAATGTCCCCTTTCCACAACCCCTTGGTTGAAGAATCTTCGGCATGACGGAATTCAACGCCCTGCATATAACCGCGTTTACTCATGAAATTTTGGTAGAAGGTGGCATCGGCCTCGTCATTGATGACCCAGTAATACGGCTGGTTCACCTGAAGGCCGAGCTTATCGCTCGAAGCCAGATACGGTGTGAGGAATCCGCTTTCCCGCTTTTGACGACCGGGCAGAGACATGTAGGGCCAGTAAAAGACTGGCACATCCTTGATACGGAAGGCGGAACGATAGAGGCGCACATTACCGTCCAGCTCAATATCGCCCTCTTCGGCCGTTACGGACCAGGCGGGCTTTTCGCCGTCGCACGCCGTGACTTTGGCATTTTTGAAGGTGTAGGAATCACCCTTGGCTTTTCCGACACGCTCGGCTTCCACATAAATATGCGGCTTGGTCATGAACAATTTACCGTTCTTGAGCCAGCCAGTCATATTGCTGAGGTCGAACTCTCCTTCATCGGCCTGCAGGAAATCGCCGCCCCAATGGGCGCGGATATTACCTTTGAGAAAAACCCAGCCCGTGGTTTGGTAATAGCGGGCAAAGTCGGCCCGGAGTTGGTTCTCGCCCATACTCAGCGTGCAATTGCCGAAAGCTTCGACATATTCACTGGTATAATCACCCACCACACGGTCGGCAGCAAAGGTCCATTCGTCCGATTCCGGCACTGTCTCGGGCGCGTCGGGAACATACCGCCTGACCTTATTGAGCTGCGGATTTTTTCCGAGCAACGTGAAGGGCAGGCACAGAATGAGGGCCACGGCAAGGCCACCCATCAGTGATATGTATCTTTTTCGTTTCAACTATTCCTCGAACTACCGGGTTCTGAGATACGAGTTATCTTGAGCCAGATAATTTTTCACATAGTCAGCCGCGCCATCTTCCAGAGAAGTCAGTTTCACATCACACCCGGCAGCGATCAACTTGTCCATCTTCGCTTCGGTGTAATACTGGTATTTGTCCCGGATGGATTCCGGCATTTCTATATAATCGATGTTCGGCTCACGATCCATGGCCGAAAAAACCGCATTGCCAAGGTCGTTCCATGTTCGAGACGTTCCGGTGCCGACGTTGTAGATACCGCCAACATCCGGGTTTTCCAACAGCCAGCCCATGATATTCACAACGTCTTTGATGTACACGAAGTCGCGCTTCTGGCCGCCGTGGGCATATTCGTCGCGGTAGGACTTGAACAGCTTGAGCTGCCCTGTCTCGGAAATCTGTTTGTACGCCTTGCAAATGACGGAACGCATGTCATCTTTGTGAAACTCATTGGGGCCATAAACATTGAAGAACTTGAGGCTGACAATACGGTCGAACAGCTCGTTTTCTTTAGCCCAGAGATCGAAAAGTTGTTTGGAATAGCCGTACATATTGAGCGGCCGGAGCTTCTCAATACCTGCTTCATCATCATCGAAACCGTATTCGCCATCACCATAGGTGGCTGCGCTGGAGGCGTTGATGAACCGAGCGCCGTGATTGAGACAGTGGCGACATGTATAGAGTGTATAACGGTAGTTGTTTTCCATAAGGAAATCAGCGTCCAGCTCCGTAGTGGAGGAGCACGCACCCATGTGAATGACCGCGTCGGTCTCAAACGGATCGTCGCCTTCCAGAATGAGCTTGTAGAATTGATCGCGATGCAGATAATCTGAATAGCGCAATCCCACGAGATTGTTCCATTTTTCGCTAGTAGACAGGTTGTCTACAACCAAAATGTCGTCAATGCCCATCTGGTTGAGCTTCCAAACCATGGCGCTTCCAATAAAGCCTGCGCCGCCAGTCACAATATACATGCGTTCTCCTTGTCTGCACGAATAGACCACGCACTTACGTGGTAAACGCTTCTTTATACTGTGTTCCCGGCCGAGAAGCAACCTGCGGACGGCATGTATTTTTCATGAGAAATGCGAATATTTATCAACTTTATCACGCATACCCCCTTGCACCGTTTACCTCAGTTGCGTACATTATCCTTTCGTGGAGTCTATGCACTCCGACCCAGCTCTGGAATAAATCTCTAAAGGAGTGATATTATGAGACAATCTAAAAAACTGCTTATGTTAACCCTGACTGTTGTCCTGACGTTGACTTTCGCCTTCGCGGTGACGGCCAATGCCAAGATGGTCAAACAAATCGACAATTTCGTGTATTTCCTTGACCAATCCGGTTCCATGGCAATGAAACATGGCGAAATGGGCAAGCCCAAGATCGACATGGCCATCGAAACTATGGAAGCAATGAACAAGGCTGTTCCGGCTCTGGATTACACCTCTGCCATGTTCCTGTTCGCTCCCTTTGAAGCAAAATCTCAGCCCGGCACTTTCAATCAAGGCGGCATGGCTGGCTCGATTGGTGAAGTAAATACTGATTTCGATATTTTCAATCGTCGCACCACACTGGGTAACGGCCTCATGGACGTTGATCCTGTCCTCGCAGGACTGTCCGGCACAACTGGTCTTATCATCTTCACCGATGGTAATTCCAACTACGGCGCAGACCCCATTGCTCAGGCAAAAGCCCTGTACGCCAAATACGGCGACAACCTCTGCATCCACGTCGTCAGCTTCGCCGACACCCCGCGTGGCCAGATGATTATTGACGAAATCCGCGCTCTGTCTTCCTGCACAGTGGTTGCCGACTACGCATCCCTGATGGCACCCGGTGCCATGGACACGTATGCCGAAGACGTCTTCTACGATGAAGTTGCTGAAGCAGCAGTTGTGGTTCCCGTGGTCGTTCCCATGGCCAAGGAAACCATCACCTTCAGCCTGAACTTCGGCTTTGACAAGGCAGCTATCATCGACGAGATGATCCCGGTCCTGGAACAGGCCCAGATGATCCTCGACGAAGACGCTGGCGCCATGTTCGAAGTAGCTGGTCACACTGACTCCACTGGCCCCGAAGCATACAACCAGGGCCTGTCCGAACGCCGCGCTGCTGCAGTCAAGAATTGGCTCATCGCAAACGGCGTCCCCGCATCCCGCCTTGCAGCCAAGGGCTACGGCGAACTTGATCCTAAGTACGACAACGGTACCAAGGAAGGTCGCAAGCTCAATCGAAGGGTTGAAATCCTGACCAAGTAGAGCTATAGTAACAATGGTTGGGCGGCACTGCCGCCCAACCAACGCTCTGG
>JAFLJT010000130.1 GCA_022712855.1 Pseudodesulfovibrio sp. | reverse complement strand
AACCCTTTACAAAGGGTTCCCTCTCTTCCCTTCCCCCCAGCCGCCGGAGGCATCTTCGCCTCTTACACAGCCTCAACAGCTTTGATCTCGGGGAGTTCTTTGAGGACTATTCGTTCTATGCCGTTTTTTAGGGTCATTTGGGACATGGGGCAGCCTTTGCAGGCACCGGTGAGTCGTACTTGGACGACGCCGGAATCGGTGATATCGACGAGTTCAACATCACCGCCATCGGCTTGCAACATGGGCCGGACTTTTTCCAAAACTGCTTCGACTTTTTCGCGCATGGCTAAGGCCTCCGTGATTAATCGCTTAGTTGCTGAGGAGTACGGTTTCAGCGCCCGGTTGTCAAACCATGCAAGACCCATGATTCAGGCAAATGGAGGAAAAATGACGACAGCCGTCATGCCCGGCTTTTGGGCATGACGGCTGTCGCAGCAATGTACAAATCGTTTATTGATCTATGAGAATGCCGAATGCTTCTTCGAGTTCTTCGTCCAAATCCTCGATCATTTCATCCATTCGTTCGGGAGTAAGTCCCATGGACGCCCAGACTTCCTTGTTGGGAGGCTGGACAAAGTACTCACCGGTGGAACCGATACCAAGGCCAGTGGCAATGGTTTCGGCGCAATGGACCAGACCGGGTTCGTCTTCACGCTGTCCCGGCTTGGGATTATGATGTTCGAGCACCGCAGACACGAGAACAAAGGGGAAGTTCCATTTCCTGAGCAACATTCCGCCCAGAGTGGCATGATCGAAACCAAGCAAGGCCTTTTCTTCTGCATAGAGAAGGACGTCCTTGCTCCGAGCATGTTCAAGCACAGCAGTGGCTCGTTCCGGCTCTGCTTGAAGCAAAATAAGCTGTCCCATGTCATGCAGCAGCCCGGCCACAAAGGCGCGTTCCGGGTCACCCTTGCCAGTGATGCGGCACAACCTGCGCGCGATAAGACCACAGGCCACGGAGTGCTTCCAGAACTGCTCCATGTCGAGCACTTCGGCAGGCACATCCTTGAACAGGCTCATGACCGAAGTTCCGACGGCCAGCGTAGAAAGCTGGTCCACACCAACAACGGTAACGGCACGGGAAATGGTATCGATCTGCATGGGCAGACTATAAAAAGCGGAGTTGACCATACGCAGAAGGAACGCAGTCAGACTCGGGTCCTGACTGATGATCGCGGCCAGATCGTCTGCGGAAGTATTGGCTGCGTTGATGGCTTGCTGCAATTCCAGAAAAACCTGCGGCAGCGCTGGAAGCTGATGTTCCTTGCGCAAGATATCAAGAGGATCGAGGGGCTCAACGACTGGCAGCTTTGCTGGGGCTTCCACGGGCACATACTTTTCCGGGTTGAGCGTCATGTCACGGGCCACATGCTCGGCACCGAGTCGGGCCAATCTCTTTATGGAATCATCGGGCTTCTTGATGAACTTGTATCGCCGCGCCAGAAGCTTCTTGGCAGCTTCCATGGTTTCCGGGGCTATCTCGATTTCAGGGGAAGACGTTTCTTCAGCCATATATCTTTCCTATGCAGTTATTTAAGCGAGCCAGGCCTATACCATAGAAGAAAAAACGCCGAAGAAAAAGCGCTTTGTTCGAAACACGTATTTAAGCCGAGAAAGAAAATGGATATTTCTTACAACGTCTTGAAATTATACTGCAGCCGGAAACGTACCTGAAATCCGTCTTTGTCTTCTTTGCTTTCCTGAATGGACCATCGGTTGTGAATCGAAAAGCCTTCGAGTTTGCCATCGAAATTGTAGTTGAAATTCAGGTTGTACTCATTGCGATCCGGCGATGCGTTACGCCCTGAATCCGGTGTGCTGCCGAATGAGGTGTTGAGTGAAGAAGTAAACCCTTTCCAATCAATGCGGTCAAAGTCGTACGTCGCTCCCATAAAGAGTGCTTTTTCACCAGCACGGTTGTTAGCGAACTGCATCATATTATTGAAGAAGGGATAGGCTCCGTATTTGTTAACGATATCAGTGGTGTTATCCACGATAGTCCCACCGAGGTTGAACCGGAAGCCGTGCCATGTAACCCCACCAAGGGCTCCGATTTCAGCAACATTAAAGCTGCCACCATCACTGGAACCGGCCGAACGCTGATCAAGCCCCTGGACACGCCAGTGCAAGGAAAGATCGTCGGAAACAGCGTTGGTCCCGCCAGTTTCAAGAAAAACCATCCGCATATAGTCAGGGGTCATGTAGAGCCAGCCACGGTTTTTGAACGTGTCCGGATTCCAGTCAGCACCGAGCATGAACATACCGCGTTTGGAGTTTGCCAGAGCGCTGTTGCCGGACACTTTACTCATGTGTTCGAACTGGTCGGTATCCCGCAATTTGATGCGGTGAATCCAGGAAGCTTTCACGCTCAAATCGTCAACAGCGGTATTATCGAGAGTATATGCTTCGAACAGATTAGGGATCATGCGGCTGTCACTGCTGTTGACCATGGGGGTATCAATGCGCTGACGATACAACGTGGCCATGTTTTGCTCATGCTTTCCTTTGAGGAACGCTTCACCAAGGACGGCAATACCTTCGTTCTTGCTCGTCAGCATATTGGTTCCGCCCTGATCTTTATCATTGCGACTCTCAGGAAACGGTGTGCTGACGTATCCGGCAAAGCCCGCCTGCAAGGTATCTTCGAGCCACGGCGTCTCATATTTAAGATAACCACCAAGGGCCAAGGATTCCTTCTTCTTTTCCGTCGAAGTATACTGATCCTTGTCAGTCTGCTGGAAGTAGTAATACCGAACCTGTCCGGTGAGAGAACCGTAATCCGGCGCGTCTTCCTCTTCGGCGGCAGAAACGGGCAGAGCAAAAAGCAGCAAGGCTGCGAGACAGAACATATACTTCATGGATTTCGTGAGTGTTTTCATAATGGGTCTTTCTATATTATTTTTAGGCTGAAAGGCAAGGCTCTAACACGAGCATTATTGAGCGCGGGTCAGGATGAAGGAATAACTGCCGCCGCAGGCGTATACACCATCACTCCAACGCCAAACCACCCCGCCCTTGGCAGAGTTCTTGTCAACGAACTCCATATCGACCAGTTCGGTAACGTACCCACCATCTTTGACATAGGTCGCCTGTAAATGCGCCGCATTGGGGTTATCTGCGATAAGTTTCCCGACATACCGGACATTGGGCCTTTGCGCCTGCACGATAAGGTTGTCCTTGCTCTGGAAAACCTCAATGACATACTGGCCTACATAATCCCTTCCCAAATCCTCGCAAGCGGTCTGTGATTCTGTGACCTCAGCATTCCATGTGCCACCAAAATCGCCAGCCCATCCGGGGGCGGATATCAAGAGAACGGCCACAACCAACAGTGTAATAGTAAACTTTCTCATGGGTGCTCCTTTATTCCGTGTCGCCGGATTGTTCGGCCGGAGCCGGAGTCATGGGAGTTCCCACGCGATAACGCAGGAACAGGATCAAGGACAGCACTGACGCGATAACACCTATACCCGTGGCGATGACCATGGGCATGTTGAAACCGATTTGCGCATAACACAGGAAGGTGATGACCACACAGGTCATGAACATGGCCGGGATGGTTGTCATCCAATGGCTCTTGCCTTCCATGGCCAGGTGCGCTGATGCAGCCCACAAGACGATGGCAGCCAAGGTCTGGTTGGCCCAACCGAAATAACGCCAGATGATCCCGAATTCGGTCAGGGAGACCACAAAACCAGCCAGGAAAAGCGGCACCGCGATAATAATCCGCTTCATGTTTTCCTTCTGGGACATGCCCATGAAGTCCGCGATGATAAGTCGGGCGCTCCTGAATGCAGTATCGCCGGACGTGATTGGCAGCAGAACAACACCGATGACGGCCAGAACGCCACCAAAAGTTCCAAGCAGTGTCGTCGACACGGTATTGACTACCAGAGCCGGACCACCCTTGCCGAGCACTTCATTCAGTTCTGTGGGGGTATCGAAAAAGGCGATGGCCAATGAGGCCCAGATGACGGCGATGATGCCTTCCGCGATCATGCCCCCGTAAAAGACCATGTGCCCATATTTTTCATTGGGCAGACAGCGAGCCATCATGGGTGCCTGCGTGGCGTGGAATCCGCTGATGGCACCGCAGGCAATGGTAATGAAAATGAGCGGCCACAAGGGCAGATCCTGCGGATTGGTGTAGGTAAATATGGTCGAGGTGTCGAGGGTGTACCCCTTGACCATCATCATAACACCAAGGCCGACGGCCATGAAGATGAGTACGGCTCCGAAGAAGGGGTATATACGCCCGATGATCTTGTCCACGGGCAGGATGGTCGCCATAAAATAGTAGGCAAAAATGATGACAACCCATGTGTGGGTTGAGAGTCCTGTCAGGTTTTCCAGCAGCTCGGCAGGCCCGAGGACGAAGACGATACCCACCAGCATGAGCAACAGTACAGAGAAGCCCCGCATGAACTGCTTGAACCCGTTACCAAGGGTCATTCCCACGACATCCGGGATGCTTTTACCACTATGGCGTACTGAAAGCATGCCGGAAAAGAAGTCATGCACAGCACCACCGAAGATACAGCCGATGACGATCCAGACCAGAGCAATAGGCCCGTAAAGCGCACCGAGTATTGGGCCGAAAATCGGTCCCAAGCCCGCGATATTGAGAAGCTGGATAAGGAAAACTTTCCAGACTGGCATGACGACGTAATCCACGCCATCGGTCATGGTCTCCGCCGGAGTGCGGCGGGATGGGTCTATGGCAAAAACTTTTTCAACGAATTTTCCATAGAAAAAATAACCAAGCAACAAGAGTGCAATGGAGCCAAGAAACAATAGCATTCAAACCTCCGCAGGATCATAACGGGCAAAAAGTAATTACCGCAGGATCATACAGGACATGAACAAAAATGCAACACTACCGAATTTTCTTATCCGGCAATGTACCTAAACCATAAAATGGGGGTTGTTCTTTTTCTCGTGAGTGACCGTGGTCATGGGACCGTGACCCGAATAGATACGGGTATCATCAGGCAGATTGAATATCCGGGAACGGATGGAAGTGAGAAGCTCGGGACCACTCGCTCGCGGCAGGTCTGTTCGGCCTACGGCGATCATAAAAATCAGGTCGCCCACAAACACGCACCCGGCGGCGGGAAAGAAATATGACATGCTGCCCGGCGTATGGCCCGGTGTATCGAAGATCATCATGGGCTGGCCCAACACGGTCCGGCTCCCAGGCTCGATGGGTTCATACGGAAAATCCACATGCTGAGCGAATTCACGCACACCGCCGCCCTCAAGGGATATTTCTTTGAGAAAATCATCTTCGGCATTGGCGTAAACCGGGACATCAAACCGTTCGAGCAACAGCTTGACCCCAGCGATATGATCGAGATGAAAATGGGTGATGAACACGGCCTGCAGGTTGAGCCCAAGCTTTTCGACACGCTCAATGAGGCGCTCCGGCTCCATGCCCACATCGATAAGCACGGCATCAGACCCCGCCGACACGAGGTAGCAGTTGGTCTCGTCCGGGCCGAGAATGAAGGTTTCTATCTTAAATTTACTCATTAGCGCGTATTTCTCATAACTTACGAGAGGCAGAATGCGCCACCAACGGGAATTATGTCAATGCAATTGACGGCTCAATGACGGATTATCGCCGCGTCAAACCGAACTTCTTCAGCTTGTATTGCAAGGTCCGGCGACTGATGCCCAGCGCGTCTGCCGTGCGTTCGCGATGGTTCCCGTTTTCTTCCAGAGCGCGCATGATGGCGAGCTTTTCCGCTTCCTCAAGGGAGGCAGGCGTACTCATGGGTTGGGGTTGCAATGCAGGCTCAAGGCCTCTGCTCATATCAACTTCGTTTTCCCGCGCGCCAGTAATCTGCGGCGGCAAAAGGTCGGTTCCCAGCGCGTCTGAACGTGATAAAATCAGCGCACGCTCAAGCACATTTTCCAGCTCGCGCACATTACCCGGCCAGTCATAGCCGGAGAGCGCGTCGAGAAATGCAGGAGTGACCGTGCGAATAATCTTGTTGTTCTTATTGCCCAAACGTCGGAGCAGAAAGCTGACCAGAAGCGGCAGGTCTTCCTTGCGCTCACACAGCGGCGGAATACGGATTTCAAGCACAGCCAATCTATAAAATAAATCTTCCCGGAACCGCCCTGCGTCGACTTCCGCCTTGAGGTCACGGTTAGTGGCCGCGATGATGCGCGTGTCTATCTTGATGGTCTTTATTGACCCCAGCGGCTCGATGGTTTTTTCCTGCAACGCTCTGAGCAGCTTGGCCTGAAGAGGTCCGGGCAGCTCACCGATCTCGTCCAAAAAGAGTGTGCCACCGTCAGCAAGCTGGAATCGTCCCGGCTTGTCCTTGACCGCGCCCGTGAACGCGCCCTTCTCATAGCCGAACAATTCACTTTCCAGCAGATCGTCCGGCAGAGCCGCACAGTTCACTTTGATCAATGGCCGACTGGCCCGGTGACTCGCCCGGTGAAGGCCCTCGGCGACAAGTTCCTTACCTGTGCCAGACGGCCCCAGAATCAGGACGGTCGCCTCGGCAGGCCCGACCTGACCGATGAGATCGCGCACCCGCTCGATACCGGGGCTGGCCCCGATAAAATCAGGTTCGCCACCCACCTGAGCCTTGAGGCGCGTGTTTTCCTTGATCAACTTGTGATATTCAAATGCCTTGCCGATGACCGCGGTCAATTCATCATTGTCCGCAGGTTTGGTCAGGTAATCGAATGCGCCTTTTTTCATGGCATCCACCGCGCTACCGACGCTGCCAAAGGCGGTCAGCAACACAACGGGCATACCGGGCCGACGTATCTGCAACTCCTTCAAGAGTTGCATCCCGTCCATACCCGGCATTTTCATGTCTACCATGGCAACGTCAGGAAACGTGTCCGACTCGGCTTCTTCTGCCAACACGGACAATGCCCGTTCGCCAGAATCCGCCTCAAGCACAGTCCAGCCGTCATCTTCAAGCACAGCCCGAACCATCATCCGGTGGGCTGGCTCGTCATCGACAACAAGAACAATTCGTTCATCAAACATCTATATATCCTCACTCTCTTTATCAGGGAAAAACAACCGAATCGTCATACCTTCGTCAGGCACCGAATCCATAATAACCTGCCCCTTATGGGCACTCATAATGTTATGAACAATAGCCAATCCAAGTCCGGTTCCGGTCTTCTTTCCAGTCACAAACGGCTTGAACACATCGCCGCGAACCTCCGGGTCCATACCCGGTCCGTCATCAGCTACGGTGATCCAGATGCCGTCCTTGGAGCGCGATGACGTCAGACAAATATGCCCGGGTTTGTCGCATTCGTGACACGCGGTGATGGCATCAAGGCTATTGGAAATGAGATTGAGCAACACCTGACGCAAGGCGTCCTGATCGGCGTAGACAGGCTCCGGACCGAAATCGAATACAGGCTCGGTCAGCTTGTTCTGGAAATCGAAACGCATGAGCTGCTTGATGGACTCACCAAGTTCGCTGAGATCGGTGTCCACCGGATCAAGTTGGCGCGGCTTGGCAAGATAGAGCAGGTCCGTGACAACGCGGTTAAGCCGATCTGCTTCCTGCACCATGGTGGTGGCGTATTGATCAAGCGGTGCCTGCCCCTTGAGCTTGGTGGCAAAAAGCTGGGCAAACCCGCGCAGAGCACTGAGCGGATTACGTACTTCATGAGCCACACCAGCGGCAAGAGAGCCGATGGCAGCGAGACGCTTGGCCTCGTTGAGATCTTCTTCAAGGGAACGGATCTGAGTACGATCTCGAATGAGCACCAGCCGCTGGCCAAGTTCCGGCGCAGCATCTTCATCGCTGGCCTGAAATGGCAGGATGAGAATTTCGAGCTGACGCCCTTGATAATCGTACTGCTCCCATTCGTAAGGGGCAATACAAGGGGCATCAATCTCCGTCTTGCCAATGGAAAAATCACACCAGTTGGCGCCGAGAATTTCTGGTATCCCATCGTCATCTTCTGGAGACAAAAGTCGTTTGGCAGAATTGTTGGCAGCCATGATCTCGCCGGATTCATCCAGCGTCACAAGGCCGTCGGGCATATTGTCGAGCAGCTTGTTCTGGAAGCGCTCCATACGAACAAGCTTACGCCCTTCACCGCGTCGTTTGAGATAGGCAAAAGCGAGTGACCACAGCACCACCGCAGCGAGAAAAACGTAACTGGTCTGGTACATGGCCGCGCGACGATATTGACGAAACTGGGCAAGGAGCTTTTCCGCATTAAGGCCGACCACCAAATATACGGCAGGGCCTTCATGCTCAGCCTGTCTCATACCATGCCCCATGCCTTGTCCCATGCCCTGGCCTCTGCCCGTGCCGGGCGATTGACCTTCACATAACTGGGCAATCCCGGGGCGGGCTTTGAGGCCGGAGATAAGCACGGCATGCTTTTCAAGTTCGGCCATGACATGCCAGACGCGGCCCGGTTCTGTCTCGGCCACGCTATCAGGCAACTCAATGGTCGGTTTGGTTCCATCCGGCTCGGAGCTAACGATCGGTTTGCCGTCGTCACCATAGAGCGTGATGAACACAATATCCTCGGACTTGGCGAGTTCGGTAAACAACTCCTCAGCCATGGCCGGGAAGAGCGGCGCGGCCTGAGGGTTCATACGCAACGAGCGCATGATGCGCGACAGGTTATTGTCCACGCCACGGAGAATGGAATTCCCGGTCATGACCATATGGTCTTCCACAATCCCTCGCTGATGCGCGATGGATCGCCATGTCAGATAAAGGCTGCCCAACCCCAACACAATAAGTGCCAGGACCAACGCAATCAACGGGGTTTTTTCTTTTCTACGTGCGTGAACTTCCATGTACTTTCTCTATTCGCCCCGCAGCGCCTTGTAGACTTCGTGCGGGTTCATGCCATGCTTCTTGCCAATGGCCTTGAGGTTCATATCCGGGGTGGCTTCGATGGACTTGGCTGCGAGACGGGCCACGGCCTCATCTTCGGGCAAACCAAAGGATTTGCAAAGATCAGACAGCTTCAACTTGCCGGTGCCTTCAGGCGGCGAAGCAGGCATGGCTGCGAACGGATCATTGGTCAGAGCAGCACGTATATCATTATACACCTTCTGCGGGCTGACACCCTTTAAGCGGGCAATTTCCTTGACCTCAGTTTCGGCAGTGACGGTGGCGGGATAGCCAGCCTTGTGCAAGGCTGCCACGGCTTCGTTGACGTCAAATCCAAGGTAACCACAAAATTTCTTGAGCGGGCTCTGCTCGGCATGACCGTATGGCGGATTACCATAAGTATCCACGGCATCGGCCTTGATGGACGCACCAAAATCAAGCACCTGCTGCATGGGCGGCAAATGAAAGAGCGTTCCAACAGTCACAAACAGGGTGAGGAGAATACTGACAATCATGGGGACGGTCATGACCACCATCTGACGAGCCCGGTTCTTCAGATAGGCCATGAGCACCTTCCAATTGAGCCAGATGTGGATGAGCAGCATAACCATAAACAGGGTGCCCACGGTGATGTGGATATCGCCCCATTGTTCTTTGGACAGACCGAGCATGTGCCAATCCGCCCAGTAGGCAACGCGTCCCTGCGGAACAACGTAAAGAACCACACTGGTGATCAGCGTGATGATAAAGGACAACGAACTTGTCAGAGAAGTTATTTTACGTAGCATCGGGATCTCCTACCTTTTCAGTTTCGACGTAATCTCCCAATTACGGACCCCGACAATCGTGCTTTGGTTAGTTGTTTAATATTATTTCAGATACAGCTTTCTGGCTGTTTGGGGTGGTTCGAATGCGAGGCGCAAAAAAAGGGGAAGGCCGCTGCGTAGTCTTTCTACGCGAGGGTTTCACTTTTTTGCAGCAACGAAGTAGTCGGGCTTCCCCAGACAGCCAGAAACGGAGCGGTCTTTCCCCGTGAAATACCGCTCCGCCCTATCCTATTTTCCGGTTAACGGAAATTTCTAGTATCTGTTGCCGTGGTTGCCGCCGTGGTAGCCACCGCGATTACCGCCACCGCCACCGGGGCAGGAAGCCTGGCCGTATGAAGGACAGGAACCGTATCCGCCACCAGAGGTGATACCGGTCTCCTTGACCAGTTCTTCACTCATGGCGCTACGCAGGTCACGCATCTGTGTATTCATCTGAGTCACTTCAGCGGTCAACTTGCCGATCTTCTTTTCATCGGCGTCACCGCCATTGACCATGGCCTGCAGTGTGGAGTGCTTGGTCCACATGGCCGTCTTCAGCTCAGTGAACTGCGGGGCGTACTTTTCAACGATCTTGTCGACAGCAACCTGCTTTTCAGGGGAAAGCTGGCTGTATCCAGCGCCGCCGCCGTTACCGGGACCGCCGCAACCGCCGCGTCCGTATCCGGGACCAGCCACGGCCCATGCTGCCATGGAAAGGACCAGAACTGCTGCCAGAGCTGTGATAGTAATGTTTTTCTTAGTCATGTCGTTACCTCCGTAACAAATATGGTTTTATGCAATCAGGAAGAAGAGAGTGTGTGATCTTCTTGCCGAGTATAAAGCATATGCCGTGCCATCACGGTAACGACTTGAATTTCCAAGAATTCATCATTTCAAAGAACAATTCGAGGCACACCTTTGTGCAACTCAATGCACAGACTTTTGCACATTACGTGCACTAAGTGCAAGACAAACCGCCTTGACAATCATTCATGAAGACGCAACTTCTGTTCACGACATCACAGATAACGAGGAGGAACCATGCCCATGTATGAATACAAATGTTGTGACTGCTGTCACGAATTCGAAGAACTTGCCGCAATGGACGAACTTCCGCCCTGTCCCAAATGCAAATCCGCGAAGGTTGAAAAACTGATGAGCGCTGTTGCCGGACAGACCGACGGTGGCGGCGGCGACATGCCTGACTTCGGAGCCATGCCCCCCATGGGCGGCGGTGGCTGCGGCGGCGGTGGTTGAGGAATCTAGCACTGCCTCAGTTTGAGGCAAAAAAGCATCACCAATGGACACCTTTACGGGTGTTCATTTTTTTT
>JAFLJT010000071.1 GCA_022712855.1 Pseudodesulfovibrio sp. | reverse complement strand
ATTCCCACCTTTCGTTTACACACTTCTTCAGCGACAGAGATCAGCCACCACCATCGCGAGCCTGCGCGTATTACCACTATTGTAGCCACCGACGACGACCATGAAATCCACGTCTCCGGCTAACTTATTGGCTTCCTTCTGACGCAGCTTCGTGGCATCACAAATGGTCCGCAGCACTGTGACGTCCAGATCAGGATCGTTCAGCAACCCTTCTGCCATGGTATCAAAAAGTACCCGGTCCTGCGTTGTCTGGGCGGCAAATACATACTGCTTATGTTTGGACAATGAATAGTCCGCCAACTCTTCTTCTGAACCAAAAACGAAGTGGCCGCTCTCCGCGTAGCTCACCAGTCCCTTGACCTCCGGGTGATCGTCCTCGCCATACAACAGCAACTCCTGCCCATCCATAGTGTGACGACCAATGAGCAGTTGCGCCTTCTTGACGCGGGGGCAGGTGGCGTCTTTGAGGATAATATCGCGAGCCCGCAAGGCTGCTTCCACCTGACGTGTGATGCCGTGGGCGCGGATGACCACGTATGCACCATTCTCCACTTCTTCGGGAGTTTCAGCCAAGAGAACGCCCTGCTCGGCGTATTTTTTCAATACCTGGGGATTGTGGATGATCGGTCCGAGAATAAATATGGGGCGCCCTTCGGCGGCGGCAACGAGCTTGTCGAGACGGCGCAGCGCCAGATCAACGCCCATGCAAAAACCTGCTGTTTCAGCGAGAACTACTTCCACGCCTATACTCCTTGAACATGTATTTCACTAAGGAAACGCTGATTAATCCGTTCTTTAGGAAGTGCTGAAGAATTGTTCGCTGGGTAGGCGCGAAAGAAGTTCAAGGCCGAAGCGTACTTCCTGTACGCTAGGGTTTGAACTTTTTGAAGCAACGACGCCAGCGGACAATTATGCAGTGCTTCCCTAGCAGGCTGTCGCGAGGGTGCATCCCTTGTAAACAGGCTGACACTGACCATTGATCAGGGCGTTGACCAGATCGTCTCGCCCTGTAATTGGTTGAGTGAAGAGCGTCGGCAACCGTCCCAACTCATCAAGACAATGAGCATCTGAGCCTGCCACCCGTGGCAGGTTCAGCGTATTGGCAAGCCCTTCGGCCAGTCCGTTCTCGTAATCCGAGTTCCGCCCGTTCTCCACTTCGATAGCGAGATTGAGATTGCTGGTGAACAACGACGTGTCGGACGGACGCCAGCCACGGAAGGGATGGGCGGCAATGGCAGCCCCACCGACCTCCTTGACCTTGGCTAAAAGAGTTAGAACATCCAGCCCCTGTGGAAGTTCTTCCACAGGACCAAACACAATATAATCGCCTTGGCGAGTAGTGTATTCCATGCCAACAATCACCAGTAAACCATCAGACTGGAAACCTTCGTCGATTTGTGACAAAACGGCGGTTGTGTCGTGGTCGGTAATACAGACTCCGTCAAGACCGCAGGCGCGCCCGTTTTTGATAATATCGAGAGGAGCCAGCGTACTGCATCGGGAGACACTTGAGTGGACATGAAGATCAATTAACATGACCGCACAATGCCTGCTTCACAGACACAAGGCAAAGAGTTTGTATTTATCTACGCTTTGACACCAATAGATACCATCTATACCAATTAATCCGAACGGCGGCCTATGATGCCGCCTATAACCGGAGATATACGTGCCGAAAACTTGTGTTCTCATATTACTCGATGGCCTGGGCGACCGGGCACATGCGATGCTCGACCACCAGACGCCTCTGCAAGCCGCCAACACACCCTTTCTGGATAAGCTGGCTTCCCTTGGCTCCACTGGCTTGTACCACGCCGGAAAACTCGGCCAGCCCCTGCCCAGTGAAGATGCCCACTTTGCCATGTTCGGCAGTCCCAAGAGCGAATTCCCGGGGCGCGGAGCCTTGGAAGCGCTGGGAGCAGATGTTGAACTCGGTAAAAATGACGTTGCCCTGCTTGCCCATTTCACCAGTGTTCTGGCGACATTCGAAAATCAGCTGGTTCTCAAATATGACCGTATCTGCGGCACGCCGGAAGAGGTCGATTCTCTTTACGAAGCGGTAAAAAGCTACGAGCAGGACGGCATCAGCATCGACTTGCACCAGACTGGCGGTATGTTCGGCGTGCTGACCATGCGCGGCGATGTATCCCCGAATATCACGGACTCCAACCCCATGGTGGATGGCCGTTTCATTTCCGAAATCAAACCGCTCCACTCCCATCGTAAAGACCCGGCGGCTCGCCGAACAGCCAAAGTGCTGACCGACTATATCCGCTGGTCATACAAACAGCTCAGCGAAGTGGCGCAGAACAAGTTGCGCGTCAAGCAGACCCTGCCCCCCATCAACGGGCTGGTCACTCAACGGGCCGGACAGCTTCGCAACCGTGTGTCCATGCGCGACCGTTATGGTCTGCGTGGCGTCACAGTCGCCAGTGGTTTTATGTACAAGGGATTGGCCGAATATCTTGGCATGGATTGCCACCGGGTAAAAGATACCCGCGACCCCAGTGTCGATATTGCTGCCCGTATCGGGTTCGCCGCAGAATCACTGGAAGCGTACGATCTCATTCATATCCATCACAAAGCCCCGGACAGGGCCGCGCATACCAAAAGCCCCAAGTCCAAAGTAAAGGCCATCGAAGCGCTGGATAAAGGAATAGCTGAATCCCTCGGCCCCCTGCTCGACAACGAGGATGTCCTTATTGTGGTGACGGCAGACCATTCCACACCGAGTTCCGGCGACCTCATCCATTCGGGCGAACCAGTCCCCATCATGTTCGTGGGCGACGGCGTGCGCAGGGATGCGGTCACACAATTTGACGAAATCAACGTAGCTGGCGGTGCACTCGGCATGATGCGCGGCGACGAAATGATACACATGATTCTCAACTACACAGACCGCGCCCGACTCGGCGGCATCCATGATTCGCCCTACGAGCAGGAGTTCTGGCCCGGCGACTACAACCCGTTCACACTGGCCCCCGAAGGTAAAGAATAACATGTCCCATCCAGTCGGCTTCATCCATGGACGTTTTCAGGTCCTGCATATGGATCATTTGAAATATCTTTTGGCGGGTAAAACATTGTGCGACCATCTTTTTGTCGGCGTCACCAATCCCAATCCGGAAATGACCGCCGAAGAAGAAACGGACCCCGAAAGATCAAGTCAGCAAAACAACCCACTGACATTTGATGAACGCAGACTCATGATCCGGTTCGCACTCATGGAAGCTGGGATCGCTGCCGAAACGTTTTCCATTGTCCCTTTCCCCATCAGCCGCCCGGACCTGTTGGAAAATTTCACACCGCCGGACGCCACTTACTACCTGACCATCTACGACGATTGGGGACGCGAGAAGAAAAAGCGCCTTGAGTCATTTGGTTTGAGAACACACGTCATGTGGGAAAGGCCCCTCGAAGAAAAGGGTATTACCGGGGCTAATGTCCGCGAAGCCATCCGCACGAACAATGGCTGGCGAGACCTCGTCCCGCCCGCAGTGGCAGCAAAAGTCGAAGAATGGAAACTTCAGGAACGATTTTCCGAACTCTTCTCGGCGACTTCAGGATCATAGTCTTTGGTCTCGGGATTGTAGCAATAACGACAATGCCCGCGCCGCCTGAACCAGCGGATCAGGATAATCCCCGCCACAAAACCGCCCACATGCGCCCACCATGCGACCTCGTGTGCGGCCTGCGCCTTGGCCAGAAGACCTGACACGACCTGTGAGAGAAACCAGATACTCAGGAAGAGGTAGGATGGCACCCGCAGAAAGAGCGGGATAATTATTATGGGCACGAGCGTCAGTACTTTTCCGTGCGGATACAGCACGATAAACGCACCCATGACACCAGCCACAGCACCGGAAGCACCAATAACCGGGACAGGCGAAGTCTGCTCAAACAGCATGTGCACCCCGACGGCCGCGACACCACACAGCAGATAGAAAACCACGAAGCCGAAGTGACCGGTGACATCCTCAATATTCTGGCCAAAGATCCAGAGCATCCACATATTAAGGATGATATGCAGCCAGCCGCCGTGCAAAAACATGTACGAGAAAAGCGGCCAGCCAAAGGTCTGCGGATATCCAGCCCAGATCGCCCATTCCGGCTCAAAGAACCGGGCAGGAACGACACCAGACAGATGGAAAAGAAACGTCAGATCGCGAGGGGTTAACCCTTTGCTATAAATAAAGACCAATACATTGAGGCAAATGATGACCACGACCGCCACAGGCTTGGTCACACGCGGTACATTGCCCCGGAGGGGAATCATGCAGGTTCTTCTTCTTGGCCGAATTCCTCGGCCAGTTTCGGCCACAGGTTTTCCATCCAGACCGCAAAGTCTTCATTGCGTTTCTGAGAACGTTCCGCTGCCCACTGTTGCAGTCGCTCAGCTTCACTCGCCAGCTTGTCCAACCCACCGTCGTTGTCGAGCAGCAGATCACACGCCGCCAGCTTTTTCTCGGCGGGCCACTGCCATGAGTCAAAGACGGCCAGCGTTTTTTCGTCCAGCCCGCGCTGTTCACGAAATTCGCCCGTCCGTTTTTCTTCAGGACATTTGACGCCAGCCACCAGATCAACGTGCCCACTCTCGTGCAAGCCCCCTTCGAGGAGGAGCGGAATTTCCGCAAAGGCCACAGGGACATCTCGATTTGTCAGGAATGACTCCTCGCACGCATGGCGAACCATGGGGTGGATCATATCCATGACTTCCCGGCGAAAGTTTTCGGATTCGCACATGCCCTTGAAGAGTGCAGGTTTGTCCACCGCACCGTCATTCAACGAGTACTTACCACCAAACCGCTGCCGAATCATGGCTGCGCCATCACCATCAGGGCCATAGAGTTCAGCCACGGCTTCATCCGCACTGAACGCAGGCAGGTCTTTTTCGCGCAACGTATTGATCACCGACGACTTGCCGCTTCCGGGCATGCCGACGATGCCCACGCGCAGGCATTCTTCTGTCATGGCGCTCAGCAACGTGCGAAAATCTTCGGGCGGCCGACTCCACAAGGTCACATCTTCACCGCTCTCAGGATGCGTGAAGGAAAGATAGAAGGCATGCAGCATCTGACGCGGGGCCAGTTCTGCCAGCCTGTCGGGACGCCGTCCCCATTCTGCGTATTGTCGCGCACCGTACGGCCCATCGCCCAGCAGGGGATGGCCTATATGCGCCATATGCACACGAATTTGGTGCGTGCGGCCTGTATGAATGCGCACGGCAACCAGACTTGCCAGCCCGCGCGGTCCGGTCCAGAGAACACGATAATCACTCTTGGATTCACGCCCGCCCTTTTCGACCACGGCCATACGTGTCTTCATGGTGGGATGACGGCCAATGGGCGCTTCAATGACGCCTTTCGGTTTATCAGGGCAACCGTGAACGATAGCAAGATAGACCTTCTGCACCCGACGCTCGGCAAAATCCGAGGCCAGCTTGAGCCGATCCGCTTCGGTGCGAACCGTTGCGATAAGGCCAGTGGTATCTTTATCGAGTCGATGCACAATACCGGGTCGTTGCCCGTCCATGCCGGAAATATCACCCGCGATATCCGGGTAGTGATGCAAAAGGTAATTAACCAACGTCGGTCCCGTCTCGGTAGGAGCAGGATGTGTGGTCAGCCCTGCGGCTTTGTCCACGACCACCACATGGTCATCTTCGAACACCACGTCCAAATCGCCGGGCAATGCCTGGGCCGCATTATCGCCGGCCTCGTTGTCCGCCGCACCGATGGAGAGCACTTCATGGCCGGAAAGCCTGTATTTACCTTTGGTAACAGGCTTACCGTCCACGACAGCCTGACCAGATTCAATCCATGCCTTGACTCGTCCACGCGAAACGCCGTCATCGGCTAATTCGCGGGCCCAAAATTTGTCGAGACGATCGCCGTTATCGGACGGCTGCGCAATGCGCTCCCAAAAACTCATTTTTTTATCTTCTGCCATAAGAGGGACGATATACCGGGAATCATTGGAAAGTAAATTTCAATCTTACTTTTACATACCCCAGAGGGGCACATTCACTCTTGACCCGACTCGCCCATCAGAATAGAAAAAGAAAGTTTTACGTAATCGAAACTTTTTTTGAAATATTCACACTAACTCAACACTGCGAGGTGACCTGTGGCTCTACACGAGGTTAAACACCCACTGATCCAACATAAAGTCGGGCTGTTACGCCAGCACGACATTTCCACCAGCCATTTCCGTACGCTCTCCAACGAGATCACTCGGCTGCTCACCTATGAAGCCACCAAGGATTTCGAGACTGAGAAAGTCACGATCAAGGGTTGGGCCGGAGATGTCGAAGTCGATTCCATCAAAGGCAAGAAAGTCACTGTTGTCCCCATCCTGCGCGCAGGTCTGGGTATGATGGACGGCGTTTTCGACATGATTCCCGGCGCCAAGGCATCCGTTGTCGGTTTCTACCGCGACGAAAAAACGCTGCAGCCCGTCCAATACTATGTAAAGCTCGCCAACAATATCGAAGAGCGCACCGCGCTTATCCTCGATCCCATGCTGGCAACCGGCGGTACATTGGACGCAACCATCAAACTGCTGAAAGAAGCGGGCTGCAAATCCATCCGTGGTTTGTTCCTGTGTGCTGCCCCCGAGGGCGTGAAGCGCATTCTGGACGCACACCCGGACGTAGACATCTATACGGCGTCCGTGGACGAACGACTCAACGACATCGGTTATATCCTTCCAGGTCTTGGAGACGCGGGAGACAAGATATTCGGTACCAAGTAGGTATTGGAGGCACGCTTCAAAGCGTGCCTTTTTTTCGGGGGTAATTTTTTAAATAGGGTCGTGGGGGCTCTACAAAAAGAAGGAGTTGGCAGACATGAGTGACGTACATTCCACTGAGTACAGCTTTAAATTGAAAGACGCGCTGCTGGGCGCGCAAATGTTATTCGTCGCCTTTGGCGCACTGGTGCTGGTCCCAATCCTGACCGGCATTGACTCAAACGTGGCTTTGTTCACGGCTGGAGTCGGCACACTGATTTTCCAGTTGATTACCAAGGGCAAGGTTCCGGTATTCCTGGCTTCATCTTTCGCCTTCCTGCCGCCATTGTTTGCTGCACAGCAGGGTCAGTTCACTTACCCTGAAATCATGTGTGGCCTGGTTGCTGCCGGTGTCTTGTACATTATCATCAGCTTCGCTGTCCGCACGTTTGGCGCAGGCTTTCTGCACAAACTTCTTCCTCCCATCGTCACAGGTCCGGTCATCATGCTCATCGGCTTGATTCTGGCACCTATTGCCGTCAATATGTCCCTTGGACATAACGGTTCGATCTGGCTTGAGCCCAAAATGCCATCCATGATCATTGCTGCGGTGGCTTTATCTACCACGATCGTATTCTCCCTGATTGGCAAGGGGTGGTTCAAACTTGTTCCCATCCTGCTCGGCATCACCGCAGGGTACGCCTGTGCTCTGATTCTTGATGCTACTGGCGTCACCGCTTCCATGCATGCATCATTTGTTGCCTCGGCAGTCGATGGCAAAATTGAAGGCATGGGCCTTGCTCCTTGGATGGATACCGCGCTTATCAGCTTTGGTGGTCTCAAGGACGCACCGGCATTCGCCATCCCCAACTTCTCCCTGCCCACATGGAGCTTGGAAGCCATCCTGTTCGTCGTCCCCATTGCCATCGCCCCGGCCATTGAGCACTTTGGCGATATCCTGGCAATCGGTTCCATCTCCGGCAAGGATTACGTCAAGGATCCTGGCATCGAAAACACCTTGCTTGGTGACGGCATTGCAACATCCTTTGCTTGTATGATTGGCGGCCCACCCAACACCACATACTCCGAAGTAACCGGCGCAGTCGCACTGACTCGTGCATTCAACCCGGCCATCATGACCTGGGCAGCCATCACCGCCGTCGTCCTTGCCTTCGTTGGCAAACTTGGCGGCATACTCGCTACCATCCCCATGCCCGTTATGGGCGGCATCATGCTGCTCCTCTTCGGTGCAATCACGGTTATCGGCCTGTCCACTCTGGTGCGTTCCCAGGTCGACCTGATGCTGCCCCGCAACATGATCATCGTTGCTATCATTCTGGTCTTCGGTCTTGGCGGCATGGTCCTGAACGTTGGTGTTACCGACCTCAAGGGCATCGGCCTTGGCGCCATCGCTGGCGTTATCCTGAACCTCGTTCTGCCTTGTAAGGAGTGCACCGACACTGACGGCACCTCCGAGTTCAGCGATTTGTAGACCGATACACTCAACCATTAATAAAGCCCCTCTTCACAAGAAGAGGGGCTTTTATCATGGTCAATCAACCCCTATCTTTCCATGGACCGAAAAGCAGTAAGCCGATATGCTGCCATCACTTTGAAAGGGAGAACATAATGCGCGAAACGGTGACCGGACTGGTCCTGACATATAATGGCGAACGCCTGCTGGAAAAATGTTTGAAATCGCTGGATTTCTGCGATGAGATTCTTGTGGTGGATTCCGCTTCAACGGACCGAACCCGCGAGATAGCCGAGGCGTGCGGTGCGCGTATTATCGTCAACCCATGGCCCGGCCCGGTGAAGCAGTTCAAGCTTGCGCTGGCAGAGATCACAACAACATGGGTCGTGTCTCTTGATCAGGACGAATTTCTCACTGATGAATTGCGCGACAATATTATTTCCAAGCTCTCAAAAAAAGAACGCGTCGCTGGCTATTTTACTCCTCGCAGTTCCTTTTATTTCAATCGGTTCATGAAACATTCCGGCTGGTATCCCGATTATCTTTTCCGCTTCTTCCGCAACGGTAAAATGGAAGTATCCGCCTCTGGTGCGCATTACCATTTCGAACCGCGCGGCGAGACGCTCAAACTTTCAGGCGACATTCTCCACTACCCCTACGAATCCTTTGAGCAGCACATGGAGAAGATCAACTACTACGCAGAAGAAGGCGCTAAATCCCTGCGCGAAAAAGGACGTAAAGGCGGCCTTATCATCGCCCTACTCCACGCCAAGGTGCGCTTCATCAAACTCTACTTCCTCAAAGTTGGATTCCTCGACGGCAAGGCTGGATTCTACAACGCCATGGCGGGCTTCTATTACACCTTCCAGAAATATATCCGTGTGGAAGAAACCAAAAAATGGGGCGGAAAATAGTTTACGCCACCAGCCCCTTTCGCTATTCCACCCACTCCCTCTTTGTGATATTGATTCCCACAACGAATCCATTTTTATTTTCAGGAGACATAATGAATCGACTCGACCCAGATACCGTCCAGGCTCTTCTCGAAGAAGGTGTGACTCTCGTCACCACCCACGGTCTCAACATTGTCATTGCAATCGTCGTCTTCATCTTGGGACGGATGGTCGCCAAAAAACTCGCTGGGCTGACAAAAAAGCTCATGAACAAATCGGATGTTGACGAAACCTTAACGACATTCCTGCGCAACATTGTCTATTACATACTGATCGCTGCGGTCACCGTCATGGCCCTTGGGCAAGCGGGAATCAACGTCACCTCCTTCCTCGCAATCTTAGGTGCAGCGGGTCTTGCCATCGGCCTTGCCCTGAAAGATTCACTCTCCAATTTCGCAGCAGGCGTATTACTCATCCTTCTAAAATTATTCAAAAAAGGTGATTACATCACTGCGGCGAGCAGTTCCGGAACGGTCACTGCCATCAACATTTTCAACACCGTGCTGACCACCCCTGACAACAAGGTCATCATCGTTCCCAACTCCTCGGTTCTGTCTGGCACCATCGTCAACGTCACGGCCAACGACACGCGCCGCGTCGATCTCGTCATGGGCATCGGCTACGATGACGACTTGCTCAAGGCCAAACAATTGCTCAAAAAAATCATTTCCGAAGAACCGCGTGTCCTCGCTGAGCCAGCGACTCTGATCGAAGTATTGGAACTGGCCGACTCCTCCGTCAACTTCGCGGTACGCCCATGGTGCAAGACCGAAGACTACTGGGGTGTCTACTACGCCCTGACCGAAAAGGTGAAGCTCGTCTTCGATCTGGAAGGCATCTCCATTCCTTACCCGCAGACGGATGTACATTTGTTCAAAGCAGACAAATAGACTCGTGGCATACGAACTCTTGGAAGCGTGACTATGATCAACATCCTGAAAAAACGCAGTCTGTGCGTCCTAAAAGCCTTCATGTTCTCCATGCAGGGTTTCCGGTTCGCCTTAAAACAACGTCCTATTCAGGACGAACTGATCGGTTGTGCCGTTTTGGTCCCCATCGCATTTTATGTCGATGTCACGGCCATTGAACGGCTCATGCTTCTTGGTTCCTTGCTCCTCGTGATCATCGTTGAAATACTCAACACCGCCGTTGAAGTGGTGATTGATAGGATAAGCGAAGAACAACACCCGCTCTCTGGTGCTGCCAAGGATCTCGGCTCAGCCGCAGTCTTTCTGTCCCTAAGCTGGGTCTGCATTGTATGGGCTGTAATCCTATGGCCAGTGATCACCGGATAAAACGACTCACACCAAACAAAAAAAGCCCCTCTCAATCTGAGAGGGGCTTTTTTTGTTTGTCTTGTAATGACTCTACTGAGCGTCAATCCAATCGTGTGTCTCTTTGACATCCAGCGTACCGACATAGATGGCGCGACCGGAGATGGCACCCTCAAGGCCCTTCTTGGACAAGGGGTAGAGATTCTTGATGTCATCCAGAGTGTGAACACCACCAGCTGCGATGACTGGGATGGAAGTCTTGGCACAGAGAGCAGCAAGGCCTTCCACATTAACGCCAGTTTGCATGCCGTCACGCGAAATGTCGGTGTAGATGATAAAACGGATACCATCGGCTTCCAGACGAGGAATGACGTCATCCATGGTCAATCCGGAATCTTCAACCCAGCCCTTGGTCTTCAACTTGCCACCAACGGCATCGAGGGAGACGCCGATCTTGCCGGGCAAAGCCTTGCAGAGGTCGGAGAAAAGATCGGGATCTTCGAGGGCCATAGTGCCAATAATCAAGCGATGCACGCCCGCTTCGATGTATTTTTCGGCTGTGGCGATATCGCGGATGCCGCCGCCAAGCTGGACCGGGATATCAATCTCAGAACAGATGGATTTGATCAGATCGAAGTTCTTGGGCAGTCCGGAAAATGCACCGTCGAGATCGACAACGTGCAGGTAACGGGCACCAAGGTCGGCCCAAATGCGAGCCTGTGCTACGGGGTCTGATCCAAATACGGTGACCTGATCTTCCTTACCTTGAGCAAGGCGGACACATTCACCATTCTTAATATCTACTGCAGGGAAAAGAATCATAATCCGAGTTCCATAAGTTTTTCTTCAATACCGTCCGAGGCAAGGCGCGTAGCCGTCACCCACTGGCCCTTACGATCAGCAAACTTCTGTGCTTCAAGCAGGTTCTCAATAAGCGATTCCTGAGTTTCCTCATAACGGGAGCGAATCATTCGTTCGTTTTTCACATCAATAAGGTAGAAGTCTAAAGCGACAGATGCAGGTGACTCAATACCGCTTGTGCTCCCAACGCGTTCACGCCAATAGGTCAGCTGCGGTACGAGCAGAAAGTCAGTCTGGATACATTTCCCTACACCGAGCCAATATTTCCATGCCGACACTTTAGGTAAGCCGGACTCCTCAAACACAACCACTTCCTCGCACTCGGCGACGGCTGCGGGTGTGATGTAATCAAAAACCTGATGGTTCTGCAATGTCGCGAGCAGGACTGAATCAAGCGCTTCAACTGTTCCGTCAGGAGCAGGATGCCCATCTTCATCAAGATACCCTGCCAAAATTTCCCAGTTGTGGGTCGGATTGGTGAACCCAGCCACAGCGAGTTTGCCCTCAGGACGAGGCACAGCAGCAGACCGTTTCTTGCTGCTACAACCAGCGGCCAAAAGCAGGGCCACACACATGACCGACAATGCGATGGTGGTGAAAATACGTTGCATTAGTCGAGACTCCCCTTGGTGCTGGAAACACCCTTTCTGCCAACCTGGACAGCCTGCGCAAGCGCAATGCCCATGGCCTTGAAAGCGGCTTCCAAAAGGTGATGGCCGTTCTGGCCATATTCATATTTAACGTGCAGGTTCATGCCTGCCTTGTAAGCAAAAGACTTGAGAAATTCGCGCCAGACATCCTTCTCATCACCCGCGATAACTGCGGGCAGAAGGTCATCATTATACACGATGTACGGGCGACCAGAAATATCAACAACGACTTCGGCCAGAGCTTCGTCCATGGGAACCTTTGCCGATGCCACACGAACAATACCAGTCTTGTCGCCCAGAGCTTCGGCCAGAGCCTGCCCCAGACAAAGTCCGATATCCTCAAGGCTGTGGTGCGTGTCGATCTCAAGATCACCTTTACAGGTCAGATCGAGATCAAATCCCGCCCAGAATGCACACAGCGTCAGCATGTGGTCTGCGAACCCGATTCCGGTGTCCACGTTGACTTTGCCCTCGCCCTCAAGAGTGAGTTTCAGCTTGATGTCTGTTTCATTGGTGGTGCGTGCTATCGTAGCTTGGCGCTTGCCCATTGCGCTCTCCTTATTTCGACTGTGGAAAAATTAGTTTCATCCCGTACTGTATAGGAAAACTCTAGAAAAATAAACCAAGCAGGGGCCGTCATTTTCGACAACCCCTGCCCGGTGTTAATTTTATGTTTTATCAGCCTCAGGTTCAGGCTCTTTCTTTGACTTGTCTCCGGTCTCGCCAGAGGCCTCGTCAAGAGTCTCTTCTTTCGCAGCTTCAGCAGCCGCATCCAGATCAGCTTGAGCAGCGGCTTCCGCCTCTTCCTGCTTCTTCAAATGACGCTTCTCCTTCTTACCGAAGAAATAAGCGACCCAGATGCCGACCTCATACAAAACTATGAGCGGCCCGGCCATGAGGCACTGGGTGAATGGATCGGGCGGTGTCAACACAGCGGCCAATACGAAACCGATGAGGATGGCGTACTTGCGTTTTTTACGCAGCCCGGCCGATGAAACCATACCCATGCGGGCAAGGAAGAATATGAAGAGCGGTAGCTCAAAAACAAACCCAAAAGCAAAGAGCAATTTAAGACAGAAACTCAAGTATTCATTCAACTTGGGTGTAAACTGAATGCCTTCAGTGGAGAACCCGGCAAAGAATTCAAATGCATGAGGGAAGACCTGGAAATACCCAAACATTGCGCCGCCTGTAAAGAACAAGCCGGACAACATAGCCATGGGAACCATCCATTTGCGCTCGTGGGAATACAGACCCGGAGCGATAAAGCCCCAAATCTGAGCAAACACATAGGGACTGACCAAAAAGATACCGGCCACGATGGCGATCTTGATATGCGAAAAGAATGCTTCGGCAGGATAGGTGTACTGAAAGTGCCCTTCCTGAGCGATCAACATCAGGGATTCCTGAAGAGTATCGACGAACATACCGACCTTGTCAGCCTGTTCGGAACCTCGCTCAATCATTTTTTCGGACAGGAATTCGCGGAAATCATCAAAGAAAGCCTGGGGCAGGACCGGTTTTTCAGCAGCCTGTTTCTGGAAGATATCCATCATGGGTTGCATGAGGATGTCGAACATCCTGTCGGCAAAACCGTAACAGGCGCCCATACCAATGACGATGGCGATAAATGTACGGGTCAGTCGAACGCGAAGTTCACCAAGATGATCGAGCAAACTCATCTGCCCGGGTTCTTCCGTTTCGTCTTCGTCGTCCTCGTCGCTCTCATCTGAGTCAGCGTCTCCGTCGGAATCCGACTTCTCAGACGTCTTCTCATCGGAATCGGTAGGCGGTTCGTTTCCACCACCAGTCGAGTCACTCTCACCACCAACGGAACCTTCCTCAGCCAATTTCTTTTCGGCTGCGGCAATTTCCTCATCGGTAGCCACGGGCATGCCCGTATCTTCGAGAGACGGATCGTCGTCCTGGGAATCTATCGGAGAATCAACGTTTGCCTCGTCGGCATCCGTTTTCTTCACATCGTCTTTATCGGAACTCATTCAAATTCCTAAGCTTCGTCTTTGGCTTTATCGGATGCGACTTCGGCCTTGGTCTTTTCTAGCTCAGCCTTGGCAGTCTCAGCTTCAGCTTTGGCGGTTTCCGCCTCCAGCTTGGCTTTCTCTGCCTTACGGCGAACCAGTTCTTCGTCCACTTCCTGCTTGCGAGACTCAGCCTCGGCTTTGTTCACTTCGTCGTCCAACGTGGATTTCACGTCAGTGCCAACACGCTTGAATTCTGCCACGCCTTTACCAAGCGAACGCAGCATTTCAGGCAGTTTTTTGGGGCCGATGACGACGAGCGCCACCACACAAATAATCAGAAGTTCCGGTCCACCAATTCCAAACATATTTTCACCCTTCCGGCTGTTGAAAAAACACCATCTACTTCGTTGCTGCGAGAAACTCAAACCCTCACGTATAAGAATACGCTCGGTCTTGATTCTCTCTTGCGCCTCGTAGCTGGCGCTTTTTGAACAGCCTTATGCAGATTCTCAACATCCTCGATTTAAAGGAGTCTTAATTCGAATTATTCCCACTCAATGGTGCTCGGCGGCTTGGACGAGATGTCCAGGACCACGCGGTTTACACCCTTGACTTCATTGATGATGCGGTTGGACATGCGAGCCAGAAGCTCGGACGGCAAACGCGACCAGTCTGCGGTCATGGCATCCAGAGAATCGACCATGCGCAGGGCAATGACGTTCTCGTAGGTGCGATCATCGCCCATAACACCGACAGTCTTGAGCGGCAGCAAGACGGCAAATCCCTGCCAGACCTTGCGGTACCAATCAGCAGCGACCATCTCGTTCTGAACGATGCGATCTGCCAGACGCAGGATTTCCAGACGTTCGTCAGTGACTTCACCGATGATACGAATAGACAGGCCCGGTCCGGGGAACGGCTGACGCCAGATGATGTGCTCGGGCAGACCCAGCTCGTACGCGGCGCGACGAACTTCGTCCTTGAACAACTCACGCAGCGGCTCGACCAGCTTGAGATTCATCTTCTCAGGCAGGCCACCGACATTGTGGTGGGACTTGATGACAGCCGAGGGGCCCTTGAAGGACTCAGACTCGATGACATCCGGGTACAGCGTACCCTGTCCGAGATATTTAACGCCATCAAGCAGCTTGGCCTCGCGGTCAAACACTTCGATGAACTTGTAACCAATAAGCTTGCGTTTCTTCTCCGGGTCTTTAACGCCCTTGAGGTCGTCCAGGAATTCCTGGGCAGCGTCCACAAACTTGACGTTGAGGTCGAAATGTTCGGCCAGGAAGCCGACAACTTCTTCTTTCTCACCCATTCGCAGAAGGCCGTTATCGACGAAGATGCAATACAGATTCTTGCCAATAGCCTTGTGCAGCATGACTGCAGCCACCGTGGAATCAATACCGCCGGACAGGCCGAGGACAACCTTGTCGTCGCCCAGCTCTTTCTTCATGTCCGCAATGGTCGTATCCACGAAAGAAGCCATGGACCAAGACGCTTCCAGGCCAGCGACCTTAAACAGGAAGTTCTGAATAATGGTTCCGCCGTCGGTGGTATGTGCCACTTCCGGGTGGAATTGCAGGGCGTAAATGTTCTTCTCTACGTTACCCATGGCAGCGAACTCGATGGAGTCGGTCTTGCCCATGGGGACGAACCCTTCGGGCAGCGCTTCAACGCGGTCACCGTGAGACATCCACACAGTCAGATCGTCTTTCTCTTCAACGCCGTCGAAGAGAATACAATCGTTCTGGGCGGTGAACTCGGCGCGGCCGTATTCACGATCTGTGGAAGCCACAACCTTGCCGCCCATATTGTGCGCCAGAAGCTGCATGCCGTAGCAGATGCCAAGCACGGGGATACCCATTTCGAGGTATTCCAAATTCAGGTCCGGGCAACCGCCTTCCAGCACGCTGGAGGGGCCACCAGACAAAATGAGCGCGGACGGCTTGAAGGCCTTGACTCGCTCAGGGTCCACATTGCAGGGGTGGATCTCAGAGTAGACGCCAGCCTCACGCACGCGACGTGCGATAAGCTGTGTAAACTGACTGCCGAAATCCAGGATGAGTACTCTATCGTTATGCATGATGCTCTCTCTAATTCACAACTGAACAAATGAAAAGATTAAATCCACAAACCACAGTCTTACACTAAGCTTTAGCCATCACCACGGTAGTTCGGCGACTGCTTGGTGATTGTTACGTCGTGAACATGTGATTCCTTAAGACCAGCGCCGGAAATCTGAACCAACTGGGAGTTCTCATATAAATCGGTAAGATTCTCAGAACCAGTGTAGCCCATGCCGGAACGCAGACCGCCGATGAACTGGTACAGGGATTCGCCAACCATGCCGCGATACGGGACACGTCCGACGATACCTTCGGGGACCAGCTTCTTGGATTTCTCCTGGAAGTAACGGTCGGAACTGCCTTTCTTCATGGCGTCAATGGAACCCATGCCGCGATACTGCTTGTAGGTACGGCCTTGGTACAAAATGGTTTCGCCCGGGCTTTCGTCCGTGCCAGCCAGCACCGAACCCATCATACAGGCATTGGCACC
>JAFLJT010000227.1 GCA_022712855.1 Pseudodesulfovibrio sp. | reverse complement strand
GGTCCAGCCGTCGCTGCACTTGATCTTGCCCATGTCGGAGAATGTGGCGGTCCATTCAGCCTGTGTCTTGTCGGCAGGGCTCAGGTCAGAGGCTTCGCCTCCGGCGTGGCAGGAACGGCAGTTTTTACGATACAGAAATTTCCCCTTGCGGGCGTTGCCACCACCCATGGCAAAGGCCATGGAAACAGCAAAAACAGAAATCAGCAGTGTGGCGATAGCCAAGATAAGTTTGCGAGACATATTCCCCTCCATACGGGTTTTTACGATGGATGATGAACGCGCGCCCCTCTGCGCACACTCAAATACTACGCCTAAAGAATACCCGTAGGGGGTATACGTGTCAAGGGGGTGCATAGGGATTTATAATAGGTCGTGAGGGTTCGTATAGAGTCAATGAATTCAACAAGAAAAGCCGAATTCCGACTCGCTGAATCGGGATTTTATGCAATTTTTCTATGACTTTGAATTATACCCTACCGGGGTACCGAGGGCCTTTCTAGAGCTGGTTTTCTACCAAAGTCGGTCGGCAAAAGCGCGGTTAAAACCGTGTTGTTGGATAAGTTCGGCGGTCTTCTTGATGTCATAGGGGATGAACCGCATGGAGACGGTGCGCGATTCGGTGTCGTAGAGAGCGTACTTGGCCCGGTTGTCGCCATCGCGTGGTTGGCCCACAGCTCCGATGTTGACGAGGTGGCGCATGTTCGGTTCAAGCACGGTATCGCCTTCGGGCAGGGGGAGCTTGTCGGATGCAGTGCCATCCGCATAGGTGAAACGCATGAGGTCGTGGGTGTGGCCGACAAAACAGACATCTTCGGTAAAGCGCTTGAAGATCTCGCCCATGGTTTTCTCATATTTCCATATATACGCTTTCGCCGAGTCTGGCGGGGTGCCGTGAACAAATCGGCAGCCGTGCTTCACCAAATATTTCGGGTGCGAGATGAGCCATTCATACGTCTCGTCAGAAATCATCTCACGCGTCTGCCGCAACGCATCCTTGGCGGGTTGATTGAAGGTGCCCAGATGATAAATATTGATCAGCCCCTGCTCATGATTCCCCCGAATGAGCGTCACATCTTTCTCGCGCAACAGATCACACACCTCCTGCGGCTGCGGCCCCTACCCAATGGCATCACCCATACAGATGCTTTCATCCACAGCATAGGTCTCAATATCCGCAAGCACTTCGGAAAGCGCCTCAAAATTCGAATGCGGGTCAGAAATAATAGCAAGTCTGGTCATGCGAGCAGGGTATACGCTTGAGGCTGTGAGAGCAACCGATGAACAAGTTCACCCCCTCCGATATTTGACTCAACGCCTCTCATCGGTCATACAATAAGGTAATACCAGTGAAAGGTGGATACCTTGCAATACGCCAAAGTTGTCGGCGACGTTACCCTGGGGTGGTGTCGCAGTCCGTTCGGGAAACTGACCCTGCTTATCTTTGCCATGCTGACCTTCGGCACGGTGGGGTTCTGGTTTTTCGAACATTATCCTGATGGCGAAGTTCACAATTTCTTCGGTGCGATGTGGTGGGCCGTGGTCACGCTGACCACTGTCGGCTACGGCGACATGGTGCCCGGCACCGTGGGCGGCAAGCTCATGGGCGTGTTCGTCATGGTCTGCGGCATCGGACTCGTATCCACTCTCACAGGCAACATGGCTTCCATGCTCGTCGAGCGAAAAGCCAGAAAGCGCAAGGGGCTGCTCAAGGTGAACCTCAAGAATCACGTCATTATTGTCGGCTGGAACGAATTCGGTCTGGAACTTATTCAGGGGCTGCGCGACAACCACGTGCTTGAATCCAAAGAACACGGCGTTTCCGACCTCGTGTTGGTCAATCCGTTAAGCGGCGACGAGCGCGAATCCATCGCGTTCCAGCTCGAAATGGGCGAACGTCTGCACTTCGTCTGGGGAAGCATCACGCAAGAATCCGTCCTCCAAAAAGCGGGGCTGGATCGGGCCAAGGTCATCTACATGCTCTCCCAGCACGAGAACCAATCCTCCAAGGACGCGGATCAGGAAACCTTGTATGCCGCCCTCGCCATCCGCGAAATCGCGCCGCAGGTTCGACTGTTCGGCGAAGTTGCCTTGCAGGAAAATCGCAAACATCTGCTCCGGGCCGGGGTCACTGAAATCCTCGTGCGTGGTCAGCTGACCAGTCTCATTCTCAGCCTCATGGGGGCCAACCCGTCTATGTGGACGTTCTTGCAAGAATTGATTGGCATGCGCGGCAACAACCATATGGGTTTCAAAGACCTGACAGATGAAGAAAAAAATCTCAATTGGGGCGAACTCATGACCCGCTTCCGTTCCGACGGCCGGTTGCCCCTCGCCTTGTGTCAGGTCAGCAAACAACTTTCCCTCGAAGATGTCCTCGACGAAGGCTCTGCGCTGGACCAGTTCATTCTCGAATTGTTTGAATCGTCCGGTCAGGAAACAAACATTGGCGAATCCGGCCCGCACGTTATCGCCAACCCTTCTGACGAAGAGCAACTCGAAAGCTATGATGCCGTACTCTTCCTTTACCCTGGGGCGGCACGATGAAATCCGAAGATATTGCTTGGGGGTCTATTTCCCTCTTCAAAGGGCTGCCCGATTCCATGGTGGACAAGGTCAAATTGATTTTTGATGTGCGTTCGGTGGAAGCGGGCAAGGATCTCATCACAGAAGGAGATCAGGGCGATGAAATGTTCATCCTCATTCATGGTCGTGTGCGCATCACCAAATCCATGCTGCTCAAGAACATGAACCTGCCGATCATGGAAGTGGGAAATCCGCGAAAAGTGCTCGCCACCCTCGACGAACACGACTACCCGATCTTCGGCGAAATAGCGCTCATCGATCGAGACACCCGTTCCGCAACTATTCAGGTTCTCGACGATGCCGATTTTCTCGTCACTGACCGCCTACGTTTCTTCGAATTGCTCGAAAGAGAACCAGCTCTCGGCTCAAAGTTGCTCTTGCAACTCGCTAAAAGAATGGCCGGAACAATCCGCAAGAACAACTCCGAGCTTATCAAAGTGTCCACGGCGTTGGCGCTGGCCCTGTCTCGTTACAAAACTATGCCGTGATGTGATTTGGCTGCTGCCGTCCGCTAGTTAACCTTCTCCGCGTACCATTCCACGGGCCGTTTCGGGTCCACCCATTGTTGCCACCATGGACTGCCTTGCGAGGTGCCATCGATAATGACGGTTTCTCCGATCTTCGGGGTGACCAGATTGATGCCGTGTTCTTTGGCTTGGGCGGCTATCTCCATTCCGGGCTGATACCATGTGTGCATGGAGAGTTCGAACATCGCCCAGTGGATGGGGATGAGCATCTCCGCCTTGAGATCGAAATAGGCCTGGGCCGCTTCTTCCGGCATCAGGTGAACGGCCCGCCAGCGGTTGTTGTATTGGCCGTTTTCGAGGATGGCGAGATCAAAGGGGCCGTACTTCTCACCGATTTCCTTGAAGTGCCCGGCATACCCGGAGTCTCCACTGTAATAGATGGTTTGTTTCGTATCCTTGATGACCCATGAAGCCCACAGGGTGGGGTTCTTCTTGGCAAAGCTGCGGCCGGAGAAATGGCGGGCGGGGGTACAAACAAACTCGATGTTCTCGCGTTGGGTAGTCTGCCACCAGTCGAGTTCGGTGATCCGATCAGCCGGGATACCCCAGCCACGCAGGTAGGAGCCGATGCCGATGGGCACGATAAACTGCGTCTGCTTGTCGCTGAAATATTGCACGGTTTTCATATCCAGATGATCATAATGATCGTGGGATATGACGATGTAGTCGATGTTTGGAAGCTGGGTCAGGTCGAGGACCGGGGCCTGATAGCGTGTCACCGTGAAGGGAATGGGTGAGGCGTTTTTCGAAAACATCGGATCAATGAGGATATTCTTTTCGGCCATACGCAAGAGCAGGGAAGAATGGCCGAACCAGATGAGCTGGGCATTGCCATTGCTTTGGGCGAAAGCCGTCATGTCGGGCACTCCCTGCGGCATTGGTTCCGATGGGGACCGTTCTCCACCGGGAGAGAAAAATTTGAGAATCCCTTTCCAGTCCTTGGATACGGCCTCCAATGTTTCGAGCACACCGGGTTCCGAATTGTCGAAGCGCTTATTGGCGATATCATATTGCGGAGATTTTTCCAGTTGCGACAGGTCTTCGTCTGTCGGCGGAGAACCAAAACTTGCAAAACTTGTGAGCATAATGGCTCCTATCAATGCGAGGGTGCTCAGCACCACCCAGAATAATTTTTTCATGGTGAGTATGTCTTCCGATTGAATGTTCGGTCGAGATTTTAGGTGTCGAGAATAGCCCGGGTCTGGCGCGCTATGGCGAGTTCTTCATTAGTAGGGATGACCCAGACGGCAACCGTACTGTTATTGGCGCTGATCTTCAACGGTTCTTTGGCACGCTGGTCGTTGGCAGCCTCGTCGATTTTTACCCCGAATCCAGCCAGTCCTTTAAGGGATAACCTGCGCACAATAGCGTCGTTTTCGCCGATGCCTGCGGTGAAGACGATGGCGTCCACGTGGCCAAGCACGGCCATGTATGCGCCGATGTATTTGCGGTTGCGGTAGGTCTGCACATCAAGGGCGAGCTGGGCGTTTTTGTTACCTTTGTCGGCGGCGGCGTGGATGTCGCGCATGTCGTTCATGCCGCACATTCCCTTGAGGCCGGACTGCTTGTTGAGCATGGCGTCGATCGCTTCGATGTCCATGCCTTTGTTGCGCGCGAGAAATGTGTGGATGGCCGGATCAACATCGCCGGAGCGGGTGCCCATGACCAGTCCTTCGAGCGGGGTCATGCCGAGCGATGTGTCCACCGACTTGCCGTTTTCTATGGCGGTCATGGAACATCCGTTGCCAAGATGCACGGTGATGAGATTACATTCTGCCAGCGGTTTGCCGAGCAGATTAGCGCACTCGCCCGCCACAAATTTGTGAGAGGTGCCGTGGAAACCGTAGCGGCGAACCCGGTCCTTTTCATACAGCTCGTAGGGCAGCGCATACATATAGGCATGGGGCGGAATGGTCTGGTGAAATGCGGTGTCGAACACGGCCACCTGCGGGATGCCGGGGAAAAGTTCCATGGCGACGTGGATACCGTCGAGGTTTGCGGGGTTGTGCAACGGCGCGAGGGGAACGTTGGCCTCGATGGCCGCGATGACCTCGGTATCGATGATGGTTGGTTCGTGAAAATCTTCGCCACCATGCACAACACGATGACCGATGGCCCCGATCTCACTTTTGTCCTTGATCGCGCCCTTTGCGGGGTCGGTGATCATGTCGATGGCGAGGCGCATACCTGTTGTATGGTCGGGAATCGGCTGCTCGATCTCGGTGACGACTTCGTTGTCGGTACCGGGGAATGCCTTGTTGATCAGGTCGCCCTGTGCATCGCCGATACGTTCGATCAAGCCGGAAATGAGGACGGATTCGTTGTCCGTATCCAGCAGTTGGTACTTGATGGACGAGCTGCCGGAATTGATGACCAGAACGTGCATTTATTTGCCCTTCTCAGCCTGTGCTTGAATGGCCGTAATGGCGACGGTATTAACGATGTCCGGGACAGTGCAACCGCGCGACAGGTCGTTAACCGGCTTGTTCAGGCCCTGCAAAACGGGGCCGATGGCCACGGCGTTGGCGGCTCGTTGGACGGCCTTGTACGTGTTGTTGCC
>JAFLJT010000099.1 GCA_022712855.1 Pseudodesulfovibrio sp. | reverse complement strand
AGAGCCGCCGGCTTATGCCCGCGGCTCTTGAAGAGGTTTGTGTCGTTGTAATCACCAGTCGATTTACAGTGCACCTCTCCCGAGCTCGCGAGCGCGGCTAAACCAATATCCAAAATAAAAATTGGAAAAGTATGCGGGGAGGTTGGTGGTGATGTTCATGAAATAGGTTCTACCCCGCGAGGGGACTCCTGTCAAATATATTAGTTCCAGTATTTATAGTGACTTATAGCTTTTCTTGCGTTTTCTTGTGACCGACGGTCATTTTTTAGAGGCAGTGGCGAGCGTGGAATGCGTCTTGTCAGGTGAGAAACCTGTGAAGGATATGGGGGAGGTGTCTTCTTTGTGTGTAGTTAATTGTCAGGGGAAATGAGGGCGTTTAGGGGAGCGTTCTCCTCTGGGGCGTTGAGGCGTCTTTCTCGACTCAACGTATATATGGTAATGGGCGATCCCTTACTCGGGGTTTTCATCGATTGGCAAGAATCGTTTACATTTTTTGTCAATTCCAGCTATAATTATACATTATTGTCAAATTCAGGACACAAAACGGTAGGGAAGATTTCCATTTTTACACAAATAGCAATACATGCTGCGTTTGGCACGGGTCTTGATAGAGGGAGTTCAAGATTAAAACGCATTCCACTGTAGGAGGAGAATTGCAATGTTTTTGAGAAAGTCCCTGACCCCCACATCGAAGAAGGTCGCCGTCATGGCCGCCATGGTGGCCGCCCTAGCACCGACCCTCGCTCATGCCGAAGAGGTAGAGTATCTGTCCCAGTTCCACGGTAACATTCTGTGGACACTCGTCGCAGCAATTTTGGTTTTCTTGATGCAGGCCGGTTTTGGTTGTGTCGAGGCCGGTTTCACCCGCGCCAAATCCGCTGGTAACATCATGATGAAGAACTTCCTGGATTTCTCCGTTGGTTCTGTCTGCTTCTTCCTGTTCGGTTTCGCCATCATGTTCGGCATGGACGCTGGCGGACTCTTCGGCACTTCCGGCTTCGCTCTGGGTGGCGTCGCGGAAGCCGACCTTCCCTGGACCTACACCTTCTGGTTCTTCCAGTCCGTGTTCGCCGCGACTGCCGCTACCATCGTTTCCGGTGGCATGGCTGAGCGCACCAAGTTTTCCAGCTATATTATAGTATCCATCGTGGTCACGGGTATCATCTACCCCATGTCCGGCCACTGGGCCTGGGGTTCGCTCTGGCTCGGCGATGATGGTGCTGGCTGGCTCGAAGCTCTCGGTTTCTGTGACTTCGCCGGCTCCTCTGTTGTTCACTCCGTTGGTGGCTGGATCGCTCTGGCTGGTGCCTTGGTTCTCGGCCCCCGCATCGGTAAGTACTCCGAAGACGGCAAAGCAAAGGCTATCCCCGGTCACAACATTCCCTTGGCTGGCCTCGGTGTCTTCATCCTCTGGTTCGGTTGGTTCGGTTTCAACGCCGGTTCCACCACCACTGCTGATGGCACCATCGGTTTCATCGCCATGAACACTTCCCTGGCTGCTTGTGGCGGCGTACTCGGCGCAATGGCTATCTCCTGGTTCCGCTACGGCAAGCCGGACATCTCCATGACCATGAACGGCGCTTTGGCTGGCCTGGTTGGTATCACAGCTGGTTGTGCTACTGTCAGCCCCACGTCTTCCATCATCATCGGTCTCATCGCTGGTCTGCTGGTTGTCCTGTCCATCGAATTCATCGATAAGGTCCTCAAGATCGACGATCCCGTCGGCGCATCTTCTGTCCACGGCGTCTGTGGCGCATGGGGAACCATCGCCTGCGGTCTCTTCAACATTGACGGCGGCCTGTTCTTCGGCGGCGGTTTCGCACTCCTCGGCGTACAGCTCATCGGTGTCGGCGTCTTCTTCGCCTGGGCATTCGGTGGCGGTTACATCCTCATGGCAGCCATCAAGGCTATCTTTGGTCTGCGCGTAGAGAAGGAAGAAGAGCTCAAGGGCTTGGACATCGCTGAACACGGTAGTGAATCCTACAACGGCTTCCAGATCTTCACCAACGAGTAAGACTGTTGAAAATAGCCCGATTGCTGCGTTGCGAACTCAATCCAAACCCTCATGTACAGGAAGTACGCTTCGGTCTTGAATTAATTTCGCGCCTTGCACTCGAACCATTTTGAACAGCTTCTAAAAGAAGTAAGAATAAAAGAAAGATTAAGGAATATTAGGAGAATAAGACAATGAAGCTCATCACAGCATACATCAGGCCCGAAAAGCTGAACGACGTGAAGCAGGCGCTTTACGCCAAGGAAATCTACTCCATGTCAGTGACCAACATCCTCGGTTCCGGCCGTCAGAAAGGATTCACCGAGACATATCGTGGAGTACAGATGGAAGTGAACTTGCTCAAGAAGGTCCGCATTGAGATCGGCGTCAACGATGATTTCGAAGGCGCGGCCATCGAGGCCATCCAGACCTCCTGTGCAACAGGTAGTGAAGGCGACGGAGTTATCTTCGTTTCCGAACTCTCCAAGAGTCTGCGTATCAGAACTGGCGAAGAGGGAATCCTCTAGAACCGAATGCGATCATATATAAGCGCCGGGGCGGTTGCCGCCCCGGCCTTATATCGCTCTCAATTTCAGACACAAATTTCAGTTCCATTAACAGTGAACGAATAAAGTAGAATTGTAATGTTGCTCGCCGTGCCAGATATTCAGGAAATCATAGATACCCGTGCCATCCTTACGCACTTTCAGCCTCAGGTTTCGCTCAAGCGCAAATCGGTTATCGGTCTGGAGGCGTTGAGTCGAGGTTTCGATCCCAAGAGCGGAGAGTTGATACCCCCAACCCTGCTGTTCGGTCAGGCTCGGGACGCAGCAACCCGGCTCGCTTTAGACCGGGTCTGCCGAACAAAAGCAGTGGAATCCTTTGCCGCATTACATCGCAAGGATAGGAGTCTGATGCTCTCCATGAACATCGACGCATCCTGCATCAACGAAGAGACGCGCGGGTCTAACCACTTGCTCAAGCTGGTCAAGCGATGTGGCATAAGTCCCAACAACATTATCATCGAGATTATCGAATCCCGTTGCGAGGATACAGACGCGCTGCTGGAGTTCGTCCGCTTTTATCGGAAGAAGAATTTTCTCATCGCTCTTGATGATGTGGGCGCGGGATTTTCCAACCTTGATCGTATTCCACTCCTTAAGCCTGACGTCATCAAGCTCGACCGTTCCCTCATTACCGACGTAGATAAGCAGTTTCACAAGCTCGAAGTGGTGCGCAGTTTCGTGCAGATGTCGAATCGAATAGGTTGTCTCGTTCTGGCCGAAGGCGTGGAGACCAGTGACGAGGCCATGTGTTTGCTTGGTAACGGTATCGATGTTTTTCAGGGCTTCTATTTCGCCCGTCCAGCGCCCGGTTTGGACGCCGTGCCGGGTATGGCAGCTAAAGTGGCTGCGCTGGCCGAAAAACATCGGGATAATCGTACCCGTATAATTGCTGAAGAGAAGCGGCTGTTCTCAAAATACGCCTTGCTCATTCTGACCATGTGTCAGGCCTTGGCCGAGACGCCGACGCGTGGCATCAACCAAACGTTGATCCGCTTTATCGACACCTATCCTCAAGTGGAATGTGTCTATGTTCTGGACATGAAAGGGCGGCAGGTCTCGGATTCGCTGTGCAATCCCAACAAGCTTAAAAAAGCTAAGCGTTTTTTGTACGAGCCAGCAAGGATGGGGGCGGATCATTCGCTCAAGGAGTATTTTCTTCCCATTCAGGCTGGGCTGGAAAAGTATACCACTGATGCATATATTTCTCTCGCCTCCGGCAACCTGTGTACAACCATTGCCCACGTCTTTTATCACAAGGGCGGTGGCCGCCACCTCATCCTTTGCGCGGATATGAGCAGGGAAAAGAGTGAGACCTGCGGGATGTAAAGAGTTCAAGTTTAGCGAGTTTTATACTGTTCTCTTCGTGCTGAAAGAACTAAGCCCACACCTGCGTATGCACGTGTGGGCTCGTTGTATCGATTATGGTGCGCCTATTCTTAGGCGGTTGCGGCAACAGCGTCGTCGGCAGATTCAAGAGGCTGCGCGTCTGCTTCGTCTGTTGTCTTTGTGGCCATGGCCAGTTCTTCAGCAGAGAATATCTTGTTGATATCTATAATGATGATGAACTGATCATTTTGGCGTCCCATTCCTTGAATGTGCTCCGCATTGATGGCTGCGCCCATCTTTGGGGCTGGTTCGATGGTGTCCGGTGTCATTTCAAACACTTCGCGGACAGAGTCTACCAAGGCACCCATTATCGCGTACTCGCCTTCAAACTCGATTTCCACGATGATTATACACGTGTCCACCGTGTCTTCTCCCAGACTCATTCCAATTTTGCGCCGCATGTCCACAACCGGAACGGCATGGCCGCGTAGGTTGATAACACCGCGCATGAAATCTGGCGTTCTGGGTATTTTGGTGACGCTGGTGAGTTCGAGAACTTCCCTTACCGTACTGATATCAAGGGCAAAAATCTCTTTACCCAATGTGAATGTCAGAAACTGATTGATATCATTCAAAGCTTCATCGGTCATAGTATCTCCTTGAGTTTCAGGGCGTCTAACTCTTGGCTAGAAGCGTTCGAATTCATCGTTGTTATTGCCACCCAGATGCATTCATTCTTCCTTATGATTATCACCGTTGGGAGATTATAGATGTTATAATGTTATTTAGATCTATTCGTTCCTTTGAGAGGGGAAGGATAAATACGTTATAGGCTCCATGGATGAGACGCAAAAAAGGCCGGGTAAACCCGGCCTTTTCGTAGCGCTTTGATGCGTATTCTTTGTATGAGCGTGCTAGATCTTGCAGGCAGTACGCAGATCGTCGACGGCGTCGGTCTGTTCCCAGGTGAACTCGGGCAACTCGCGGCCGAAGTGACCGTAGTTGGTGGATGCCTGGAAGATCGGGCGACGCAGGTTCAGGCGTTCCAGAATGTAGTAGGGGCGCATGTCGAAGACGTCGGTAACAGCTTTGGTCAGCTGTTCGTCG
>JAFLJT010000070.1 GCA_022712855.1 Pseudodesulfovibrio sp. | reverse complement strand
GGGGTTCATGTCGACGATCTGCCCTGTGACGGAACGGAAGGTGCCCTGAATGAGGCTCATGGTTATCTCGCCCGCATCATTATCCGGGTCGAAGACGTAATCGTCCAGATGCACTTTGGAGCCTGGTCCCTGTGAGAGGAGTGCTCCGTCAGTGAACTGGATCTCCACTGAACCCTTGAGGTCCGTGGAAACAATATCGTCATTGAATATGGGACTACCGAGCGTCAGCTCGCGTATGCCTTCAGGACCTTCTGCGCTGGCTGAGCCATGCAGAATGGTAATTTCGCCAATCTGTTCCGCCATGATGTGTCTCCGTGTACCTCCTATATAATAATAGAAGGATCAATTGAACTAGCAGGTATGGAAAAAAAGGGCAAGGTTGGTTGTAAATAAGCTAAGACCTCGGAATATAAACACTATAGATTGAGCCGATGTGAGTGTTGGACTAATATAGATATGTACAAAAGAAGAGCGCCCACCCAAAGATGAACGCTCATACATTGTTTGGGGGGTTGGATTACACTGGATCGACTCAGTATCCGCCGGGGGCAATGTCTTGAGAAGGATGTAAAAATTACGGCCCCATCTCTTCGATTGGAGGTGAGGCCGTCGTTTAAGTCTATGTATTCTGGAGGATTAGAATCTTAGGCCATCGGAGCACCTTCCATGAAGATATCCGTTTCATCCAGACCAATGTCGCTGGTGGTGTCGAAGTCGGCGATGAGCGTCTGACCATCAGGATCGTAGCCATTGGCATCGTAGTACAACTTGTGGTCGCCGCCTGCCACATTGATGTAGATGAATTTGACGTCGGCCCCGGTTGAGTAACCGTCATCTTCATATAGTGCGGCCGCACCAAAATCGGTGATGGAGTCGAAGGCTGAGGTGCTCAAACTTCCGTCGCCATTGGTCAAAGCGGTGAATTCGCCGAAATCGAAGTGGAACATATCTTCGCCGTGAATAAAGTTCTCAACGATGTCGTTACCCTCGTAAGTCGATGCATAATAGAAGGTGTCGGACCCGTCAGCGCCGTCCAAGCTGTCGTCACCTTCACCGCCAATTATGTAGTTGGCTTGAGCATCACCCATCAATGTGTCGTTGTAACTGGAACCAGTGATGTTCTCCACACTGTTTCCGGTGATGGTGTCCGTATCAATCCAGCCGTCAATAGCGATGCCGGTGGTAAGATTTACGTTCACACCGTCCGGATCGTAGACATAGGACAGGGTGTCGTTTCCTGTGCCGCCGTCAATGGTGTCGTCACCTCTGCCGCCAATGAGAATCTCGTCACCGCTGCTGCCGTTCAGTTGATCATTGCCGTGATAGCCGAACAAGATGTCGTCATTGCCTGTTCCGTCAACGGAACTGGCACCAGTGTCATCGCCGGAAGTGCCGGAAACGACCGCGTCCCCGGTAGCGTTGTAAGTGATGGTTTGTCCTTCAGCATACACATCACCGAAAGAGATATCCAAGTTGTTGAAATCTGCCAGCACGCCTTCGGAGCTGCCATCCTCAAACGTATCGGTATACCAAAGCTTGTGGGCGACACTGTCCCAAATCAATCCGCCCTGACCCGGCCCACCGTTGCCACCGCCCGCATAGTTGTCGATTTCGTACCAGAGTAGATCCTGATCCGCGATATCGCCACTGAGCCATACCATGTCCATGCCGCTCTCAAAGTCAGTAATGCTTTCGGTGTCGCTGGAGAGAGCGATGGCAGAGCCGTATTCGTACAGGAAGATATCCACACCATCACCGCCAGTCATGGTGTCGTCACCCTCGCCGCCTCGGATGGTGTCGTTGCCAGCGCTGCCGTAGATGTCATCAGCCCCGAAGTCTCCATATAAGGAATCATCTCCCGAGCCGCCTTCAATGGTGTCATTGCCATCCCCGCCGAGTATGCTGTCATCTCCAACATCGCCATAGAAATAATCGTCGTTGCTTCCGCCTTCCATCTCATCATTACCGCTGCCGCCGTAAACAAAATGCATACCGTCATCGCTGCCAAAGAAGGTATCGTTGCCATCCGAAAGGTCTACCTGGATGGTGCTGTTTAAATTGCCGGCAGAAATACTGGTGAAATCGACAACATCGGCACCAGGCGTTCCGTTAGCAGTGAGGGTGGTATAGAAGTCACCGGAGATTTCATAGACCTTTCCGCTGAGCTGAGCCGCAGTAAAGGTGAAGTCTTGGAAATTGGCGTCACTGTCACCCTTGCCGAAAGCGATTTCCTCGAAATTCAGCAGGCCCATGCCTGTGAAGTCTACAAAGTCGGCCATGTCAGTCAGGATATCATATCCGGCACCGCCATCGAGGACGTCGCTTGAAGCAATACTGGAAGAATCGTCCACGCCATATGGCATGATGAAGTCATTTCCGTCGCCGCCGGCGAGTTGGTCATTTCCTGCCAAACCGGCAATGGTGTCGCCATAAACAGTGCCTGTATGCGTGTCGTCACCAGCAGTGCCGGACCAGATTTCGCCCATGCTGGTCATGTCGGTAATAGTACCGCCATTAATAGTAATATCAGTGAAGTCCACAGTTCCGGACGACAGTGTCGCCAGGACCTGCTCATTGCCAGACGAGGCATCGTGGTCGAACCAGAGCTGGCTGTTGGCACTGTCCCAGATCAAGGACCAGAGAGAGCCATCATCGCCATCGATAATACCGTCGTAGTTGTCTTCTTCGTACCAATTGAAATCCTGTGCTTCATCGAGAGATATGAGATCGGTACCAGACTCGAAATCTTGAATAGTGTCACCGTTCGTGGTGTGGTTTGCGATGTCATTGCGGGTATACAGGAAAACATCCGCTCCATCGTCGCCGACCAGTTCGTCATCGCCCTCGCCGCCGCGCAGAGTATCATCGCCCTCGCCGCCGATCAGGGTGTCGTTGCCGCCCTTGCTACTCAAATAGTCATTGCCAGCTCCGCCATTGATTTTGTTGGCATTGGCATCACCGTAGAGTACATCGCTAAAGCTGGAACCAAAGATGTTCTCCACGGTGTAGATGTCTTCGGAGTTGCCCCAACCGTCCATGGCCTCGTAAGTACCTGCGAGGATGCTGCCGTCGCCCTCGAGATCGACCGTCACACCAGCAGGGTCGTAGGCAAAGGACACGGTGTCGTTGCCGTCGTTGCCAAACAGGGTGTCGGCGCCGTCGCCGCCGTACAGGATGTCGTCGCCCTCGGAGCCGAACAGGGCGTCGTTGCCGTCGCCGCCGAACACAGTGTCGTTGCCAGCTTGTCCATCGATAAAGTCATCATCGGCTTCGCCCATGAGGGAGTCGCTGCCCTCGCCGCCGTATAGGACGTCTTCCCCGTCTTCACCCCAAAGAGTGTCATCGCCGTCACCGGCGTAGATGGTATCGTCGCCATCTTCTCCGCTGAGGAGATTATCGTTGGCATCGCCCGTCAGTGTGTCATCGTAGTCAGAACCGAATACGTCTGAAATATCGGTAAAACTGTCAGTATCACCCCAACCGTCCGTGCCGGTTCCAGTACTCAGGTTGATGTTTATCCCACTCGGGTCGTCCCAGTACGCCACCTCGTTGACACCCGTGCCACCATTAAAAACATCATCGCCAGACCAGCCATTGAAGTGATCGTTCAACGAACCGCCGTTGAAGATATCATTACCCGCCGTGCCTTCAATTGCCTCGATGTCGGTGAGGGTGTCGGTGAAAGCGCCTGTTCCCGCGTAATCGGCGCTCCAGTAATCTCCCGCTTCATAGGTGAAAGTCATGCCTGTGGAGCCGTCGCCGATATCCCAGTAGGAAACCGCATCCCAATCGGCCCCGCCGTCAAAGGTGTCGGTCCCGTATCCGGGTGCGAATTCCTGATTGCCTGCCGCACCGTGATATGTGTCATCAAAGGCTGAGCCCATAATTTGGTCAATCTGGTCGAAGGTATCAATTCCGCCAGCAGTGGAAACCGTGCCACTGTTAGCGCCAGCTGTGAAAATTTCCACACCGGTTACCGAATATTGGTAGGATAAAACGTCAAAGCCGAGGTCCGTGCTGTCATCGAAATCGGAGTTGCCATCAATATTATCCGCGCCGCCACCGTCTATAAAGATGTTTATGGCTGCGCCATCACCAACAAACTTATCGGCAAATATTGTGCCCTGAATTCCTTCGATATTGGTGAGAACATCATTCCCATCACCACCGATCACAGTGGCAGAGCCGTTCCAACCATTGGCCCAGTCATCCACAAGGCGGGCATAAACGCCTGTGCTCGAGGATGCGTAGCTCGCCACATCCAGTTCGCGGGCCTCGAAATCATTGTCGCCGCCGTCGATGGTGTCGTCGCCTGCGCCGCCCATGAGGCTGTCTCCCCCGGTGCCGCCAATGATGGTGTCTTCTCCATTGCCGCCATTAATAGAATCTGCTCCTGCTCCGCCATCGATGGAGTCGTCGCCATTACTGTCGGAAATGGTATCCGAACCAGCACCGCCAAGAATGGTATCCTCGGCATTGCCGCCACTAATAATATCTGCCCCATCGCCGCCATCAATGTAATCGCCGCCATTATCGCCGGAAATCACATCATCGCCAGCCATGCCGTATATGGTGTCTGCAGCCACGGTGCCGACGATTGTGTCGTTGCCCGCTGTTCCGGTTATGTATTCGCCCTGGCCGGGGAGCAGGGTACCGTTCAGAATCTCGACATCGGCAATGGTGACTTCGCCCGTGGAGAGTGTTGCGACGATGCCTTCAGCCGAGACGCCTGATGTCGTGGAATCCCCGTCGTACCAGAGGCTGTTGTTGGCGCTGTCCCAGATCAGGGAATATGAATTGACACCATCAACGTCGATGACGCCATCGTAATTGTCTTCTTCGAACCACGTGAAAGCAGCACCATCGAAATATCCATCGAAGTAGATTATATCTCCGCCGGACGTGAAATCGGTGATGGTGTCACCGTTGGTCTGGTGGGTGGTCAGTTCGTAAAAATCGGAATATGCAAAGGTGTCATCATACGGGCCGCCGGTCATGAGGTCATCGCCCTCGCCGCCGTTAATGTAGTCATAACCCTCGGTTGCATTCCCGCTGTCGCCTAAAATAGTGTCAGCGCCCCGGCCGCCATAAATGACGTCATCACCACCGACTCCGGGAGCGCCTTCGCCGATAATGGAGTCATTGCCGTCGCCGCCGTACATGGTGTCATTGCCTGAGTAACCAATGAGGGTGTCATTACCTTCATCGCCATAGATAAGATCGCCACCGTCACCGGCAGGCCAAGTTCCACCCTTTAGATAATCGTCGCCTGCTCCTCCGCGCAGAGTGTCGGTACCGGATTGCCCCCATATACTATCGTTGCCCTCGTTGCCGAGCAGGGAATCATCACCGCTGCCGCCAAGAATCGAATCATCGCCGAGACCACCGTCGATGGTGTCATTGCCGCCAGCACCATTGAGCGTGTCGTTAACCGTACCTCCAGTATAACTCTCAGCTGCTGCCGTGCCAGTCCACGCTTGGGGGGCGTTAGGATCGGTAACGATCTTTCCTCCAGCCAGGAGCATGTCGCCAACGTCAGGAGCTCCCGAAGAGAAAGTTGCGATGACATCTTCGTTACCGCTGGTAGTGACATTGGTATCGTACCAGAGTTTGCTCGTGATGTTGTCCCATACAAAGGCTTTGAGGTCTCCGAGGCCGCCGGAAATCGCGGTGCCATCGTAATTGTCCACCTCATACCAATACATGTTGCTTGGTACGTTGGTGACATAAATCTGATCCTGTCCGGATGTGAAATTAATGATTGTGTCGCCATTGGTGGCACCAGTGATATGGTTTGTGAAATAGACGAACTGGTCCACGCCCGAGCCAGCAGTCAGGGTGTCGTCTCCATCATCGCCCCTGATATAACTGCCACCGTCACCGCTGCCGATGACGTCATTACCCGCGCCACCCAGAATGAGATCATCGCCACCGCTGCCGCCGAGCAGGGTGTCGGCGTTGGCGCTACCGATGATATTGTCGTCGTAGGCTGATCCGGTTATCGCTTCCACGTTCAGTATTGTATCCGAGCTTCCTTCACCATCACTGGTTACAGAGGGGGTGGCCAGATTCACATTAATACCGGCAGTCGCACTGCTGAAATCTACGGTGTCATTGCCCAAGCCACCGTTCAGAATATCGCTGCCAGCGCCACCGATCAGGATATCGTCTCCATCGCCGCCGGAAAGGACGTCGGCTCCTGCACCGCCTTCAATGATGTCATCGCCCGTGTAGCCGTCGATGATGTCATCGCCAGCACCGCCGAGGATGGTGTCAGAATCCCAGGAGCCCGTGATGTCATCGCCAGCAGCACCACTGATGATGTCGAACGGCCTATTGCCTTGATCCGCATCAAGGGTCAATTTGCTGCCTGCCGACAGGCTTGAGGCATCCAGTTTCATGACGGAACCGGAGTCGGCACCGGAATAATTCGAAAAAATGTTGGTCTCAGTATCGCCCAGAATAACGGTTTCTACGAAGTCGACCTTGTCCAGTTCGGAGGATTGAGCGGCTGTGCCAGTGTAATGGAGTACGTCCGTGCCGCTACCGCCATCGATAATGCTGGCATTGAGCATGTTGCTGCCCATATCCAGAGTGTCGTCACCCGCAAGCATGTCCACCGTGACCCACCCGGAGTACCCGCTCATATCCATGGCTGAAAGATCGAGGCTGTCGTTTCCGGTGGTCCCATTTACCAGCATCTCGCCAGTGCCCTCAATGACGGAAGTTGCCTGATGGGCTTGAGCCAGTTTGAAAGTGGCTGTTGATGAGCCGGACTGGAATTCGAAGGCCTCAATGTTTGAAATGGCGTGATTGGTGAAATCGACATCACTGCTCGTGATGATCGTATCGGTCTCGGTTCCACCGTCCAATGTCATGACATAGCTGCTGTTCGCTACGTAAAGAGTGTCGTTACCAGCGCCGCCCAAAGCGGTGTCTGCGCCGTTTCCGGTTACATAGAGTTTGTCAGCGCCACCATTGCCGATCAGTGAGTCGTGGCTTCCGCTATTGCCGTAAAGGGTATCAGCATTGTCCGAACCGTTGATGATGATCTGGTCGCCGCTGCCGCTCATGAAAGAGTATACATTGTTCAGGGCAACCGAAGCGCCAGCGGCAACAACGTTGATGACGAGTGATTCCGTGGAGCCGGAGTCGCCACCGTAGATGTTCCAGTTGCCCAGTTGGTCGCTGGTAAAGGTGGCTGTGGTCCCATCTTCGAGATACACTTTTTCGATGCCGGAGAGCTCGCTCGCGCTGGTGAAATCCGTGCTGGTCTCGACTACAATGCGATCAACACCAGCGACATCGCCGCCCCGGATGATCTCGCCAGCCACCACGTCGCCAGTGTTGAAGACCAAGGTGTCATTGCCAGCATCGCCCGGCAGGTAGTCGGCACCCGCGCCGCCATTCAGGTAGTCGTCGCCATCGCCGCCATTGAGCGTGTCGCCGCCAGTGCCGCCGATAATGTAGTCGTTACCTTCAAGGCCGTAAAGCGTATCGTTGCCGCTGCCGCCATCCAGGCTATCATCACCGATCTTGCCATTCAGGTTGTCATTTCCCGCACCACCACTCAGGGTGTCTGCCAGATCAGAGGCATAGAACATCTCGTCGGCGTCGCCGCCAGTGTAATTGAACTTGGTATTGGTGGCACTGCCTGTGTTCACATAGAAGGTATGGCTGCTGGATACATTTGTGCTATCCATGGACACGATGCCGCCGGAAGCAGTCATGTCGCCGGATGGATAGACCCTGGTGTCGGCATCGCCGAAGATAATCATTTCAACGCCCGTGACGTTGCTCAGTTCGCTGATGGTACTCGCATTGTTATCAGTATAGTATAATGTGTCATTGCCTGAGCCGCCATCAATAACGTCGTTGGCATCAAGCTGGCTGCCCATGAAAATCTGATCATTTCCAGCGCCGCCCAAGATGGACTCATCGCCGCCACCTGTGCCGGATAACGTGTCGTTGCCGTCCAGCCCCTCAAGAGTGTCATCGCCAAGCCCTCCGAACATGGTGTCGGCCCGGTCGTTGCCCCTGAGAAAGTCCTTGCCTGAGCCACCTTCCAGATAGAAACGGCTGTAATTGTCATTGTTCCCGTAGAAGGTAAGCCCTGCCGACAGCCTGCCATCCACATCAAGGATATCATCGGCACTGTCTGTAATGTCGGTGAAAGCCGCAATGGCCACGGCTGAAGAGCCGAGCACCAGATGTTCAATGGACGTCACGTTGGACAAGTCTATGGTGGAGCCAGCGCCATCAAACTGCAGGGTGTCATCGCCACTGCCACCATGAATGGTGTCGCCTGTCGACATGGCACCCAGAGTGAAGGTGTGTGTCGTGGCGTCGTAAGTGCCGACACTGATAAGATCATTACCGCCCGCGCCATCAATATTATTGTCGCCCGCGCCGCCATAGATAAAGTTGTTGTTCTCGTTTCCGGTGATGTCGTTGTCAGGAGTAACAATGACGGCATCCATGTTGTCGCCCATGGTGTCTCCGCCACGAGCCTCACCTTCGTATGGGGCAGCCCCGATGATGGTGGTGATGTCGTAATTTGTCACAGCTGTATCAACCAACTGCACCACCAGTTCGGGATCCTCGTTCCCCATGGATTCGTAATAGGGCTCGTCATAGGGCGCGGTCCCATCACCGAGCAAATTCACGGTCAGATCATCGCCCCAGCCGGAAAGGTCGAGGGTCGT
>JAFLJT010000088.1 GCA_022712855.1 Pseudodesulfovibrio sp. | reverse complement strand
GTCACCGAGACAGACAACGGCCTGACCATCGTCTTCGACTGGCGTACTAGCTACATGAGCCCATTGATCCTCACCAAGGCAGTCATGGACGGAGTATCAAATCTGGACTTCGAGCTGACCAAGGTCGAACAGCGTTTCGATTAGAAGAGTTCATACTCGCAAATATTGACGGTGATAGACTTGTAGACCACCGAATCACCACCGGTCACGGGTTGCATCTTGACCAGAATATCCGTGGTGCCGTCAGTCAGCAGTGTGAACATATACTGAGCACGCGGTTCATCACCGTCCTTATATTCCAAATAATGCTCCAACCTGAGCACTATAGGATCAAAGGACGCACCGACAATCGTGTATCCACTTTTGATGGGTACTCGCATATCCAGGGCGAGTATTTCGCCCTTCTCCATGGTTATCGCCACCCCATACTCGCCATCGAGATACAGCACTTCCGTCGGCTCTACACCGCTTTCGACACCCAATGATGCGCCACAGCTCACCATAAATAGAAGAAAAATCGTTGCGACCAGATTTTTGAGAATTTTCCCGAACATAATTCTGTAGTCCTATGATTCAGCAATTTGGAAAGACACTATTGTGAAAATCCAATGAAAAGTGTATCAATTGGCAGTTTTCGTCTGCCCTTTATACAGTGTTGTTCAGCCAAGGCAAGCCAAGGCCACAACCATGGGCATCGGGAACCCCGCCCGCAAGGGTATAGTAGAGGTATAGTGTACGCCCACTTTCAAGGCGTAATAGGTCACAATAACGGAGGAATCAATTTATGAAAATTTCGACGCTGAAATCCGCTAGCAAGCTTTCCTTGCTCGCACTCACCCTCGTCATTACCGCCATGCTTTTGGTCGGTTGCGGCGACGGTGAAAAGAAAGAGCAGGCTGAAGACGCTGCTCCCGCTGCTGATAAAATCGTCCTGAAACTCGCTATGGATGCCGACCCCGTATCCCTGGACCCCCAGGTACAACTGTCCGGCGGCATGTTGCAGTACTCCCACACAGTTTTCGATCCCCTCGTTCGGTGGACCAAAACTGGTGGCTTTGAGCCCCGTCTGGCTGAAAGCTGGGAAGTCATTAGCGACACCGTTACCCGTTTTCACCTGCGCAAAGGCGTGAAATTCCACTCCGGCAATCCTTTCACTGCCCAGGATGTGGTCTTCACCCTCAATCGTTTCAAGCAGTCTGACGACTTCAAGGGTCTGTTCAACGCTTTCGGCGATGCCGTTGCTGTTGATGACCACACTGTTGACCTGGTCACCAACGAGCCCTACGGCCTCGTCATGGCCATGGCCACCTACATTTTCCCCATGGACAAAGCGTTCTACTCCGGTACCGATCCCAAGAACGACAAGCCCAAAGACCTGATCCTCAAAACGGATTACACCTTTGCCAACTACAATGAGTCCGGCACAGGCGCTTTCACCGTCACCGACCGCGAACAGGGCGTGAAGATTGTCTTCACCCGCTTTGCTGACTACTGGGACGCCAATACCGGTAACGTTGATGAAATCGTCCTGACACCCATCGGCGAAGCACCGACTCGCGTTGCTGCTCTGCTGTCCGGCGATGTCGACTTCATCATGCCCGTTCCGCCGAACGATCTGGAACGCATTGGTTCCACCGACGGTCTGAACCTGGTCACCATGTCCGGTGGTCGTATCATCACCTTCCAGCTGAACCTGAAACGCCTTGAGCAGTTCGCTAACCCCAAGGTCCGTCAGGCCATGGCATACGCTTACGACAACAACGGCGTTGTTGCTAAAGTCATGAAGGGCTTCGCCACCGCTGGTGCGCAGAACTCTCCCAAAGGTTACCAGGGGCACAACCCTGCTCTGCAGCCTCGCTTTGACCTCGAAAAAGCCAAGGCTCTGATGGCAGAAGCTGGTTATGCTGAAGGTTTCGCCTGCACCATGATCGCTCCTAACAACCGTTACGTGAACGATGAAAAAATCGCTCAGGCATTCGTTGCCATGATGTCCAAGATCGGCATCACCATCAGCCTCAAGACCATGCCCAAAGCGCAGTACTGGGATCAGTTTGATGCACAGGCTGCTGACATCCAGATGATCGGTTGGCACTCTGACACCGAAGATTCCGCAAACTTCTTCGAGTACCTGAACATGTGCCCGAACAAGGACACCGGTAAGGGCCAGTACAACTCCGGCAACTACTGCAACCCCGAAGTTGACCAGCTGACCATGGATTCCAACAAGGAAACCAACGTCGAGAAGCGTGCAGCAATGCTGCAGAAAGTTGAACAGATTCTGTTCGACGACGCTGCGTTCATTCCCCTGCATTGGCAGAACCTGTCCTGGGCTTCCAAGGACAACATGAACACCGAAGATATCGTGAATGTCATGAACTTCCCGTACTTCGGCAATCTGGTCATCAAGTAACGATTAATTCCTACTTGCCATAGTCACAAAACAATCCTAAAGGGGAACCCCGATCAAAGCGGGGTTCCCCTTTAGACCTCTTACCAAAGAGCATTATGTTTGCATTTACAATAAAACGAATCGCGCAGGCCATTCTGGTCATGCTTATCATTTCCATGATCGGCTTTTCCATCAAGTCCGCCTTTGGCGACCCGGTGCGCGAACTAGTCGGTGAACGCGTTACCCCTGCGGAACGCAACAAGATCAGGGAAAAACTCGGCCTGAACGATCCGTTCATGGTCCAGTACGGACGCTTTCTGGGCAACGCCATGCACGGCGATCTCGGCCGCTCCTTCTTTTTCAAGAAGCCGGTCACGGAAGTCATCGCCTCCAAGGCTCCGGCCACCATTGAGTTGGTGCTCTGCGCCTCGCTCATAGTCATCCTGCTCTCCGTGCCACTGGGCATCTACTCGGCTATTCACCCCAATCGGCTCTTCAGTCGAATAATCATGGGGGCGTCCATTGTCGGGGTATCGATGCCAGTTTTCCTGACGGCGATATTACTTATCTATTTCTTTTCCGTTGAGCTTCACTGGCTCCCATCATTTGGGCGCGGTGAAACCGTCCGAATATTCGGTTCGTGGGACACCGGCTTCCTTACCGTTGATGGCCTTAAGCATCTGGTGATGCCGTCCATCGCTCTCTCTTCCATCATGCTCCCGCTCTTCATCCGCCTCATCCGTTCCGAGATGATGGAAGTACTGGAAAGCGAATACGTGAAATACGCCTGGGCCAAGGGCCTCAAGCCCCGCCGCGTCTGGTGGGTGCACGCCTTCAAGAACACCCTGCTCCCGGTCATTACCGTGGGTGGTGTGCAGCTCGGTATCATGGTGGCCTTCACCATCCTCACCGAAACGGTCTTCCAGTGGAATGGCATGGGTTCAATGTTCATCGAATCAGTGGAACGCGCAGACACCGCACTCATGGTTTCCTACATCGTGGTTGTCGGCTTCATCTTCGTGGTGGTCAACACGCTCGTTGACCTCATCTACGGCCTGGTGAACCCGACCATACGTGTAGCGGGGAGACAATAATGCGAACCAGATGGCAACGATTCAGGGAATCCTTCTTCCTGTACAGCTTCCTCCGCGACCCCATGGCATACGTCAGCTTCGCCATTCTTGCGGTCCTCGTGATCGGCGCGTTCGGCGCACCGATCCTTGCACCACATGATCCATACGACCCGACAACCATCGAGATTATGGACTCCGAACTGCCGCCCGTATGGGAGGCAGAAGGAACAAGCAAGTTCCTGCTCGGCACCGACAATATGGGCCGGGGCATGCTCTCCACCATGCTCTAC
>JAFLJT010000322.1 GCA_022712855.1 Pseudodesulfovibrio sp. | reverse complement strand
AATAGAAATGTCATGCTCGACGTGCTGGCAGAAGAGATGGGATATCGTGAAGGCGGCAGCCGCATCACCCTTGAGACCGAAGACCGCTCCGGCGTTCTCTACGAAGTCTCGGGTGTTATCGCGAACATGAAAATGTCCATCATCTCCACCGGCACCTTCTTTTATAACGGACGCCGCATCGTGGTTGTCCGAATAGATACCGATGACCCCTCTCCCGTAGTCGCAGCGCTGCAGGAACGGGGCTATAAACTGGTCGCTCCCGAAGATTTCCGGGGAGATTGGACCTAAGGGTTTATTCGCGTTCGCAGCCGTGCATGGACGGGTCGGAGTTAGACGTTATTCGCCGCCCCGCCGCACAATTGCTCCGTTCAAAAATATGCTCTCAACCATAATTGTAGGATTATGGCTTATCTTGACGTCAGTGACGTAACACTCACATTCAAGGGCATTGCCGCTCTCATGGGTGTGTCGTTCACCGTGGAACAGGGGACCATTGCGTCTCTTATTGGTCCCAATGGTGCCGGCAAAACCTCCATGCTCAACTGTATTAGTGGTCGCTACATCCCCGATGGGGGTGCCTCTGGACCATGCAACATCTCCCTTGATGGCGAGTGTTTGCTTTCCCTGCCCGCGCATAAACGTACGGAGCTGGGTCTTTCTCGTACCTTCCAGAATATCGCCCTGTTCAAGGGACTTTCCGTTCTGGACAACCTCATGGTCGGACGCCACAGCCAGATGGAATACGGACTTTTGTCCTCCATCTTCTACTGGGGCAAGGCCGTGAAGCACGAGGACAAACATCGCCGCCGCGTGGAAGATGTCATCGATTTTCTCAACCTTTCGCCCTACCGACACCAGCACGCGGGACGCCTTCCCTATGGTGTGCAGAAACGGGTGGAACTCGGCCGCGCACTCGCCGCCGAACCCAAGCTCATCCTCCTTGATGAGCCCATGGCCGGAATGAACCTCGAAGAAACCGAGGACATGGCCCGATATATCCTAGATATTGCCGAAGAGTGGGGCGTTACCGTCCTGCTCGTTGAGCACGACATGGGCGTTGTGATGGACATCTCCGACAAGGTGGTGGTCATCGACTTCGGGCAAAAAATTGCCGAAGGAACGCCGGATGAAGTGCAGGCAAATAAAGACGTCATCGCTGCCTATCTAGGCACCGAAGAAGAGACGTACACTCGAAGATAGGTTGTCGTTGGCCGCAAGGCCAGCTCGGGATTCCAAAGGGTGCGCCCTTTGGCCGCCGGAGGTGAAGTCCTCTGACAACCCCGCCGCAAGGCGGTATCAACATCTGATTTTACAAGGAAATTTCATGGCAAAACCATACAAAACCACGTTGCCCCGGCTGCTGATCAAGCAGGCTGAAGAGCGCGCAGACAAACCGGCACTCCGCGAGAAGGAGTGGGGCGTTTGGCAAGCCGTTTCCTGGCGCGACACGCTGAAAATCACGGCGGAATTCGCTTGCGGTCTCAAGGAATTGGGACTCGGCAAGGGCGACATCGTCATCCTCATCGGCGACAACCGTCCCGAATGGATCTGGGCGGAACTTGCCATTCAGGCTCTGGGTGGCATCGCGCTCGGTCTGTACCAAGACTCTCCCGCAGAAGAAATCGAATATATTTTCGCCTTGTCCGAATGCAAACTTGTTGTTGCCGAGGACCAGGAGCAGGTCGACAAGATTCTCTCGTTCCGGGACAATCTTCCGCATCTCAAAAATCTCGTCTATCACGATCCCAAAGGTCTCGTGGCCTACGAAGAAGACGTGGATGGCCTCATCGATTTTAAGGCAGTCCGCCGCATTGGGCGCGAGAAACATTCCGATCCCGTTGCCAAATACAAGACATGGACGGCTGACCTCAAGCCGGACGACCCGACGCTTATCACGACCACTTCCGGCACCACCGGACGGCCCAAGCTCGCCATGCTTTCGCATGTGAACCTGCTGTCCATGGCCCATAACCTCGGCCAGGCTGATCCCAAGTTTAGCGAGGATGAGTTTGTTTCCTTCCTGCCGCTGGCATGGATTGGCGAGCAGATGATGGCTGTGGCTTCGGCCCTGCTTTTCGGATTCTGCGTCAACTTCCCGGAAACCCCGGCGACTGGTTCTGCCGATTCCCGTGAGATCGGTCCGCATTTCATTTTCTCCCCGCCACGTGTCTATGAATCCATCGCCGCCAAGGTGCAGGGCGACATCATGGAAACCACACCAATCAAGCGGTTCCTGTACAATCTCTGCCTGCCGATTGGCTACGAATACGCTGACACAATGTTTGCTGGCGAAACGCCGAGCGGCTGGCTCAAATTCAAATACTTCCTGGCCGAGCAAGGGTTGTTTCGCTCCCTGCGCGACCGTCTCGGATTTTCCCGGCTGCGTAGTGCTACCACAGGTGGCGCGGCACTCGGCCCGGATATCTTCCGCTTCTTCTGTGCGCTCGGTATCAACCTGAAACAGATTTACGGCCAGACCGAGATCGCGGGTATTTCCTGCGTTCACCGCGAAGGCGAGGTCGACTTCACGTCGGTTGGCGCACCCATTCCCGAAACCGAGGTCAAGATCACCGAAGAGGGAGAGATCATCTCCCGCAGCCCGGCTGTTTTCCTCGGGTATTACAAGAACGATGAAGCCACGGCAGAAACTGTGGACAAGGACGGCTGGCTGCTTTCGGGCGACGCCGGTTACTTTGATGACAACGGCCGTCTGGTGGTTATCGATCGCTTGAAAGATGTTATGCATCTCAACGGCGGCACCCAGTTCTCACCGCAGTTTCTGGAGAACAAGATCAAGTTCTCTCCGTTCCTGCGTGAATCCGTGGTGCTCGGCGGCGGGCGCGATTTTGTCACCGCCATCCTCTGTATCGACATGGCAATCGTGGGTCATTGGGCCGAAACGCAGATGATCACCTACACCACCTATCAGGATCTGGCTGCCAAGGATGAAGTGTACGCGCTTATCAAATCCGAAGTTGCCAAGACCAATGAGACGCTGCCCCCGGAGACACAAATCCAGCGCTTCTGTCTCTTATATAAAGAATTTGACCCGGATGACGGCGAACTGACCCGTACCCGCAAGGTCCGACGCAAGACGATTAATGAACGCTACGGCACCCTCATCGAGACATTGTACACCGACGAGTGCGCTCTGAACCTGGAAACTGAGATCACCTACCAGGATGGCCGGGTGCGCGAGATGTGCGGCGATATCCGCATCGAGGACATGGAGGCGTAAGTGGAATATTATCTGCAACTTATCGTAAACGGACTGGTGGTCGGCAGTATTTACTCGCTGGTGGCCCTTGGGTTCGTTATTATTTACAAAGCGACCAAGGTCGTGAACTTCGCCCAGGGCGAGCTGGTCATGGTCGGCGCATACATGTGCTTCTCCCTGACGGTGCAGTTCCAGATTCCGTTTATCTGGGCGTTCTTTATGACGCTTGGGTTCTCGGTCTTTCTTGGCCTACTCATCGAACGAATGATACTGCGACCACTCATTGGCGAGGCACACATCTCGGTCATTATGGTCACGGTCGGTATGAGTTCGGTGCTCAAATCGCTGGTGCAGCTTTTCTGGGGCACCCAGATTCGGGTGTACCCGCAGGTGCTGCCGTCTGAGCCGATTGTTATCGCCGGACTGCCTGTGGCCCCGGTCTATATCGCGGCGTTCATCTTGTCCGCCGTACTGTTCGCCATCTTCTCGATCTTCTTCAAATATTCGCGCACAGGTATCGCCATGCGCGCCACCGCCTTTGACCAGCAGGCTGCACAGTCCATGGGCATCGGCATCAAAAATATCTTCGCCATGAGCTGGTGTATTGCCTGTGTCGTGTCCGCCGTCGGCGGCGTGATCCTCGGCAACATCAACGGCATCAATTCACAGATCGGTCACCTCGGCCTGAAAGTGTTCCCGGCAGTCATTCTCGGCGGTCTGGATTCACTCCTCGGCGCGGCGCTCGGCGGGCTGATCATCGGTGTGTTGGAAAACGTCTGTGATGGCGCGGCCCGACAATTCCTCGGTCTTGGTGGATTCCGCGAGGTCGCGGCCTTCATCATTCTGGTCATCATCCTGATGATTAAACCTTATGGTCTGTTCGGGACCAAAGAAATTGAGAGGGTTTAATCATGCAAGGTAAATGCGGTCTCTTTTTCACGTCCTATCAGGGCGAGGCACAGATATTCCAGTCCGGCTTCCAGAAGCTCATGGTTGGCCTGTTCATCCTCGCATTGATAGCGCTCCCGGCCATTCTCAATGTCCACCTGACCTCGATCATGAATACCATCTTCATCACGGTCATCGGTGCGGTGGCGCTCAACCTACTCACTGGCGTCTGCGGTCAGATTTCGCTGGGCCACGGTGCGTTCATCGGTGTGGGAGCCTACGCTGCCGGACAATGTACATTGCACGGCGTGCCGTTCCCCCTTGCCATCCTCGTGGCCGGTCTCATCACCGCCATGGTAGGCATGGTCTTTGGCATCCCGTCCCTGCGACTCAAGGGTATTTATCTCGCCATTGCGACACTGGCCGCGCAGCTCGTGCTGGAATACGTATTTCTGCACGGTGGCGCGATGACCGGTGGCTCCAACGGCTTGTTGCTCGAAGCGCCCCAGATTCTTGGTTTCACCTTTGATACCGAATGGCGCATGTACTACTTGCTGTTCTTCTTTGCCGCCGCCGCGCTGCTCATGGTGACCAATATCATGCGTAGCAAATATGGCCGCGCTTTCATCTCCATCCGCGACTACTATCTCTCCGCAGAAATTGTGGGCGTGAACCTGTTCTGGTACAAGCTCGTAGCCTTTGGCGTCAGCTCGTTCCTGGCGGGTGTGGCTGGCGGACTCGCGGCCCATTACACTGGATACATTTCCGCTGAGCAGTTCAATATTGGAATGTCCATCTCCTATCTTGCCATGATCATCATCGGCGGGCTGGGGTCAGTTATCGGCTCGGTATTTGGCGCGATCTTCATCGTGCTGCTGCCTGAGGTGCTGAACATTATCTCCAATGGGCTGGGTTCGTATTTTCCGGATATCGTGCAGTCCATCGTAGCACTCAAAGAAGGCGTGTTCGGCCTTGTGCTGATCCTCTTCCTGATCTTCGAGCCGGAAGGATTGGCGCACCGTTGGCGTTTGATCAAAGCGTACTGGAAACTGTATCCGTTCGCGCATTAAATACATCCGTTCATCCAATGACGATTGCAATTTTGTCGTGGAAACGGTTTTTATTATAGATATTGACGCCTCACTCGAAGTGAGCAGGGCGTATAACCTTAATCCCTTAGGAGAATTACAATGAGGGTTGGTAAATTCATAACCGTGGCTTGCACCATGCTCCTGGCCGGGCTGATGCTGTTTGGTTGCGGAGGCGAGGAAGAAAAATCGGCTGAAACTTCAAAAACGGCTCCCATCAAGGTCGGTGGTCTGATCGATCTGTCCGGTCCCACTTCTTCTGTTGGTGTGCCGTATTCTAAAGGCCTTGTGGCCGCTGTGAAATACGTCAACGAGCAGGGCGGCATCGATGGTCGTCCTCTGGAATTCGATCTTCAGGACACCGCGTACAACGTCCAGCAGGGGCTGTCTCTGTACAAGAAAATGGTCAACACCGATGGTGTTGTCTGTATTCAGGGTTACGGCTCCGCCGTTACCGAGGCGCTCATTCGTAATCTTGCGAAAGACAAAATTCCCGATTTTTCCGCGTCCTACTCGGCTCACCTGACCGACCCGAAGAAGGCTCCTTATAACTTCTTCATCGCAGCTGATTACACCACGCAGGTTCGTGCAGCGCTGAATTACTTCCACTCCAACTGGAAGGAAGACCGCGCTCCCAAGCTGGCATTCATTTACCCTGACCATCCCTATGGTCTGGCTCCCATCGCTGGTGCCAAGGAATACGCCAAGGAACTCGGTTTTGAGATCCTGACTGATACCAACGTCTCTCTGAAGGCTATCGACGCAACCACCGAGTTGCTTCCCCTGAAAGACCTGGCTCCTGACTTCTGCTGGATCGGTGGCACCACTCCGTCCACATCCGTCATCGTCAAGTCTGCCAAGAACATTGGTCTGGAGACCACGTTCTTTGCCAATATCTGGGGTTGTGATGAGAACCTGGCCAAGCTGGCTGGCGCAGATGCCAATGGTGTCTACTCCAACCAGGCTGCAGCTGTTTACGGACAGGATGTTCCCGGCATGAAGGCCATCGAAAAGATGACTAACAACGAGCCGCAGATGACGCACTTCACCCGTGGTTTCGTGTCCGTGCTCGTCATGGCCGAAGGTATGAAGCGCGCCGCAGCGAACGGTCCCGTCACTGGTGAAGCCATCAAGACTTCCCTTGAGACCCTCCGCAACTTCGACCCCATGGGTCTGGCTCCGCTGATCTCCTATTACCCGGATGATCACCGCCCGAACATGGCTGTCTTCCTGTACATCATCAAGGACGGCAAGCTGACCTTCGTGAAGGAATCCATCTTGGATCGCCGCGCCGACTGGCTTGGTCACTAAAAACTGTTGAAAAATCCGTGCTGACTTCGTTGCTGCGGTAAACCCAGACCCTAGCGTATAAGAATACGCGTCGGCCCTGAATTTACCTTGCGCCTCGCCAGCCCGGTTTTTGAACAGTTTTTGAAGAATAATACAAAAAGGCCGGGGATGGTCTACGCCATCCCCGGTCACTCTAACGGAGCATACCTTGAACGAAGTACTCAAGGTCGAAAATCTGGAAGTCGTATACAACGACGTTGTCCTTGTCCTCAAAGGACTTTCGCTGGCCTGCCCCAAGGGCGAGATCACGGCTTTGCTGGGTGCCAATGGCGCTGGTAAATCCACCACGCTCAAGGCAATTTCCGGCTTGCTGGAAACCGAGGATGGCAAGGTCACCGATGGGGCCGTCATCTATAAGGACGAACCCATTCAGGGTATCATCCCGGAAAAAGATCGGAAG
>JAFLJT010000152.1 GCA_022712855.1 Pseudodesulfovibrio sp. | reverse complement strand
GATGTCTCCTATTGAAAAGGAAAATATCCTGAACAAGTGGGCTTTTGTGGAAGAGGAACCCGACTTCAATCTCCCCGAAATGCTGCCCATTATAGGCGTCATCCTGGGGCTGCTTATAGTCTTCTATTGGTATCACAAATTCCGCTAGACCAGCCCCCTTCGCCACAAAAAAATACACCCCGTTGCCAATGGCGACGGGGTGTTTCTATTTCTTATTTCAAACAATGTTAGTCGAGCAGGAACAGCTCGATGACTTCCACCGCCGTCCATGCCTGATAACAGGCCATGAAGAACAGGAACGTATTAACTACGCCGTGCAAGAGGGCCAGCTTGGGTCGCTTTGTTTTCGGTTTTTCCAACAGCAGCCCGGTGCCGAGACTCAAGAGGATGCACGGCACCATGAGTACACCGACGAGAAAATGTCCGCCAGTCATATCAATAGAACCCCACTCATACCATGCCATAAACAGGCCAAGGGCAAAGCCAAACAGCCAGAGACCGTGTACGATCTTGCCGAGCTTCACATGCCATTTCCAGTTGAAGAATTTCTTCACGCCAAAATGAACAAACATGAATCGGGTGACACCCATATAAAAAACCCAGAAGGCTAGTAGCATGGCTACGGACTGAATAACCGGGTGAATCCACATCAACATATCGAAAACTCCTCGAAATCAGAGAGTGTTTGTCAGCATGACGACCAGCACTAATGGCAGGGACGCATACACGGCCACAGCCGCACCACGTCGATAATTCCTGGCCACAGCAAACAATGCCACTCCGCCCATCAGCACGATGGCAGAAGGCAAGAACCACGACACCGCACCCGGTCCACTGACGTAAACCAGACAGCCCAGGCCGAGAAAATACGCACTCACCCACAGGGCGAGCATGGGGCGATACATCCGGTGCGGTAACCGACTTTCCAAAGTAGCGAATCCCGCCCGCTCATAGTCCTCGCGGTGCTTCTCATGCAGCAGCCAGAAATGCGGCACCTGCCAGAGATAAAAGATCGTAGTCACAGCCAAGATGCTCGGATCGAGTAGAGAACCACCCGCACCAACCCAGCCTGTGAGCGGCGGTAGTGCGCCACTCAGTGCACCCGCCAAAAGTGCCATGGGCGTCACTCTCTTCAACGGGGTGTACACGCCATTGTATATAACCGGGACAGCGAAGCCGAGCAGAAGCAACGGCCAGCCGCCAACCAGCGCAAACAGGGTCAGCCCCATGAGGAAAAGGACAAGCAACAAAGAGAATCCAGCCTGTACAGACACACGACCAGACACAATAGGCCGATCCTTTGTACGCTCCATGCGGGCATCAAATTCACGCTCCTGCACCTGATTCAGCGCAGAACACGCGGCGCATAAAATTCCTGCCCCAAGGGCTGTCACCACTCCACGCCAGATATCCGGCCCGCCGAAATACAGCGCACCGAACAACGAGCCTCCGGCCACAGCCAGACTGACCCGCACGCGGAGGAGTTGGAGCATTAAATTCATATCTCTCAACTAGGCACTGATCGCAGCAGCAAGATCACGGCCCGCGTAACGAGCACGTTCGAGATGTTCTTCGTGCTGTGCGATAATGCCTCGGTCAAAGAGCCGAAGGACTGGCAGTTCCGTCACTACTTCATACCCGAAAGCCTCAAGAGGAAGACGCATGGCATCAAGGGTGAAGCCCATGTCCTTCTTCTCTGCCTGCTCAGCTATTGCACCGATGACAGCCTTTTTGCCCTGTCCTGCCAAACGGCTGGCCCAACCCCGTGGGCGTGTATCCGTAAAATCGTAATAACAATACATCCTATCCAAAAACGCCTTCACCCACGCAGTCACATTGTAGTTATGTACGGGTGAAATAAGGACGAGGCCCTGCGCCTGCTCAATGTGCGGATACAGCAGCGTCATCCCATCCTTGAACTGCGTGCACGCCTTGGCCTTTCGGCATCGCTCACAGCCAACACACGGCTCGTATTTATAGTCACGCAAATGGACTTCATGGGACATCGTCCCTGCTTCCTGCGCTCCGGCCAACACGGCTGTCAGCATTTTGTGCGAATTGCCCTTGTTTCTGGGGCTTCCTTCAATACCAAGGATCATTAGTCCTTCCCTCCAAGGGATTTGATGAACGAGATCAACCCTTCGATAGTTTCTTCATTCAGGTCGTCATAAGGCGGCATAGAATCCACATATCCCTCAGCAACCCACTTGGTGGAATGCTTGATGGATTGACGAATATACTCTTCGTCAGCAGTGAGCATTTTTTCCTTGTTATCTTTCCGCACAGTGATCGTGGAGCCATACAGCCCCTTGAAGCTCGGTGCGCGACCAGTGGTAGTGCCGTCCGTGGTGTGGCACTTGAGGCAACCTTCCACCTTGGCAAAATGCAGACCCGGATGTTCAAGGGCCTTGAACGGCTTGCCGGATTCGTCTTTGCCGAGCAGGTAGTTGACGATAACATTGGCGTCTTCATCACTCAGGTCGCCTTCGTAGGGCGGCATTTCGTCATCCCATCCGTCCACCAGCTCGGCGCCGGGGTCCATGATGGAAGTCTTGATGTAATGCGAGTCCGCCTTGATAGTCCGCTTGGCACCGTCGGGCAGAATTATCAGCCTTTCCTTTCCAGCTATGCCATTGAGCGGCGGCGCAACGTCATCTGTGCCGTCCATGGTGTGGCAGTCGAAACAGCCATATTCTTCCATGAGCGCCAGACCACGCAGTATTTCATCACCTTCGGTTTCAGCACTGCCGTCAAGCCATGCCTGAAAATCCTCGGCCGGCAAAACCTTGAGGAGCGTGATCATGTCGGCATGTTTCAGACCACAATATTCGGCACAAAAAATGTCATATTCGCCCACGGTGTCGGACTGAATCCAGACCTCGGTATCCATGCCAGGAACCAAGTCCCACTTCACACGCATGGCCGGGACATAGAAGGAATGAATAACATCACGCGAGGAAAGCTTCAGCCGCAGCGGTGTATCCACCGGGGCGTAAAGCTCCTGGCTCGTCTTGCCGTTGGCGTAGGTAAATTTCCAGGACCACATGCGCCCTTCAACCAGCACTTCCATAGCCCCATCCGGGATGGTGCGCATGGCCTTGAAGCTCGACCAGCCAGTCCAGAACAAACCGAGCACGATAATGGTCGGCAGCACGGTCCAGATAACCTCGGCCCAGAAGTTGCCTCGAATATCGGCAGCCACGGGACTGCGCTTCACATTGTAGCGCCACAGGAACCAGAGCATGGCAATCGTGACCACCACAAGAATGAACACGGAAAATCCGAGGATGATAAGGAACGCTCTGTCGACGTCTTTGGCTGCGGAAAAAATCTGTGGATACATGGTTAGACCGCCACCCTGTATGCTGTGTCAAAGAAGGTCAGCCCAATGAAAATGGAGAGGATGGCAAACGCCATCAGCACCATGATCTTGAACGTCAGATTCTCGTACTTGAGATGCATGAAAATAAACGTCACCAAGGACGCCTTGATTGTGGCAATGGACAAAGCCATTACCACATTAAGGAACCCAAGGTCGATTTCCGCTGCGTAGACCGTCACACCAGTCAGCACAAGCAAGATCGCCCAGATAATGACGAACAGCGTGTAGCTGGGGCCGTGATGTTCGGTGTCTTTTATTGTATCAGTAGTATGCATATTTTTGCTCCTCCCGCTAGGCGATCAGGTAGTACAACGGGAACAGATAAATCCAGATCAAATCAACCAAATGCCAATAAAGTCCGCCGTTTTCGAGTACGATGAAATAATCAGGCGTACATTTTTCCTTCTCAATGAGCCAATATATCCAACCGAGCACGGCCATGCCGATAACGATATGAATTCCGTGCAATCCGGTCATGGTATAGTAGAGCGCAAAGAACGCCTGCTTGCCCGGTGCCCAGTCCGCAATATCCGGCGAACCGGGGTAGATGCCATGACCAATCTTGGCACCCCATTCAAAATATTTGTTCACCAGAAAGACCCCGGCCAGAATGATGGTCAGGATGAGGAATATCTTGGCTTTCTTTATATCCGCCTTTTGCAGCGCCGTGACAGCCAAGGCCGCAAACAGGCTTGAGGTAATCAACACGATGGTATTGATCGTGCCCATAGTGGTATCGAGCATCTTGCTCGCTTCATGGAACTCCGCCGGGTAGCGCTGGAGCGTCACCGCGTACAAGACGAACAGCCCGCCAAAGAGCAGGATCTCCGTAAACAGGAAGAGCCACATGCCCATTTTCGCACCGAGATAATCTTTGGGATGTTCACTCATTACTTATCCCCCTCACTCTCATTCACAGCGTCTTCTTCAGGAATAAGACCATCGTAATGGTATGGACCATGGGTCACGATGGGATCTTCATCAAAGTTATGCGTGGGCGGCGGCGAAGGTAGCGTCCACTCAAGAGTCGCTGCGCCCCATGGGTTTTTACCCACCACCCGGCCGTGTTTGCGACCATGCCACAGGTTCCAGAACATGAGCACCAGCCCCATGGCCGTTATCCATGAGCCATACGTGGAGAGCTGATGCAGGTCCGTATACTGCGGCAGATAGTCGTAATAACGACGTGGCATGCCAGCCAGTCCGAGCAGGTACATGGGGAAGTACAGCCCGTTGATGCCCGCGATGATAATAATCGCGGACCATGTAGCGATACGTTTGTTGTACATACGCCCATAAATTTTCGGGAACCAGTAGTGCATGGAGGCGAACAAGCCCATTCCGGTCCCGCCAAAGATGACGAAGTGAAAGTGTCCGACTACGAAATAGGTGTCGTGTACATGCATATCGGTCCCGGCGGAACCAAGAACCAACCCGGTAATACCGCCCATTGCAAAGAGGAAAATGAATCCCAGTGCAAAGATGAGCGGCGGTTCGGGCCGGATGGACCCTTTATACATGGTGCTGAGCCAGTTGAAGACCTTGACCGCCGAGGGCACGGCCACGATGAATGTCAGAAATGAAAAGACCATGACTGCGGTGTCGGACATGCCGGAAACGAACATGTGATGCGCCCAGACCAGTGACCCCGCAAAAGCAATGGCGAGGGACGAGCCAATAATGGTCTTGTAGCCAAAGATAGGCTTGCGACAGAATACCGGAATGATGTCCGAGATAACACCCATAGCGGGCAGAATCATGATGTAGACCGCCGGGTGCGAATAAATCCAGAACAGGTGCTGGTAGAGAAGCGGGTCGCCGCCGCGAGCCGGGTCAAAAATGCCCATGCCGAGCAGCCGTTCGATGGCGATCAGTAACACGGTGATAGACAGGATGGGCGTTGCCAATACCTGAATCCACGCCGTGGCATAGAGCGCCCAGGGGAACAGGGGCATACGCAACCAGGTCATCCCTTCGGCGCGCATGCGATGGATGGTAACGATGAAGTTCAGTCCCGTAAGAATGGACGAAAAGCCGAGGACGAACACGCCAAGAACCGCCACCGAAACATTGGTGGTGGAGATGGAAGAGAACGGAACATAAAAGGTCCAGCCAGTGTCCGGCGCGCCGCCAGCCGTAAAGAGCGAGGTCAGCGCGATGCCGCCACCAACGATGTACAGCCAGAACGAGAACATGTTCAGTCGTGGAAACGCAACGTCTTCGGCCCCCAGTTGGAGCGGTAAAAATATATTACCAAACGCCGCCGGGATGGATGGGATGACCACCAGAAAAATCATGACCACACCATGCAAGGTGAAGATGGCATTGAACGCCTGCTGGGTCATGATGGTCGGCCCGGGAGCGAACAGCTCCAGCCGTAGCGCAAGGCCAAGGCATACCCCGACCGAAAAGAAAATCAGGATCGCCCACAGGTACAGCATACCAATGCGCTTGTGATCCGTGGTAAACAACCACTCCATGATTTTGGAGCCGCCCTTGGGAGCGAAAAACCCTTTATCCATAACTGTATCAGACATCAGCGGCCTTTCTTTTTCTTTTCTTTTTTTCCAGAGAGAACGAGATAGAGCACAAGCAATCCGATGAACCCGACAATGGTGAACCCGGACACGCGCAGAATATCAAAAACGTAACGACGGCCCTGCGGATCGTAGCTGTAGCACATGGAGAGCATGCGCTTGATGGACAGCCCCGGCTCGCCCTTGGCGGCTTCGGTGCCAGCCATGGTTATATCGAACGGCAGGAATGACGAGCCATAGAGGTAGCGCACAACCTTCCCGCCCGGCGCAATGGCGACCACGGCTACAGGATGGGCATAGAGTCCGCCCTCACGCTTAACCGTGTAACCAATGGAGTCGAGCCACTCGTTGACCGAATGCTCGTTGCCTACCAGAAATTTCCAATGCTCGGCAGGATACATACCGCGTGTGGCCGCCATGTACGTCTGCTTGGCACGGGCCGCATCTTCCGGATTCTCACGCGGGTCGAAACTCACGGAAATGACCTGAATTTCCTGCCCAGGTTTAAGGGCCACGTCGGGCAGAATCTGCGCAAACGAACCTTGCAGCACGTTGCAAACATCAGGACAGCGGTAATAAATGGGAATGAGAATGGTCGGCACGTCCTTGGTCAACTCAAGCAAATTGACGCTGTTACCCTCGGAGTCGAGGAACTCAGCATCTGTGAGCATGTTACCGAGCTTTTCTTCGATCCCCACAGCGACCCCGGCCTTCTCCATGACTTTTTCATGGTCGTGAGCATCAGCGTCCATGCCCTCCATGGACTTCTCAAGGTCCATGGCAGCCTTGTCTTCCATACTTTCCATGGCGGGCTTTTCGCCCATATCCATAACGTCATGATCCCCGCCCGTAGAAAAGACGGGGGCGACCAAAAGGGCGACCGTTACAGTCGCCCCAAGGAGCATTCGCAGGAATGAATTCATGATTTACAGGCTACCAATATAACGGCTCAATTGCCTGATTTGCTTATCGTCCAACTTTTTGACCATGCGTTGCATGGTTTTCTTCTTCTTGCCGCCATACGACTCGTCCTTGTAACCTTTGAGTTTGGCCTTGATGTCATCATTTGACTGGCCTTTGAGCATGGTGCCGCCAGATGCGCCGGAAGTTTTTGCTCCGTCAGAACCGTGACATTTTGCACACTTTTTATTGTACAAAACCTCTCCTTCTGCACCGGCAAAGGCGAAGGTCAGACCAAAGGAGAGACAGATAACAAAAGCGATGAAAAGACGTTTCACAATAGACCTCGAATATTTTTGTTAATGAATACTATAATCAGTACGGGGAACGATACCACTGACCATACTCCATATTCAACTACTATAATACGTTTATACACCCTCAACGAAAAGACCGCCCGAAGGCGGTCTGTGAAGTCGGTTTCTTTTGAAGCGTTCGACTTTATTCCCAGTCGTTTGCCTTCTTCCAGTCTTCCCACTCTTTCTTGGTGAGTTTGCCGTCGCCGTTCTTGTCAGCTTCCTTCAGAATGCGCTCGGCATTGAGAGGATAATGATTGGTGATCTCGGCACGCATGATGATTTTGTTACCATCCTTATCGATCTCAACAAAACCAGTGGTGAAGTGTACGCGCTCCAGCTTGTTGATGATCGCTTTGTAGCTTGAACCCGCTTCAAAGTATTTGATGACCATCTGCTGCTTCGCGGTCAGGTACCCGGCACTGTATCCGTTACCAGCCTCGGCAATGGTAATTTCGCCATTGTCATAGATACCTCTGAAATTGACTTTTTTCAGGACATTTTTCTTGCTGAACCAGAGCTTGGTCCCTTCAAAAAGCGACCCGGTCTGTTTCTTGATAACATAGGCTACATCGCCTTTGACCACGCCATCAGAGTCCAAGGCCGCAAATGTTCCCTTCCAGGTTCCACGCAATTCCGGATCCTGCGCAAAGGCAAAAGATGAAAACATGAGAAGTGCCACGGCGGCAAAAATAACAATACGTTTCATAAGATTCTCCTTAAATTATTTACTAATAGGACATTGACTCTAGCAGGTAATCTTTGACCGTCAAGAAAAACAGATAAAAAGGGGCACGAAGCTCCCGCCGCGCCTCTGATTTTGAACTCTGTGAAAGCCTGATGACTTCACGGCAAGCTGACGTTCGGCGAGGATCTCGAAGGTGAAGCCCACTCATCATGACCACAGCTTTCACCTCCTCACTCCCCCATTGGCCGCCCTATTTTGTTTTATTTTGATTGACAAAAACGGGTATTTTTCGCACTTTTTGTTTTATCAAAATTGACACACGAGGTTCCCATGTCCTTATATATACCGTGCGAGAAATCCCTCGCACTGCACACTCCGTGGGCTGGATTTATCAGCCGTCCCGGATGTTTCCCCCTCTTGGCACTGCCTCTGGCCGGGGAATCCATAGCGGCCGGATTCCCCTCCCCTGCCGAGGATTATCTGGAGAAGACGCTGGACCTGAACGAGCATCTGGCTCCGCGCCCCGAAGCCACCTTTTTTGTGCGCGTATCCGGCGATTCCATGATCGGCGCGGGCATCCATCACGACGACCTGCTCGTTGTAGACAGGTCCATCACACCGAAATCAGGCAACGTCATCATCGCTTACATAGACGGAGAATTCACCGTAAAACGGTTGAAAAAGACAGAGGAAGGAATGGAACTTGTCCCGGAAAATCCGGACTATGTCCCTATAATAATCACCGCAGACAGCGACCTCCAAGTATGGGGTGTCGTCCGTCATGTGATTCATTCGGTGTAGGGAAAGCAACAAATCTGTATGCCCAAAAGCTATGCCCTCATTGATTGCAACAACTTCTACGCCTCCTGCGAACGAGCCT
>JAFLJT010000114.1 GCA_022712855.1 Pseudodesulfovibrio sp. | reverse complement strand
GGGCTGGCGATCCAGAAACGTTTTTTTGCTGCATTGATGGCGCGGATAAACATGAGCGAGCAAGTTTCCATGTCATCGGCAGGACCTGTGGCGCAGGCCAGAACTTCGGCGTCACCAGTAATAGTCGGCATTTCGAGGTCTATTTCATAAAGGTCGCGGGTGGCCCAGTACCAATCTTTGGCAAAGCTGATGCGCACACCCATAACGGCCGGACCTGTGATGCGCATGTGCGTGTCACGCCAGCCTTTGAATTGTTTGGTAATTCCAAGATATTCGTCACCAACATTATGGCCGCCGACAAAAGCGGTATGGCCATCTATGACCACTATTTTACGGTGGTTCCTGAAGTTGAGCTGGAAACGATTGCCGCGTCCTTTGGTGGTGTGGAATGCTTGGGCCAGTATCCCTGCATCAATCATTTCCTGCCAATAACTTGAGGGCGTCGTGTGACAGCCGACTTCATCATAGAGATAATTGATGCGGATTCCTTGGTGCGCTTTTTTCAGCAATGCATTTTTGAGCCGTCTTCCCAACCCGTCATCGTGGACAATGAAGAACTGGATGAGGATATATTTCTCAGCTTTATCAATATATTCGATGATCGCATTAAAGGTTTCATTACCATCTATAAGCAGGTCCACCTCATTGCCGCCCAAAAAAGGCATCTCGGCCAGTGTTTCAAAGGAACATCTCGGCGCGTGTGGCTGTTTTCTTTCTGAAAGCGCTTTGACGGTCGGTATGTTGTGGTCGTTACCAACAAGTTGTCTGAATCGTTCTTCACCCACACGCATGGCATTGACGTACCCATGGAACTTGCTGCGCCCGAACACCCAGTAGAGGGGGAGGGCGAAAATGGGGAACGTTATAAGTGAGATGGCCCAGGCAATGGCCCCCTGCGGCGTTCTGGTGGCACGCACGGCTATGATGGCGGTGATAATCGCCGTAATCTCGACGACGGTGTAGAATATACTGAACGCGGTCAGGAGGTAGTGAATGTCTGTTGATTCCATGATGTTGGAATAGCAGAAATATCAGGAAAGTGGAACCGATTGGGTTGCCGATCCGGGACAAATGTGGTCAGACTTTTTGGTGAATAAGGAAGTGCTATAGTGTTCGATTTAAATCCAGATTCTCCGAAAGATCATCCCTTTGTAAAGAAGCCCAACCGGACGTTGGTTTGGCTGGCATTCCCCGTGCTCTTTTCTCTGGTTGCCGAACCGCTGACAGGGTTGGCGGATACAGCATTTATTGCACGTTTGCCCGGCTCCGAACCCGTGGCGGCCCTTGGTATCGGGACAGTGGCATTTTCATCTATATTCTGGACGTTTACATTCCTCAGCATCGGCACGCAGACTGAAGTTGCCAAAGATGAAGGGAGCGGTGATCGCGGGCACGCCATTAAGGTCGCGTCCCTTGCAGCGGTTATAGCCGCGATTATAGGCGTGGTGTTAATGCTCGGCGCGCTGCCATTTCTTGATGGTATCGCCTCGCTTCTTGGAGCGCAGGGGGCGGTCACCGATCTTGCCCATGAATATATGTTGTATCGCTTGCTCGGCGCACCTGCCGTACTGGTGTCGCTCGCATGTTTTGGTGCGCTTCGGGGGGTGCAGGACATGCGCACGCCGCTTTTTGTGGCCGTGGGTATCAATGTTATCAACCTGTTCCTTGATTGGTTGCTCATCTTCGGTGCTGGACCTGTTCCGCCCATGGGTGTTGCGGGCGCGGCCATTGCCAGCACGGTGAGTCAGTGGATTGGAGCCGTATGGTGTTTGGTTATGGTCCGGCGGCAGATAGGGCTGACGTGGAATATGCGCGGGGCCGGTGTTGCCAAGCTGATGAAGATCGGTGGCGATCTTTTTATACGAACTGGCATGGTTCTGATTTTTCTCGCATTATGTACACGAGTAGCCAACCGCGCTGGAGCGGATGAAGGTGCGGCATATCAGGCCATCCGACAATTTTTCATCTTCACCGCATTGTTTCTCGACGCCTTCGCAATTACCGGACAATCCCTTGTGGGATATTTCCTCGGTGCACGTGACGTGAATCAGGCAAAGCGTGTGGCGCGGTCTGTTTGTCTGTGGAGTGTCGGCACGGGCGTTGCCATGTGTTGCGCCATGCTCCTCGGCGAGCAGGGCGTGGTGTGGCTGCTGGTTCCTCCGACAGCGCACGCCGTGTTCGGCCCAGCATGGCTTGTGGTTGCATTACTCCAACCTATTGGTTCGTTGTCATTCGCAACAGACGGTATTCATTGGGGAACAGGCGATTTTCGGTATTTACGAAATGTCATGATCATTGCCGTTATCATCAGCGGTGGCATTGTCTTTTTGATAGAATATATTCAACCAGCGCACGTACTCGTTTACATCTGGCTCGCCACGGCTCTGTGGACATTTATTCGGGCAGGTTTTGGCTTGGCCCGTATCTGGCCGGGGATTGGTCACGCGCCGCTTAGCGGCTCTCAATAATAAAAAAGCCCTGTTGATTCTCAACAGGGCTTTTGTCTTGTCAGCAGGGCGCGAACTAGTGTTCTGCCAGATAGTTGAACATGAAGGCGTAGGCATGCCGCATCTCTGATTCAAGCGTATCCAGATGGCTAAAAGCTGCATCCATATCATCCGCTTTTGAGGCTTTTTCCAGCATCAAACAGCATTCTCTCACACGCTCAACACCCATGGTGGCCGCGCCGCCCTTGAGGGCGTGGGCGAGATGCCGCAACTGCTCTACGTCATGGGAGTTCAGGGCATTTTTGATTTCCTGAATTCGTTTTGGTTCCTGAGAAATGAAAACCGTAAACATCCGCTTCAAAAACGGCTGCTTACCGGACATGGATTCTAAAAATCTGCTATCTATTACGTCTTTGTTCGTCATAATTATTCAAAGTTCCTCGCTACACAATATATACGCCTCCAGCACTTTTTCGGCAACACTTTTCATAGAAAATATCACTCCTCATTGGTCCACCTATTCAATGAATCAATAATGAAAGGGATATGAATAGATAGAGAGCGAGAAGATCGGAGCGGCGGAAAAGAAAAAGGGATGGAAGCATATTGCTCCCATCCCTTTGTTTTGATGTGTCGTCCGGTGTTCTACAGAGCGTAGAGCGTGTCGCCGGGAATGATGGTGATGTCGCTCTTCTGGAGCAGCTCGATGCCCTGATCTGTGCGGTCGAAGCGGAAGATGAGTATCGCGGAATTTCCGTTCGGCTGTACGAATGCGTACATGTATTCAACATTGATACCAGCGTTTTGGAGCATGGTCAGGATGTTGTTCAAGCCACCCGGTTCGTCGGCCACTTCGACAGCAACAACGGATGTGCGGCCAACAGTGAAGCCAGCGTCCTTGAGCTTGGTTTTGGCGGTCTCGAAATCGGAAACGATGAGACGCAGGATACCAAAATCAGAAGTATCAGCCAGAGACAGAGCGCGGATATTCACGCCAGACTCGGACAGGATTCGGGTAACCTCGGCCAAACGACCTGCACGGTTTTCCAAAAATATGGAGAGTTGATCGACTTTCATAGTATTCTCCTTGAGTTAGTCAGTTTTTCTTTTATCGATGATGCGCTTGGCTTTGCCAATGGAGCGTTCGATGCTCTTGGGTTCGACCAGCTTGACCTTGGCGGTGACGCCGAGGAATTCCTTGATGTTCTTCATTACCTTTGATTCAACGCGCTGTAAATCCTTGATCTCGTCAGAGAACATGGACTCGTT
>JAFLJT010000277.1 GCA_022712855.1 Pseudodesulfovibrio sp. | reverse complement strand
TTTGTTGCCAGCTTCGACTTTGAGCAAATCTACATTAAGTTCAAGACCTTCTTCAACGCGGTACTGTTTTCCGCCGGTCTCGATGATAGCAAACATAATTAAAACCTCCGGTTCGTAAGAGGAGGCAACCTAGCCGCAACAGGTCGGAGAGTCAAGCCCTGACGTGTGATTTTTTGAGTTTTTTTTGAATAATTGAGTGAATGTCTTTTGTCATAGAATTGACCTGTTCATGTAGCTGGTATACGGAAAGCGGTGAGATTGTGAATGGTCGATAATTATTCGTTTTTTGAGGAGGAATTGATGAAACGTTTTTTGTGCTTGTGTCTGTTGATTTTTGGACTTTTGAGTGCTGGTTGTCAAACGACGGATTATCGTTGGGCGAATAGCGATTTAGGTTTTCCTACCGATTGTGGGAGGACCTTGGCCTGGAAGAGTATGGAAATTCAGTATTGCATGGTGCCTGAAGCCACCTCCGACGATTACTATGTTGAAGCTGTTGCGCGGAGTAGAGGCGCACATGATTTAGGAAGAATTCTTGATGGTTCCTATGAAGTCATTTTGGTGAAAGACGATCAAATCGTGTATAAAGGGCGTATGTCTCGGCAGGGTGATGATCTTGGCCGGGCTGTGTATCTGCGTAAGTCGTTTCATTTCGAAGGCGATTATGATGTTGTTTCATTCACTTGGAATATCCGATATCGGTAGTTGATTTCTTTATGCTGGCTCCTGTTGCGCCCTCGCAACAACCAATACATCGACACCTGATGCCCCGGCGCGGTTGAGCGTTCGGGTGCATTCGGTGAGGGTTGCGCCTGTGGTGTAGACGTCGTCCACCACGAGAATTGTTTTTCCTCTCACACCTTTTTCATCTGCGGCAAAGGCATCCTTGATGTTGGTTTGCCGATCTTTCATGCCGAGTTGTGTCTGGGGGATTGTATGTCGGGTTCGGATTAGGCCGGATTTGAGCACGGGCCTGTCCAGCGCTTTGCCGAGGGCGAGGGCGAGTTCGGTGGACTGGTTGAATCCGCGCCAGAGGAGCCGACGGGTGTGCAGGGGGACCGGAATGATGGCGTCCGGGATACGCTCGGTGTTATTGCCGAAAGCGGTCAGGGCAAAGTCTGAGAGTAGTCGTGTGCGTCCAACTCCGCCGTTAAATTTGTAGCTGAGAATCAAATCTCTGAGCGGGCCGGAGTATCGGCCGTGAAAGTAGAGCCTGTCCCATGGCAGTGGTGTGAGATGGCACTCGCTGCATAAGGTGGGTGGCGTGTTTTCATCGCCGAACATCGTGCCGCATTGGGGGCAATGTCCACCGAGGTGCGGGCGCAATTCCACGGCGCAGGTCGGGCATAATCCACCGTTGTTGCGGTCGGTGATGGCTGAACAGATGGGGCACCGGGCGGCGGTGAGCCCGAGTCGGCTGGCAAAATTTTCGAGGGCTCGGAGCATGGAGCTAGTCTGCCTCTTCCCACGCTTGTCGGCCGAGTGCGATGACGTGTTTTTCCAGTTCCGCTTGTTTTGTCAGATCATTTGGCCCGTCCACGCCGCGGAAGGAGAGAGGCTCGGCCAGTTCCATGTTAAAGTTTTTCACAAAGTATTTGAGCGTGAGCCGCGACCCTTCAAAAAGCTTGTTGCCTGTAGGCTGTCCGGCGATGAAAACCGTATGGGCTGTGCGTTTTGGCAGGTTGTCTATCCACGATTCCTTGTCCAGCCGAGCCTTCCAGAATTGCTGGCCACGATCAATCCATGTCTTGAACATGGACGGCAGGTGGTAGAAATAGATGGGCGAGGCAAAAAGCACGACCTTGGCCGTGAACATCGGGCGGAATAACTCCCAGGCCTGATCTTTTTCACCGAGAACACATCGTTCCTGCCCTTGGCGCTGGGGCGATTTGTCGCAGAACCCGCAGGCAATGCAGGGCATGATGTCAAAGTTGCGAACGTGCATCACGTCGGCCTCGCCACCCGCTTGTTGGACGCCTTCTTTGAGTAGCTCCACCGCCCGGTCGGAGTTACCGCCGCGTCGATGGCTGCATGCATAGATGATAGCGTTGCTCATACGGATTCCTCGGTGTCATAGAGGGGCTTCAAGCGAGTCATGTGTGCGACCCAATGATCGCTCTCTTCCACGAAATCAAACGACCAGTCATTGAAGATATATGTCTGCTGACGCACCTGTTCAATGGTCGTCAGTGAGACCAATGCTTCGACCCTGTCGGTCTTGGCGAAACGGAGATGCCAACCCACCTCCAGTCCTACGCCTCAACACTTGTCGCGGATATCTAGCTTGATTGTCTCACTCATTTAGAACTCGCTAAAAAACGGGTTGTGATTTTTCTCGTCACCAGCTGTTGTTTGCTGGCCGTGGCCAGAGAGGAGCAGGGTGTCCGAGGGCAGGGTGAATATGTAGTCGGTGACCGAAGATTTCAGCACGTCCAGATCGCCGCCGGGGAAGTCGGTCCGGCCGATGGAGCGGTAGAATATCAGGTCGCCCACAAAGGCGGCTTTGGCTTCGGGGAAGTAGAAAGTCAGGCTTCCTGTCGAATGGCCGGGGGTGTGGAAGACGGTGCAGGCGAATCCGGCAAAGCTGTGTTCGCCGGGGGCCACGGTCTGAGGTGTGTACATATCTACCAGAGGCAGGCCCATGTCGCCGCCTTTGCCGAGCCAGCTATCCAGCAGGGAAAGATCGTCGTCACCGCATAGGATAGGTGCGCCTGTGGCATCGGCCAGCGCCTTGTTGCCATAGGTGTGGTCAAAGTGCAGGTGCGTATTAAGGATATGGGTGAGCGTGAGCCCATTGGCTTTCAGGTAGTTGAGCACTTCGGTCGGGTCGCCGCCCGGGTCGATTGCCACAGCTTCTTTGTCGCCTGCCAGTACAAAACAGTTGGTTTGAAGCGGGCCGAGGGGAAAGGTCTTTATTTCCATTAAATCGTCTCCAGCATGAGTTCGGAAAGCTCTTTTCGTTTAGCGCTTCCGTTTTGATCGGGGTGACCCAGGGCGATGACGACCTGGAGTTCATATTCGTTTTCATCGAGTCCGAGGACGCCGAGGGACTTGGCCTGATCGTTAACGATCTCGCCGAGCCAGACTGCGCCAAGGCCCAGGGCGTGGATGGCGAGCAGCATATTCTGGGTGCAGGCTCCGGCTCCCTGATGGTCTTTCATCTCGCTGTACATGGCTGACTTATCGAGCATTATACAGATACAGGCTGTTGATGCGCGCACAATGTGACCGTACTTGGTGCATTCGGTCAGTTGTTCGTGCCGGGGGTCGTCCTTCTGGATGACAAGGAAACGCCACGGCTGGTTGTTCAGGCCGCTGGGCGCCCATTGTCCCGCTTCGAGGATGGTGGTGATATCGTCTTTTGATACCGCTTCGTCCGTGAATTTGCGGATGGAACGGCGTTCTTTGAGGGCATTAATAATCAGGTTGTCTGAATGGCTCATATGGGTATACTCCTTGAAATTGGTTCCTGTATTTAGCCTACGCCGACGTGGTGGGCAAGTTATTGTGACCTATTGCCGCGCGGCGGCGTATAACTTTACAGCAGATGAGTCGTAATCCCGCATAAGCGGGGTGATTGGAAAGGTGAATGGACGAAACGTACGAGGCTGAGATTATTAAGGAAGTGTTGCTGGGAGACCCGCAGCCCTTTGAGGCACTGGTGCGCGAGTACCAAGGGGCCATATACAGTCTTATGCTCCGTAATGTTCGTGATTCGAGCATGGCTGCGGATCTTGCCCAGGAATCGTTTACCCGGGCGTATGCGCGGCTTGAGACCTTCAAGAAGGGAAAACGGTTTTTCCCCTGGCTTTATTCGATAGCCCTGAACGTGGCCCGGGACCATATGCGTAAAAGCGGGCGCGATTTTCATGTTTTCATGGATAATCCGACCGATATGGATCGACCGGAAGACAGGAAGAATGAACAGGAAGCCATGGAAAACCACCTTGACGGAAATGTGGTCTTCGAATTCGTCCAGACTATGGCCCCCAAGTATCGGGAGGCATTGATATTGAGATACAAGCATGATTTCTCCATGCAGGAGATTGCCAATGTTCTCGATATATCTGTCAGCGGTGCAAAAATGCGTATCAGCAGGGGGCTTGAAATGTTACGAGATCAATTCAAGGAGGTGTCCAATGTCCGGTAAGAATGACGCGCGGTTATTGGATGCGACAATAAAAAGTTCCCTCAGTTCCATGCCAGACGAAACCGCCCCAGAGGGCTTTTCGGCACGTGTTATGCGTGAGCTTCAACCTAAGAAGCCGTCGGTATGGATGCGCTTTAAGCTGTGGCTCTTTGGTCCGCAGTCAATGACGTTTACCCCTATTCAAGTGGTGCCGGTCATGACCTGTGTTGTGGCGCTTATTGTGTTGGGAATCGTGCAAATGAAGCCTTCGGCTATGTCGGAGGACACTGTGCGTTTGTCCTCGGTGCGGTTTGTCTTGAACGATATGAATATGAATGCCAAGACTGTTTCCGTTATCGGTTCTTTCAATAGTTGGAAGGCGGAACGGTCTGTCATGTATTATAATAATGACGAAGGAACATGGATTCTCGAAGCCACGTTGCCGCCGGGAGATCATGAGTACATGTTCCTGGTTGACGGCGTGAAGCTTGTTTCCGATCCTCAGGCGTCGATGTCTCGGGATGACGGGTTTGGTAATAAAAACTCTATACTCTTTGTGAACGGGGGCCATGAACAGATTTTATAGCGCATATCTGACAGTCGCTCTTTGGGCCGTTTGCCTGCTGATGCCTTCTCTGGCTTTGGCAGGCATGGGCCTTGCTGAGTTCGCTGAGCGCGCAAAGACTTGCGGCGTGTCTTCTGATGCTGTGGCCCAGGTACAATCCCTGGTAACCAATGACAGGACAACAGAGGAACAGGCCGTTTCTTTGCTTGTGCCGTTGCTTGCAGCGTGTGTGGAACAACTGCCCTTGGAATCCCTTGAGGATAAATTGGCGGAAGGTGTGACCAAGCAGGTTCCCTCGCAATTCATTGTAGGTGCTCTTGAACAGCGCCTTGACGGGTATAGGTTTGCTCGTGAGTTGTTGTTGACAACGCTTGGCGTCAGTACACCGGAAACTCTCGCTGTGGTTGGCGAAGGTGTTGTTAAAGATGTTCCAAAAGTTGATTTTGAGGATTATGTTTCAACCTATGCGCATAAACCAGCCGAGCAATTTCAAGTAGGCCTCGTCATGGTCTCCCTCCAAGGGCAAGCTGGCTTTGCCTATGATCTAACCAAGCAGATATTGGCACAGGGATATGAAAGCGAATCGCTCTCCTCTGGCTGGGAATATTTCGTCAGAGTTGTCCTTGCTGCTCGGAAGCAGGGCATCGCTGACAAGACGATTGCTGACGCTGCCATCACTGTTCTTGCTGATGATGGGTTGGTTTCTGAAGTCATGACAGAACTTGGCTTTACAGGCCGTGATCTGGGTGGTGCTTCGGGCGCTGAGTAGTCAGTGTTTTGTGACCTTATGCGTACCGTAGTGGTACATATCTTTAAGGACTGATTGAATCGCGATCAAAATCCATGGGAGTCCTTTAGTGAGAAAAGTAACAGTGCTGGCGTTGGCTGCATTGCTGTTGATGACGGTAGTCGGTTGCGTCAAGGTAAACCCCTATTCTCAAATGATGGGGCCGTATTACCTGAAACAACGTGAATACAAGGATGGGGTTGAGGCTTTTACTGAAAGGCTCAAAGGAAATCCTGGCGATGATTCAGCAGCATATTATGTCGGTCGGTTTTATCTGGCCCTGAAGAAGCCGGATCAAGCCATGCCATATTTCGAGCAGGCTGCAGCGGAGGACCCGGAAGACGCCAACTATCGTTTTTGGATCGGCGTGACGCACTGGGCAAAGCTGGAGTTCGACAAAGAACGCGAATCCTACGAAAAGGCGCTGGCCATGGATTCGAATCATATTTCTGCCAACCTGTATCTCGGTCATGGTTTTATTGATGAGAAACAGTGGGCACAAGCTCTGGTTCAGTACGATAAAGTAATTGGACTCGACAGATACAACCCGGAAGCCCTGTATAATCGAGGCGTAGCCCTCGGGGGGCTGGGAAGATATCAGGAGGAAATTGCGGCACTGAAGATATTCCTTGGGTACTACCCCGATGGCAGCCTTGCCATGCGGGCGACACAGCGACTCAATCTGCAAGGGGATTTCTCATACCGTAACTTCATATTGGGTAAACGGAATGTCACGTTGAAAACCATGACGTTCAAACCCGGAGAGAATGATCTTGTGTTGGAGAGTAAAGAGTCACTGCATGTCATCGCTGCGATGATGAGTGTGAACAAGAAACTCGACATACACATAGTGGCCTACGAAGATGGCGATGCTGCTACCGCCAAGGCCAGGGCTGAAAGCGTGAGGGATTATATCCTCGCCGGACGGCCGGAATTCGATCCACAACGGCTGCCTCTGAGTTGGTTTGGGACCGCTGAAGTTGTTGAGAGAGGAGATAAAACCTTCCATCTCATGGACTCGGTTCAGTTCATAACTGTGACCAAATAGCTCTGACACGAGGAAAAGAACATGAAGAATTGTATGCATAAAATATTGATAAGCTTGATGTGCGCTGTCTTGATCGTGGCATTTGCCGCGCCCCTTGCTTTCGCGCAGACAGATGATCCGGGGGCCGATCCTACAGGTGAACCCTCCGATGTCGGAACCACTGGTGATGGTATAGGCGACGGTGATGTCGCTGGTGGTGATCCCACTGGTGAAGGTGGCGAAACCGCTGAACCCTCCTTTTCCAATCCCGCGCAGGCATCCAAGGCCGAGGCCCTGGCTGCTGCTACTGCTGTAGCTTCTGCCGAAGCGACAGCAGAGGCTGTTGCGGCTGGCGAAGCTGCCGTTGGTACTGCGCAGAGTGCCGTTGATTCTGCCGAAGCAGCTCTTGCTGCAGCCACCGCCGCAGATGACGAGGCCGCTATCGCTGCGGCGACTGCTGACCTTGACGCTGCCATGGCAGGTCTTGCTTCGACGAGGACGTCTACTGATGCTGCCATTGCTGCTGTTGCATCTGTTGATGTAGCTGCCATTGCTTCCATGCGTACTGCTGGATTGGGGTGGGGTGAGATCGCTCATGAATTGGGTGTGCATCCCAGTACTCTCGGCCTAGGGCATAGCAAGGGTGTTGGGAAGGGCGGCAAGGAAGGCAAGGCCAATGCTTCCGGCAAGGGCGCTGGAAAGAGTGCCAAGGGCAAGGGCAAGGCTACGGGACGTGACCTTGAGACTGGCATAGCCCAAACGCCGGGTGTTCCCGGTGGTAATGGCAGCAAGGCCGTTGGCCTTAGCCGTGCTTCTTCAAAGGCCAAGGGTGGTGCTAAGGGATCGAGTTCTCAAGGCAGTGGTCGTGGTAATTCCGGTGGCGGAAGCGGCGGTAGCAACGCTGGTGGTAACGGAGGAGGCAAGGGCAATTCCGGTAACAGCGGCAAGGGAAATGGTAAGAGTTAGACGGCTCCCTCAGAGTATTGTGAAAATACGTATAAAAGACCCGCTGTATAGCGGGTCTTTTTTTTGTGTCTTTTTTTGTGCCACTTCTTCCATTAAGTGAAAAATGTAGGTATGGAGATGGGTATGACTGATACGACATCCACAGACTCCATGTCCGAGGTATATTTGCAGATAAGCTCTAATATCCTTGAGAGCTTTCCTAAATTTCGTCCGCCTGTCGATATGTACTACTTCGACGAAAACGTGGCGCAGGTGAAAAAATACCATGAAGCAGCGGCTCGGCTTGGTAAAGACAAGCAAGAGCAGGTGTCTGCTTTTGCCGAAGACGGCGTGCTGTTTTTGTTACGTGATGACTATCGTGTCTATGCAAAACACTTGAGTAAAAAGCTTGGATTGGTCCTGACTGAGGACGATTTGAGTGCGTTCGAGGTCGCGGAAATATTTTTCATCGCACTTTGTGATCGGATGGAAGATTTTATAGCGCAACCGACCGAGCCGGCGTTCAAGGCGTTGATCAAGGATATCTCCATCCTGGTCGAATACATGTGGATTGATCCGTGCCGAGCTGGTCATTTTACCGAGACGTTACACACGGAATACAGTCTTCCCGCTCATTCGGTGAATACGATGTTTGTTGGCCTTGCGCTGTTTACCATGGTCCTGAAAGGTAAGCTGGATCGTGCGGCTTTGGTCAGCCTCGCGCTGGGTCTCATTATGCACGACATGGGCATGGCCAATGTTCCCCCATTCATCCTGAACAAGCCGACCAAATTTTTGCGCAGCGACCGGGATTCCGTCGAGAATCACATCGAGGTGGCAGGGAAAAAACTCAAGCGGCTGGGTGTGACTGATACTATCCTAAAACAGTGTGTCATTATGCATCATGAGCGGCTTGATGGCTCAGGGTATCCCATGCGGTTGAGTGGTAAGGATTTGAGCATGCCGGGTCGACTCTGTGCAGTGGCCGATGCTTTTTCTGCCCTTATTGCCGAGCGTCCGCAGCGCGGTCCCAGAGATTTCAAGCAGGCGGCTTTGGTCCTGATCAAAGACCCTAAGCGGTATGACCCGACCTTGACCAAGCTGCTCGCCGTCCTCGTCACTGATGGTGTGGCGTCGGTCGTTTGTGAGGTCGAGAGCGATTAGCCCAGTTTGATGTATCCCTTGGAAGCAGACGCTTCCGGGTCTTCAAATTTCGCCATGGCTGTGAGCATGGGCTTGAATCCCATGCGAGCGTAAAAACTTTCCTTACCCAGTACTGACCATAGAATCACATTGGGCGTGGTGAGTCGTTCCAGTATCGCTTCCAGCATCCTACTTCCTAAGCGCTTTGACTGGTATTCCGGCAGAATGCTCAGGTCGTAGATCACCGATTGATATTCCCCGTCAGACAGGGCGCGAGCTATGCCCACCAATACATCATCATCCCAGGCGAAGCAGACGAGATCGCTGTTATTGAAACAGCGTTCGAGCTTGTCCGGCGCACGGGTGCCGAGTGGGGCGCGTTCAAAAATGGTGGCAGCATCCTTCCAATCGACGCCGTTGGTATCAAATCGTAATTCGATGGGCATGGCTTACGCCTTTTTCCACCACGAACGCATGCGCACGATTTCCTTGTCGTCAGATGTGCGTTTGAGGGAATGTAGGATGGTGTCCATCCCTTGATCCGGGTCAGAGACTGAGCATGAAGAAATGTAGGTGTCTCCGGCGTAGGACTCGGTCCTGAACTGGATGTCGAGACCCATGCAGCGGTTTTCATCTGTCCATGTTGCTGGCACAGCTTCGAAACAGAACTCGGCATAACGCACGCTGTTGACGTGGTTGTTGATATCCTGATCCGAGCGGCGGGCTGTGAGGCTGGCGGTATGTTCGCCGTCTTTGAGGCGAGTAATTGCCTTGGACGGGAAGACCATACTGCGCTCGATGTCCGGGATGAAACGGCCGTCCAGAAGGGTGTCCGGCTTGGCGGGGCGGCGGGTCTCAATGTTGAGGGTCACCCAGCCTGTTGTGGCGCGGCCAATGAGTGTGTCCGCATCATGGATGAGATAATCGCGGTTGGCGATCAGCCGCTCATTGCCGGAAGGCCACGTTTGGACACGCACAGTCTCGCCGAAACCGGGCAGCCGATCGACCATGACGTGGAGCCGGGATAACACCCAGAGGTGACCGCTTTTTTCCAGATCATGAAATCCGAAACCAAGGGCGTCAGCATGTCGCGAAGCTATATCCTGCAAGTGATTGCAAATGGATGTGATGGAAACACGCCCATCAATGCGCGGTTCGTAGGAGCGCACATTGTACTTGTGATCGAAGGTCAATTTTTGATTAGTTGTCATAGCAACTATTTATGTAGTGGAGATCACCAGCCGTGTAAAGGGGGATCGGCTTACAGGTAGTGAAGAATGATATTTCTGGTGGTGCCTTCGAGCATGGCTTCGTCGAGAACACCGGAGAAATCATTAACGATTTTTTTGGCATCCGGGTAGTTCTTGCGCAGGCCAAAGTGGAAGCTGGACGGCTCGCCGACCGGGAGTTCGCGGGCGTGAATTTTCTTTTTCAGGCCCATTTGCTTGACGGCGTACATGGCGGCCAGCCCGTTCCCGACAAATATGTCTGCCTCACCGCGTGAAATGAGGGTGAAGACTTCGGTGAGTTTATTCACGTACTTGATGCGCAGGTATGGCGGGAATGTTCTTTGCGCCCAGCCATTCCCTTCATAGTCCACCTGACGGAAATCCTTGAGGTCGTCCAGGGTCGTGATGGCGTTGATCTGCGATATGCGCGGATTGTCTACGGTGCAGAAAATGGAGGGCAGGCTTTCGATGACTGGTTCTTCGGTAAAGAACATGATCTGCTTACGCGTGTCAGTATCGTTAGTGCACAAGGAATCCGCCGTGCCAGCGCGGACCAGCCCCTGTGCCTCGCCCCAGCTATAGCCTTTGTGGATCAGAGTGAAGCCCATGCGTTTGCCGAG
>JAFLJT010000138.1 GCA_022712855.1 Pseudodesulfovibrio sp. | reverse complement strand
CATGCCGATTCTCTGTCAGCAAGAGAGTCGGCGCCATACCCCTTTGCCAATTTTTTCGAGACCTCTTCCCCGGTTGTGTCTTTTGCCGACATGGATAATGACGGTGATGCTGATATCGTCGTGACGTCTCCGCAAGGAGGGGAATCCTATTGGATTGAAAACACACTGGGCAAAGATGCTCAGTCTCTTTTTGACGTCGATGTTTTCAGGAATCTTGTTCCGACGACAATGGCTTCTGGAGACATCGATGGTGATGGAACGACAGATGTAGTTATCGGGCACATGACTGGGGCTAAGGTATATTACAATGACGGTAGCTGGACCTCGGAAAATATTGGTGTCTCTCTCTCCAATCCGCGCACAATAGTGATCGCAGACGCCAACCAGGACGGTCTGAACGATATTTTGATTCGTGACAGCAGGGAAGTTGTGCTGGCTCAAAATGTTGATGGGCACTTTGGTGTTCACACCATGACCTGGCCAAACCTTGGTGATACTTCATTTCTTGCTGTGGCTGATATGGATATAACCAACGCCACCATGGAAATTCTTACCTTGAATGGACAGGGGATCCTCAACATTATCTCCCATCATGGGGGAACTTGGTTGCCAGCCAAAAGCCTCAGTTCCATTTCAATGTCATCATTTCAAATCGCTGACCTCAATTCAGATGGCCGATCTGATATCTATGTTGAAGACAGTGCAGGAAATAAAGTCTGGCTCGAAAGCGACGGAACGGGCGGGGTTATTTATCACGATGAAGAAGATCTGCCCGCTGTTATTGAGGCACAAATTGAACCTGCTGCGGGTGAAGAGACTCCTGAAAAGAGTGTTGCCGAACCTGCCCCTTCTTCCCCGCCTCCGGTTGAGGTGGATTTCGATTTTATCCCATCGCCAAGCGTTGAGCTTGAGGTCACTCCCAAGTCGACAATAGAGTCTTCTGATGCAGGAAGATATTTTTCTCTTCCCGTTCTTTTAGACTTCATTCCGCCAGAACCCAGTTTTGATTTTCTGGCGCTGCCCGATGTCGACTTTGAGATCGATCTTGAATCGACAGTGGATTATTCTTCAGAAACAGGTTTTGTCATCATAGATCTTGAATGTGGGGAAACGTACACTGAATCCAGTTGGTCTTTCGGTGGTGATTCTTACCTTTGGTTCGATTTCTGGGAAATGAGTGATCAATGGACGGACACAGACACCGTTCTCAATGCAATTGGTTCCGATTTTTCTGACGATGTTTACGGCAATGATGGGAATAACGTTGTCTTTGGTGGCAAGGGAAAAGATTGGATATGGGGCGAAGCGGGAGAAGATACCCTCGTCGGTGGTCGGGGACAGGATATGATTTACGGTGGAGAAGATGACGATCTCATTGACGGCGGCAGGGACGGCGATCTTCTCTTCGGCGACGAAGGGGATGATGTTGTTTTTGGCGGCCATGGCAATGATCATATCTACGGTGGAGACGGTTCCGATACATTGCTTGGTGGCTCGGGCTCAGACTTTATAAAAGCTGGCGCGGGCGATGACGTTATCTTCGGTGATGCGGGTGCAGACACATTGGATGGCGGCACCGGGAACGATACTTTTCATTATGTTTCGGCAAGCGAGGGTGGCGACACAATTCGCAACTTTTCCGTCAGCGAAGACACATTTGAGTTTGAATTCGGGACTCGCGATTTGTATACCGTGACCAACCGATACAGTGGTGATCTAGATATCGAGGGTGAAGGGTTTGTCTGGGAAGATACCGGGCGCGGTAAGGGCAATCTTTATTACGATAGTGATCTGTCAGCCAGTGGCGATGAAACGCTCATCGCTCACGTTAATCTAGATGAAGCTGATGCAGAACTGACTATTGAGAATATCGACATCGTTTAGACGTATTTCATAACGTCATTCAGCATAAAAAAAGGCCGGCAGAAACAATGTTTCAACCGGCCTTTCTTGTGAGCTTATTCTGTATTAGTACATTAATTCCGGCAGGAACAAGATGATCTGCGGGAAGATGAACAGCAGTGCAATACCGACGATGATAGAAATCATGAACGGCATGATCCCCTTGAAGACTTCCTCAAGGGTCACGTCGGGCGCAATCTTCTGACACATCCCATACACAACATATACGTTGATCCCAACAGGTGGTGTAATAACACCCATTTCAGTCACGAGGACGATGATGATACCAAACCAGATCGGGTCATATCCCATGCTGGTGACGACCGGGAAAAAGACCGGAATAGTCAACATGATCAGCGCCAGCGAATCCATGAAACAACCACCAATGAAATAGATGGCAATAATACAGGCCATGATGGCAAAGGGTGGCATGTCCAACGCGCCGACAAAGTTGGCGATGTCAAACGGAATACGGGTGACGGCAAGGAACTTACCAAACACCACTGCGCCCGCAATGAGCACTAGCACCATACAGGAGGTTCGGAGCGTCTCGTAGAGCGAGTTGACGAACGCCTCCCAGGAGAGTTGTCGCTTGATGACGGCCAGCGTGAGTACACTCAGAACACCGATGGAAGCAGCTTCTGTTGGCGTGAACCAGCCCTGAAAGATACCGCCGATAACCAGCGAAAAGATGATCATGGTATCAATGAGTCCGAGCAGGGACTTGAACTTTTCGGGCCAGGTGAAGGAATCACCCTTGGGACCGAGAGTCGGGTCTATGCGACATTGAATGTAGATGCCGATGATAAACAGGACAGTCAGTAAGAGGGCCGGAAAAATACCGGACACAAAGAGCGCGCCGATAGATTGTTCGGTGAGTACTCCATAAATGATGAGCACGACAGACGGCGGCATGATCATGCCCAAGCCTCCACCAGATGCGACCGATGCAGTGGCCAGCGAGTTGGCGTAACCGTAGCGTTTCATTTCAGGGATGCCGACTGTGGACATGGTGGCGGCAGTGGCCGGACTGGAACCGCAGACTGCGCCGAATGCGGTACAGGCGGAGACGGTTGCCATGGCGAGGCCGCCTCGCACGTTGCCGAGGAAATGGTAGGCGGTGTTATAGAGCCGTTTTGAAATACCGCAGTTGAAGGCGATCTGACCCATGAGAATAAAGAGCGGGATGGTGGAGAGTTCGTAGGCGGCAAACGAGTCGTACACGTTACGGGACACGAGGTTGAGACCACCTTTCCACGATGTGAGCAGCGAGAAGCCGACGAGTCCTACGAGCATCATGACGAATGCGACGGGCATGCGGGTCATGAACAGGCACACCATAACAACAATGCCGATAATTCCGGCCATAGTCGGGTCCATGTTACGCCTCACTTCCCTTGAAAAATTTGATGACATCCATAAACAGGCAGACGGCATAAACAGAGAATCCGACGGCAAGTACGTAGACCACGTAGTATTCGGGCAATTCCAGATTCATGGAGACTTCGCCCGATGCACCGAGTGTGTGTGCATAGAGGAACATGCGCCATGAGACGAGTGCCACCAGAATAAAGGTGGCCGTGTTGGTCACGAGCTTGATGCGATCCCGCGTCTTTTTGGCAAAGCGGCGGACCAGAATTTCCACACCGATGTGGCTTTTCTGAAAATGCGTGTAGGGCAGGGCGAACGCCACGGCGATAACGCCGAGGATGCTGACGATCTCTTCGCAGCCGAAAATGGGGGTATTAAAAAAACCGCGCATGGCGACATCTGCGCCAGTGAGAAGAGCCATACCGAACAGGCAGCACGCGGCGACAATACGCATGCGTCCTTCCAATCGGTGAAGTAGGCCTGGACTTTTATCCATCACAATTCCTCTAGAGCATCTTAGCCTTAAAAAGGCTTAGAGACTCTGATGCATTTTATTGAAATAATGCGTCATTGTTTAAATTCTTCAGCGTGCTTCAAACTGAAAATGCGCTTAAGAAAAATTCGGGGCGGACCGATGTCCGCCCCGAATGGTTATGCTATTTACTTGAGGGTGGAAACAGTGAAATCAATGATTTCCTGACCGTTCAGCCCCTTGGCGTCGGCGTCGGCAACATAGTCGTCGATGACGGGCTTGGCAGCGGTCTTCCAAACGGCAGCTTCTTCAGCAGACAGTTCGATGATCTCGCCGCCCTGCTCAACCAGGAACTTGCGACCGACAACGTCGGCTTCGTCCCATGCAGCAGCGTGCTTGGTAGCCCATTCGTTGTTGATCTCGGTGATCACTTTCTGGGAGTCAGCGTCCAGAGAATTCCACTTGTCCTTGTTCATGACGATGAAGAAGACGGTAGTGTATGCGACGTCAAAGGAGTCGGTGCCGTACTTGCAGACTTCGCCGAGTTTGAAGGATTTGTTGGACTCGATGGGATGCATGGAGCCATCAACAACGCCTTTCTGGAGAAGCTGGTAGTTTTCGGGCATGGGCTTGGCAACAGGGGTGCCGCCCAGCGCTTTGACGAGCTTGGCAGAGTTACCGGTAGCGCGGATTTTCTGGCCTTTGATGTCGGCGAGGGTCTTGACGGGCTTTTCGGTGGTGAAGAGCAGTCCCGGACCGTGACCGTTGAAGTACATGACTTTAACGTCATCAAGTTCTTTGGGCTGGAATTTCGCGTATACGGCGTTGGCAGTGTTGGTGGCCTGTGCTGCGGACTGATAACCTAGCGGCAGGTCAACGGCAGCCATGACCGGGAAACGGCCACGGGAATATGCGAGGCAGGACATGCCTATGTCGGACATACCTTCAACAACGCCGTCGTAGGTCTGCTTGGCTTTGGTCAGCGTACCACCGGGGTAGTATTCGATGACAACTTTGCCGTTGGTGCGCTTGGCAACTTCATCACACCATTCCTGAGCTAGCATGGACTGGTGGTTGGTCGGCGGGAAAAAGTTGGAGTAGGTGAGTTTGGTCTCAGCCTGAGCCAGAGTGGGCAGGGCGACGCACAGGACGGCCAGTGCCACGAACGAAAGTAACAGTTTCTTCATTGAGCTCCTCCAGGAGTGTTCACATTTCCGAGGAGGAGCCGAAGCTCCCCCCGTGTATAATAATCCGCCGATGACTTTCGAACGGTTTGTTCTTTTACTTATTCATCTCGTCACGAATGAAGGTCACGAGTTCCTTGCTGTCAAATTTTTTGCTGGACACGCTTTCGTGATAGCCATTGATGACCGGGGCGGTTGCATCGATCCACTTGGCGCTTTCCTGTTCGTCCAGGCTGATCATCTTTCCACCTTGCTCAAGGAAAAATGTCTTGCCGAGCTTGTCAGCTTCGTCCCATGCGGTGCCGTGCTTGGCGGCCCACTCGGTGTTGATTTCGGTGATGATCTTCTGAGTGTCAGCGTCCAACTCGGCCCACTTATCCTTGTTCATGACCACGAAAAACGTCGTCGTGTAGGCAACGGGGTAGGACTCGGTGCCGAACTTGACGACCTCGGCTAGGTTCCAGCCCTTGTTGGATTCCATGGGGTGCATGGAACCATCGACCACGCCCTTTTGCAGGGATTGGTAACAAGTGGGCATGGACTGGGCCACTGGGGTTCCGCCCAGTGCTTTGACGAGTTTGGCAGAGTTTCCGGTGGCGCGAATTTTCATGCCTTTCAGATCAGCGAGAGTGCCAACAGGCTTGGGTGCGGTGAAGAGCAGTCCCGGGCCGTGACCGTGGAAATACATGGGCTGAACGTCTGAAAATTCCTTGGGGCTGAACTTGGAGTAAACCGCGTTGGCAACATGGGTGGCCTGAACGCCGGAGGTGTACCCAAGCGGCAGGTCAACAGCGGCCATGACCGGAAAGCGCCCACGGGAGTACGCGAGTACGGAAAAGCCGATGTCCGCGATGCCTTCGACAACGCCGTCGTAAGTTTGCTTGGCCTTGGTCAGTGTGCCGCCGGGATAGTAGTTGATCTTGACCTTCCCCTGTGTGCGGGCCTCCACTTCCTTGCACCACTGGTCGGCAAGCTGGGACTGAATGTGTGCGGGCGGGAAGAAATTTGTGTAGGAAAGTGTGATGGGCTCAGCACAGGCCATGGATGCAAGGCCGAGGGTGACCAGGCAGAAAACGAGGAGAATTTGGAGCTGCTTTTTCATGGTATATATCCCTTATATAATGAATCGTTATTCCGGCAGGGTTATCCCGGCCAGTTTTAGCTTTGTTTGGACCCGTTGCTCAGCGCCAGTGCGATGGCAGCTTGGCGAACGTCTTTAATAGACAGCACCTGTGTGCCGAGCGAGCGGTGGATTAGATAGCCCTCGAACAGGGCGGTGTTGAGGGCACCGATTTTCTCTGGCGGGAAATCTGTTTCCACATGGTCGCGCACCAGTTCCGCAAAAATTTCGTTGGAGAGGCGGTAGACCGACTTGTTCATGAGCTTGCGTAAAATCTCGCTCTTGGCAGAGTAGACGGTGAACTCCAGGAAGATGGACGACCAGTTTTTGTCATTGATGATGGATTCGAGAAAATCCCAAATGACGTCCATGGCTTCGGCCAGGTTTGTGGCTTTATCGACCTTGCCATTCCGTGTTTCGCGGTACCGTTTGAGCTTTTGTTCGACGATGAGCAGGAAGAGTTCATCCTTGCTGTTCCAATGGCGATAAAAGCTGCCTTTGGCATACCCGGCGTGCTCGGTGATTTCAGAGACCGAGGTCTGTACAAACCCGTTTTTACCGAACAATTCAATGGCTGATGCCATCAACTCGTTCATGGTCTGTTGTGATTTTTCTTGTTGTTTTTTTGCCATATACCGTCTCGTTTTCGGTCAAACATGACCAGTGGTCAGAAAGTGACCCTCGGTCGTAAAGTGACCCTTGGTCGAAAAATGACCTGCGGTCACTTTTGAGAGGCAGAAATAGCAGGGAGGCGGTGGGGTGTCAAGTGGATGGAGGTGAATTCTATACCATTGCGATGGTGTTGAAGCACATTAGGAAATCGTGCTAATGCACACGTATGGAAGTAAAACGACAATCATATTTTGGGCAGGGGCCGAAGATTTTTCGTCCGGCAATTCTCTGGGCGCTTGTGGCTGTAGTGGTCACGTGGTTGTGGCCCGATCTATTGCGGTTCTCGAATCCCGCTTTGCAGCCTGTGAGCAGCGTGGTTGGCTGGGTGCTTATTCTGCTGGGTGCGGGTTTATATTTTTGGGGACTCAAACATATGGTTCGGGCAGTGAGAAGTGGCCAACTGGATACATCCGGTCCGTTCGCCATCGTCCGGCATCCCATGTATTCTGCGTGGATTGTGATGATTTTCCCGGGCATCGCCCTTGTCTCAGGAGCATGGCTTATCAGCGGCGCATCCATCGTCGGATGGTTCGCATTCCGCACATGGGCGCAGGCAGAAGAAGTGAAGCTGGTAGAATTATTCGGACCCGCATATGAAGAGTATGCCGCCAAAACTCCGGCGGTTATCCCATTTCTTGTATGAGCTGAATCAGCCTTTTACGTGAGCGCCTTCCGCTTACACTATCCAGATATCAACCACATCCTCTTCATAGAGACCTTCGGACTCGGCGGGGATTCCTACAAGACCGGTGGATTGAATCATGGTGCGCAATAGGCCGGATTTTCCCAGTACTGGGTGCGCCAGCGGCGGTTGTCCTTCGCGTTCTTCCAGACGGATACGCACGTAATCTTCGCGGCCCGGTTTGGACGGAATGTTGCGGGCCAGCACGGCTTGACGTGTGGGGCGGCGCGTTTCGTCGAATGCCCGTGTATCACCTTGAAGATGCCGGATGAGCGGCAGGATGAGGACGTGCATAACCACGAGGGCCGAAGTAACTTGACCGGGAAGGCCGAGCACAGGCTTTGTGGCAACGCGGCCTAAGATCGTCGGTTTACCCGGGCTGAGTGCGACGCCATGGGCTAAAATTTCTGCGTCGGTCATGGCTTCGATGGCTTGAACCGTCAGGTCGCGCACGCCGATGGAGCTGCCGCCAGACAGCAGGACCAGATCGTTTTCCTCAATGGCCTTGGCAAGGGCAGCGCTGAGGCTGTCCAGATCATCTTTGATAATGCCGTAGGTGGTGGGCAGACCGCCAGCCTGTTCGACCAGCGCGGCCACGGTGTGGGTATTGACGTCGCGCACCTGTCCCGGTTTGGGCGTCTGGTGCACTTCGATCAATTCGTCGCCTGTGGACAGAATGCCCACGCGGGGCTGACTGATCAGCGAAATTTCGTCGAAACCGAGGGCGGCAGCCAGGCCGATCTCCTGCGGGCGAATGAGCGTTCCAGCTTCAAGGGCGGTTTTTCCCAGACGGGCATCTTCACCGCGCTGCATGACGTTTTCGCCGGGGGCGAGACTCTTGCGCATTTCGATGGTGGTGCCGTCCATCTCCTGAGTGTGTTCCACCATGATCACCGCGTCCGCGCCATCGGGCAGTACGCCGCCAGTGGCGATACGGGCGCAGTCCCCGGGGGCGAGGGTGATGTCGGGCATCTGGTCGATGGGCAGGTTCGCCGTGCATTCCAGATAACCGGGATTGGTTTCGCTGGCCCCGAATATGTCGCGGGCATTGATGGCGAACCCATCCATGCAGGAACGGTCAAGGAGCGGCCAGTCGTGCGCGGCCGCGATGGGCTGGGCCAGAATACGGCCAGCGGCTTGACTCAACGGCGTCGTTTCTGCGGCAAGTGGGGCGAATCCCTGAAGCAGGGCCTCGAACTCGGCTCGGCTGATGATAGTGAAAAATCCGTGGCTCATGGGCGCAGTCTCTCTCTTTTAATGTGGGCTACACGCTACAATGCGAGAAGGGGCTGGGCAAGAGTGGGTGCTTTGGCGGAGATTTGGCACCGACTATTTCAGCGACTGTGCATAGGTGGCAATCTGCCCATCGCTGTCCATGATGTGGGCAGAAATCCAGTCACTGATGAAGAGCGCTACGCCTTTGGGAGAAATGTTCTCGTCACTCAGAATGAGCCGCCACAACGTGTTGACGCGCATCAGGAGCAGGGCGTGTTCTTCTGCATGATCATCCAAGCCGGGGAAATCGATGCTTCCCATATATGCCTCTTCTTCCTTGAAGTGGCTCTCGGTATAATTTTTCAGGCGGTCAAAGACTTCCTTGAGAACTGTTTCGCCTTCAGCTCGGTCTATGGCGCTCAGCAAGTCATTGGCAATGCTGAAGAGTTCTTTGTGCTGGTTGTCGAGGGTATCCAGGCCGAGGGTGAGATCCTCGGACCAATTGAGATGGTTCATATCGAATAATCCTGTATGTGCGGGCGCTAGAGCGTTTTGGCGTAGACCCCGATGTGGGCGTCCATTGTCTTGATATGATTAACCATCCATGAATTGATGAAGTCGAGAGCCTCATTGGGTGAGACGGTCGTTCCGCCCATGAGTTTTTCTCTGAATTGATCAACGTCCTTTGTGAGTTGTATATGCGCAGCTTTCTGTGATTCGATTTGTGGATAATCTATTGATTCCATATACACTTCCTCCTCGGCGAAATGGGTGCAGGTGTAATCCCTGAGTTCCTTGAAAAGCTCCTCGAGAACGTCTGCCCCCATGCCGTTACACATGGCTTGGATAAGGCTGTTTGACAGCGAGATGAGATGCTTGTGTTGCTTATCTATTGCGGGAAGTCCAATATCAAGAGCGTCGGTCCAGTCTATTTGTGACATGTAATCTCTCCTTGTTATTCGACAACTTGAGTGCCAATGCCAGACTTGGTGAATAACTCTAAAAGAATACAGTTCTCCACGCGTCCGTCAATGATAGCAGCTTTTTCCACATCGCCCACAGCCTCGACACAGCACTTGATTTTCGGGATCATACCGCCAGTAATGATGCCTGAATCAATACATTCGAAAGCTTCCTTGGTGGTCAGGGAGGAAATGAGTTCGCCGTCTTTGTCGAGCAGGCCCGGAACATCGGTGAGCAGGTACAGTCGTTTTGCTCCCAGTGATGCTGCCACGGCGCCGGCCACGGAGTCGGCATTGATGTTATAGGTGTTGCCTTCGTCATCGACGCCCACCGGAGCGATGACCGGAATGAATCCGTCTTTTTCCAGTGAATGAATGAGCGTGTTGTTGACTGAACTCACTTCACCGACCTTTCCGAGGTCGATGATCTCAGGCGGGGCGTCCTTTTTCTCGATGGCAAGTTCTTTCGGCTCGGCCTTGATGAGCATGCCATCCTTGCCGGATAATCCGACAGCCTGGCCGCCGTTCAAGTTGATCAGGTTAACGATTTCCTTGTTGACCTTGCCCACCAGC
>JAFLJT010000361.1 GCA_022712855.1 Pseudodesulfovibrio sp. | reverse complement strand
TTCCCGTGGTCGTGTTGTTCCGGTATCCACCATGGCCGGTGCCAATAAAGAAGCCAAAAGCTGGGAACCCAAGCCCGTTGAGGAACTCTCCGTTCCCGAATCCTTCTGCCGCCCGAAATTACAGGTGGTCAAGATTGATTCCGGTGGCATGGAGCCAGTCATTGGCCGAGGCGCGTTCGTCGGAATCGATCGCGACCAGAAAGAGCATCCCGATGGCGACCTGTGCGCCGTTCACTTCCCGCATCAGGGATTGACCATCCGCCGTGTTTACATGCAGGGCGATGCATTCCTGCTCAAAGCGGAAAACGAAAAACACTCTGACCTGACCATCCCCGCTGCCGAAATGGACAAGCGTACCGTGGGCCGGGTTATCTGGGTTTTGCAGAACCTCTCCCCCATGTAGGCGAGTCACGCAAAAGATTGAAGGCCGAACAGGGATACCTGTTCGGCCTTTTTTATTACTAACAGACGGCACTGCTGAGTCGTGATATAAATACTCTTGGAAGAGTTCTATAAGATTTCAAGGAGCATATATATGTCTGATACGCCACGGATACTCTTTGTCGAAGACAGCAAGTTTTTCGCAACCATGGTCCGGCGCAGGATCGAGGAAGAGCTTGGGTTCGAGGTGGACTGGAAAGCGACCTACGGCGAGGCAGTGGAGGCCATTGATTGCTGCAAGGATGACTATCTGGTTGCCCTGCTGGACGTTACTCTGCCGGATGCGCCCAATGGTGAAATTGTGGAGTACGCTCTGAAAAAGGGCATCCCCAGCATCATCTTCACCGGTGGATTTGATGGTAAAATGCGTAGCCAGTTTCTGACGTGGAATGTTGTCGATTATATCCTCAAGGACTCCAGTGCCTGCGTCGACTACCTGATGGGAACCATTAGTCGGATTCATAAGAACAGAGATATCAAAGCGTTGGTGGTTGAAGATTCAAAACCCATGCGTGGAGCCATGATTCGGTTGTTGAAAACACAACTCTATCAGGTTCATGAGGCAACCAATGGTGAAGAAGCCTTGACAGTTTTCGGCCAGAATCCAGACATCAAACTAGTCGTTACCGACTATGAGATGCCCAAAATGAATGGGGTCGAGCTTATCAGGAAGTTGCGTGAGAACCATTCCAAGAACGAGTTGGCGATCATCGGCGTGTCGGCCAGTGATGATCCTCTTCTGTCGGCCAACCTCATCAAGAGCGGGGCCAACGATTTTGTGTCCAAGCCGTTCCAGGTGGAGGAGTTTCATTGTCGGGTGGGGCATTCAATCGAGATGTTGGAAAACATCGCGCTTATCAAGGACCTTTCTTATAAGGACCCACTGACACGGCTCTATAACCGTCGCTACTTTTTTGAGAACACAGCTGCCTTCATTACGGATCTTGTCAATGTTGGCGACACCTATTCTGTGGCCATGATCGACATCGACTTTTTTAAGAACGTCAACGACTCGTATGGTCATGCCGCTGGTGACGAGGTGCTGAAGAGTATCTCGGCCATTGTTGCTGGTAGCTTTCGGGACAAGGCTATTGTCTGCCGCTTTGGTGGCGAGGAGTTTTGCGTTCTGCTCGGCCATGCGCCGGATACGGATGTTGTGGTTCTCTTTGACCGGGTGCGCGAGGCTATCGAAAGGTCCAGTGTTGTTGTGGATGGAACCACCATTAAGGTAACGGTCAGCACTGGTGTGTGTAGCGATCCAGATGACTTGCAAGCCATGCTCAAGGTGGCGGATAAGCGCCTCTACGCAGCCAAGGATTCGGGCCGTAACCGAGTGGTGGCGAGTGGATAATGCTCTCCTCAATTGTTAGGAAATAATATTAAAAATTATGAGTTACAGTTCCAATTCATGTGCAACAGCCGAAGGCGTCAGGAGTATTGTCATCCTGGAGCCTGATGTGCCGTTTTCAAAAGTGCTTGCCATGTCCATATGGGCAGAAACGAGCATCCCGCCGTGTGTGGTGTCCTCCGCAGCTGAGGCCGCGCTTTACATTCAGGATCACCCCGAAGCCGTCAATATTGCGGTGGTGGGTTTGGATGTTGATGAAGCTCCTTTGTTGCTGGAGACACTGACCCAGGAAAGTATCCCCTGTATTGCCTACGGCGAAGATTTTGACGACGAGAGTCGCAAGCGTTTGTCCACCATGAGTATTGCCGACATTGTCCTTGGGGAACGTTCCGTTTTACCCGGTAGGGTGGGGCATGTCGTGAAGCGCATCGTCAGCAATCGGGACGTGGATATCCTTGTGGTTGATGATTCCAAATCCATGCGCCTTGCCCTTGTCCGCTTTCTGACCACCCGTTGTTACAACGTCTTTGAGGCGAGCGACGGTGTCGACGCGTTGGGTGTTTTGGGTAAATATCCTACGATCAAGCTGGTGATTACAGATAATGAGATGCCGAACATGGATGGGTTCTCCCTGATCAAGGAGATCAGAAAAACACACTCCAAAGATGATCTGGCTGTCATCGGCATATCTGGCAAAACCAACTCCCTTCTTTCGGTCAAGTTTATCAACAACGGTGCCAACGATTTTCTCAACAAGCCATTTCGCAAAGAAGAGCTTTACTGCCGCGTTGACCACAATGTGGAAATGCTCGACCGCATCAAACTTATCCGAGATCTGTCCAACAAGGACCCCATGACCCGTCTCTACAACCGCCGCTATTTCTTCAACCATTGCGACGATTTTGTGGAGCAAGCCGAAGCCGAAGACAAAACGTTGATCACGGCTATGATCGACATCGATTTTTTCAAAAAAATCAATGACAAGTATGGTCATGGTGTGGGCGATGAGGTCATCATCAAAGTGGCAAATCTCATCAGTGAAGCGTTTCCGGAAGCTGCTATTGTCTCCCGTTTTGGCGGTGAAGAGTTCTGCGTATTGTCGGCGCACGACGCAGGCGATGACCTTTTTGCCCGCTACGACGTACTCAGGCGGACCATTGAAGCCACGTCGATTGATGTGGATGGTGATTCTGTGGTTGTCACCGTGAGCATCGGCGTGACCAAGGAGAAGGCCCCCATCCCTCTGATGATCAAAAAAGCTGACGAATTACTTTATGCCGCCAAGGAATCCGGTAGGAACCGGGTTTCTTTGTCGTAGGTTGTTGAAAAAGCACCATCTGCGTCGTTGCTTCAAAAGGATCAAACCCTCATGTAGGAAGACTACACTTCGGTCTTGATCCTTTTCCGCGCCTAGCACCTGGCACTTTTTGAACAACCGAGAGATTCAAAGAACTGAAGGATGTTTCCTCACTCCCCCCTTGACTCGGCGGGCTGGCGTCCATAGTCTCCCGGCCATGAGCACCAATAAAAAGACTCCCACAACGGATAAGGTAAAGAAGGTCACTGCACCGAGTGTTCAAGGGCAGAAGGGCGGCGAAAAGATTTGCTGCATGACTGCCTACGATTACTCGTCAGGTCTCATTGCTGACGACTCCGGCATGGATCTCGTGCTGGTGGGCGACTCTCTGGCCATGGTCGTTCTCGGCCATGAGGATACACTTTCCGTGACCATGGACGAAATGGTCCACCACGTGCGGGCAACCAGTCGAGGCGTCAAACGCGCTCTGCTCGTGGCAGACATGCCGTTCATGTCTTTTTGCACGGTGCCCAAGGCCCTCGAAAACGCGGGGCGTTTCATCAGTGAAGGCCGTGCCAAGGCAGTCAAGCTGGAAGGTGGCGAGGCCGTGGCCCCACAAATCAAAGCCCTTTCTGACGCAGGCATCCCGGTCATGGCCCACATTGGTTTGACCCCGCAGCACGTTGCCAAATTTGGTGGCTTCAAGGCGCAGGGGAAATCAGTGGAAGCGACCAAGGCGCTCATCGAAGACGCTTTGGCCGTGGAGGAAGCGGGCGCATTCTGTGTGGTGCTTGAAGCGATTCCCGTGGAAGCGGCCAAGCTTATTACCGGAGCGCTCTCCATTCCCACCATCGGCATCGGCGCGGGTGATGTGACCGACGGCCAAATTCTCGTGTACCATGATGTGCTTGGTCTGTTTGACCGCTTTACCCCCAAATTTGTACGCCGATACGCCGAACTGGGCGCGGCAACCAAGGAAGCTCTTGAAGAGTATTGCGACGACGTACGCCGTGGTCGTTTTCCGGCAGACAAGAATACCATCTACATGCCGGACGATCAGGTCGAGTCGGTCCGCAAGATTAAGATAAAGAAGAAAAAATAGATGGAATTTGACCTGTCGTGGCCCGTGCTGTGGAACGGGCTTTTCTGGCCGCTCCTCCGGCTGACGTTTTTCATCAGCGTCGGCTTGTTTGTGGGCAATCTCATCGAGTCATTGCAATGGACCCGCTATGCAGCGAAGCTCGCCGCTCCGTTGGCTCGTCGGGCTCGTCTCAAGGATGTCTCGGCTGCCAGTTTTTCCATGGCATTTTTCTCCGGCATCACAGCCAATACCATGCTCGCCGAAGCCCATGACAAGGGCACTATTTCGGACCGCGAACTGGTCCTGTCCAATCTGTTCAATTCTCTGCCCACGTATTTCCTCCACTTGCCCACCATATTTTTTATCGCCGCGCCGTTCATTGGCAGTGCTGCCGCGGTTTATGTGGGACTGACTGCCTTTGCCGCCATTTTGCGCACCTGCGCCATTACCGTGTCGGGTCGTTATCTTTTGCCGCCGCTCCCGGATGGATGCCTTCCGTGTCAGCTGGATGAAATGGATACAAAGCGGGACAAGACGTCTGCGCTGCCCAAGACCTGGAAGCGGTTCAAGAAGCGGTTGCCCAAGGTGCTGTATCTCACCGCGCCCATCTACACGCTCTTTTTCGCTCTCAAGCAGGCAGGCATGTTTGAATGGCTCCAAGGCATGATGGCCGGACAGGTGGCGCTCTTTTCCTTTCTGCCGCCCGAAGCGCTCGGTATCGTCGCCTTTCACATGGTCGCGGAATTCACCGCCGGACTGGCCGCTGCCGGTGCCCTTATCTCGGACGCCGGATTGACACAAACACAGGTGGTCCTCGCCCTCATGCTCGGCAATGTTCTCTCGTCTCCCATGCGGGCTTTTCGCCATCAGTTTCCCTATTATGCCGGAATTTTCAAACCACGTATGGCAATGAAACTCATCGTTTACAATCAGGTTTTGCGCGCTATAAGTATCGCTTTGGTCGGAACGGCGTATGCCTTGTGGGCATAATGTAAGTTGTCCCGCTGTCGAGAATAAACAATGAGAAAAGCCGCCCGAGAAGAGGCGGCTTTTCTATTTCTGAGGCTCAAAAACTTTGGTTATTTACACTTCTTACCGTTTCTATCGGTAGGGAGTTTCCAGACAACGCGGATTGTTGTGCCACGTCCCGGGCGGGACTCGATTTTCATGAAACCATCGGACATCTCGGCGCGTTCATGCATACTGGTCAGTCCCAGTCCTAGACGTTTGTCAGGATAGCGGATGGTCTTGGCCGGGTTGAAGCCGATGCCGTCATCAATAACTTCGAGGAAAAGGTTGCAACCCAGACGGTCCAGCACGACGGTGATGGAATCGGCCTGGCTGTGCTTGGCAGCATTGTAGAGCGCTTCCTGTGCCAGTCTGAAAACGTTCACACGCAGGGTGTCGGGGATGTCGTCCTCAACGATATGGATGCCTCGTTTGACGACTATTGAAGAGTATATGTTCGTGAAATTATTCAGCAATCCATTGATAGCAGTGATCGCGCCAAAGTCCCGCAAGGTGGGCGGGTAGAGCGATGTCTGCATGCGTCGCATCTTCTCGACCATCTCTTTGGCGAGGTTGGATGCACTTTGTAACGACTTGCGTATGGACTCGGGAGCTTCGTCGCCCATGATGAAGAGCGCGTTTTCCACGCCCATTTTGATGGCGATGACAGACTGTCCCAATTCGTCGTGAATTTCCTGCGCAACCCGCTTCCGCTCCTCTTCCTGTGCATGGAAAAGCTGGGAGGAAAGGTGCTTGAGGCGGTCCTGATTCAGTTCGAGATTCTGGTAGAACAGGGTTGTGGAGAGTGCGTCGGTAATGCGGCTCGAAATATCCTGAAACATCCGCTTTTCTTCATCGGTCCATTTGCGTTCATCGGCGCATTGATGCAGCCCCAGAAGCCATGGACGGCCGACCTTGGGATGCAGCGCAATGAGCAGTGCGGATTTTGCCGCTGCCTCTTGTGCTTCCTTCGGTATATCTTTGATAGTGTTATTCACTCCAAGAGGGACAGGTCCTTCGGTTTCCAGTGCCAATCGGCAGTTTTCAGCCAGATCGGGTGTGGCTGGAAGATCGTCGTTGGGACCAAAAGGAATGGGATGCTTGGGGCTGACCGCACGAAATGGGAGCCGCCAGTTCAACGCCTTGGGGTCGCACGGGTGAAGCAGCCACGTCTGATCGCACCCAAAGATGGCGCGGAGCACACCCATGAGGTCGTTCATCATCTCGTCCAGATCGGTGGTCTGCCGAATCGCCTTATCAATGAGCGCGGTATTTTCCAAATACTTGAGCTGTCGCTGATCCGCGAAATCATCAATGTCGCGGTCTAAGCGTTCTTCAAGCCGTTGGTTTTCAAGCCGCTGGAAACGCAACTCGTAGAGAAGTTCGCTCTTTGTTTTGCGTTCGTCTTTTTTCATTGTGTGGTGGATTGCTTCCTTGAGTGTCATGGTGCTTGCTCGTTAAAATATGTCTGAGCCAACTTTGCAGGTATCCTACAGCGCGAAAATTTACAATTATTCTAATCAGTGTCGAATGCCAGTCGCCGGATGATGACGTTGGAGACGAGCATGCCGTTTTTTGTCAGGCGCAGGAACCCGTGGCTGATGCGCACCAGTTTTTCGCGGTGCAGGGCAGTGATAAGCTGCTTTTTCCGATGCATCAGATCAAACCCGGCCCGCCTCTTAAAGTCTTTGAGATCAAGGCCTTTGGAGGTACGCAAGGAGAGCATGACCGTTTCCTTGAGCAGATCGTCGTCAGTGAGATTCTCGTGATCCTGTCCCACTAAACCGCCGCGCACATAGGCGTCGTATTCGTCCATGTAGCGCGGATTATTGAAGCGACGGCGTCCGATGGTGGACACGGCAGACGGCCCCAGGCCGAGATAGTCCGAGCCGTTCCAATAGCCGGAATTGTGCGTGGACGTAAAACCCATGCGTGCGAAATTTGAGATCTCGTAATGCATGTAGCCCATGGATTCCATGTATTCCGCACCATAGATGAACATGCGGCCCTGTTCCTGCTCCGGTGGGAGTTTGAATTCGCTCTCTTCACTTTGGTCGCCGTAGAGTTTGCCCATGACCGTGTTCGGCTCAAGGGTGAGATTGTACGATGAAATGTGTTCAGGGCGCATGTCGGTGACGGCGGCGACCTGATCGAGCCATGTCTTGACCTTCTGGTTCGGCAATCCCCAGATGAGGTCCAGGCTGATGTTGCCGAATCCGGCCCGGCGGGCGGCATCGTAGGAGGCAAGGGCCATGGCAGCCGAATGCGGTCTGCCCATGGCGTGCAGGTCGATGTCATTGAGGCTCTGCATACCCAGCGAAAGGCGGTTGAACCCCATGGAGAGCAGGGCGCGGAAATAGCTCACATCCTGCGCGGAGTCCGGGTTGGCTTCCAGCGTCACTTCCATACCTGCACTGAAATCGAACGATTTTTCCAACGCTTTCATGATCATGGAAAGCTGCTGCAGCGGGATCATGCTCGGTGTGCCGCCGCCGAAATAGATGGTCTTGAGTACCGGCTTCTTGAGCCGCTTGCCCCAGAGTTCAATCTCTTGCAACAGAAGCTTGTGATACCAAGCGAAGGTGACTTGATTGAACGCCTGCGAGTGGAAATTGCAATAATGGCAGCGCGACTGGCAAAAGGGCACATGAATATAGAGCAACAAGCCCTTGTCGCCGTTACTGGGAACGCCCTTCTTTCGGGGCGTCGCATCAGGAAAGGCGGGTTTGACCGCCACTCCCTTGCCGTGAATCTTGGCCATCTTTAATCCCCGGCGTGCCGTTCTCTATGAATGATGAGGGCACCCCAGGTGAGGTATATTCCGGCCACAACCTTGAAAATATCGACGAGAACCATGCCTTCGGACGCGTGGGCCAGGCTGTTGAAGCTGTCATACAGATAGCCGGACCCGGTGACGATAAGCACCAATATGGTCGCCCATGTGGCGAGCAACCGGCGCTGATGCGTGAACCAGGCGAGCAGGCTGAATGTTACGATGGTCACAAGGCCGGTGATCCATACTTCTTGTGTCCCAACGCGCATTCCATCGATGATGGCGGTCACGAGGCCGGAGAGGACAAAAGCGGCAAGGATGGTTTCCCTGCGCAGGAAAAAGGCGAGCTTGGCAGGCACTTCAGGCATAACTATTTCCCCAATTCCTTTTGGTAACGTTCATTTTCGCTGTAGAGGCAGCCGCAATATTGTTGGCGATAGATTTCCCATTCCTTGGAGGTTTCAATGCCCTCCTGCCATCCTTCCCGAAAGTCATGGTAGAGAAATTTGGTTTTGGCAGACGCGAGGTCATGTCCTAGCGCCGTGATCTCCTCATGCTTCTGGTACTTCGAGTAAAGGAGCGTGGTGGAGAAAAAGTCGAAATTCCCCTTCTTGGCGATCTGGGCGGTGCGCTCCAGTCTGCGGGCGTAACAATGGAAACAGCGGTTGTTTTCCCGGAACGCCATGTCGCGGAACCATTCCTGCGGCTTGTACTCACCATCTTTGACGATGACCTTGATGCCGAGCTTTTCGGCCACCTGAAGACAACCGTCGCGACGCTTCACATACTCCATGAGCGGATGAATATTAGGGTTGTAGAACAGCCCGGTGATTTCATAGTCCTGCCCAAGAAGTGTCTTGAGTGTCGTAATGGAGCAGGGCCCACAACATATATGAAGAAGCAGTCGTTTTTTCATGATCAATATCCAATGCTATTTCAGTGAAGTTCAGTTTGAGCGCATTGGGTTGGTTTGTAAAGTAATAGGCGAGAGTACTGCATAATTGCCCACTGGCGTCGTTGCTTCAGGAAATTCAAACCCTAACGTACAGGAAGTACGCGTCGGTCTTGAACTTCCTTTGCGCCTAACCAGTGAACAATTCTACAGCACTCTCAAAATCAAAGACTTTCAAGACTCCTGCAAAACTTTTAAGTTAGCTTTATTTAACAGATAAAGTTGTGTTTGGCTCTTTGTGCTATTTGCCATGCCGTGATCTCAGAGCATCGTATGCTTGAAAAGCTTTAGATGCTCTGATGCATTTTATTGAAATATTCTTATTTCAATTCTTCATCTTGCTTCAAGATGAAAATGCGATGAGGCGGAAAGACTTACCCGAACCATCCCGGCACATGCTGGTTGCCCCGTTTCAGATCGTCTTCAAGCTGGGCGAAGTTCGGTTCGTGTTTGGCGACCAGATTCCAGTAGCGGGCGGAATGGTTGAGCTGCTCGGTATGGCAGAGTTCATGGAGCAGAAGATGGTCCACCAACTCGACGGGTAGGAAGAGAAGCTTGGCGTTGACGCTGAGCGTTCCTCGGCCAGAGCAACTGCCCCAGCGGGTTTTCTGGCGACGAACCCGGAGCGCTTCATACGGCATGGACAGGCGGCGGCTCATCTCGTCCAGCCGGGGCAGAATGAATTCCCGCGCCTTGCGGGCCGTGAATTTGCGCAGGGCATCAAGCACGGCGGCCTTGTCTTCAAGAGGACCGCGTACCATAAGCCGCGGGCCGTTTTCCGTCAGCGTGATCCGGCCCGGGCGGTCGAGGTAATTGACCTGATATACTCGCTCTGATGCACGAAATTCGATGGTGTCCGGCAGGTCCGGCATACGCCCGCTCAGGTCGGTGCCGCGTGCTTCCATCGTGGCGCTGGTCCGTTCGATCCAACCCCGTTTTTCATCAAGGATGGGCGGCACATCTCTGTGCCTGAACCCTTTGGGAACGACCACCACCAGCCCTGTGCCGGGCACAAGTTTGACGAGCACACGCTTGGCGCGCGGGTTCGTCTTGATGGTCAGTGGCAGGCCGCAATATTCGGTCATTCGTCGAAGTCTTCTTCGCTACGCACAGTGATGCTGTTGTTCTGCAGCATCTCGGCGAACACGCCGTTGCCGGGAATCCGTGTGCTTGTGAATGTTCCGTCGTAGATCATCCCGCAGCCACATGATGGAGAATTGGCCTTGAGAATCGCCTCGGTGCATCCGACGAGTTGCGCAAGGTGTAATCCTTCTTCGGCACCACGGAGGAATTCATTGGTGACGTCACCCCCTTCGGGAGTGATGACACGGTCATTGAGTATTTCGCAGGGAAGGCGCGGCGTGGTCAGGCCGCCGTAGACTTCGGGGCAGAACGGGATGGCGCGGCCCTCGCGGACGAGCTGAACCACTGGTTCAAAGGGGACGACTTCGCCGTTGTAACGGCAGAAGATACCTGCGAGGCAGGCGCTGACAATGATAGGAGGCTGTTTCATGGGGGATCGCTTGTTCAGGGTTTGTGATCGGGTGATTCTACGCTTGATCTTTCCGGTGTCAAAGCCATATTGTGGTCTCCGCACAAGGAGCGGTGATGGAGAGAGCAAACGAGCAGAAAAGCAGGTTGTGGAAGCTGGGGACCGTGGCAGGTCTCATGGTGTATGCAGCGTTGTTCTTCTTTCTCTCACCGATCCTTTCGACTTTGATGGGTCTTATGTTAGTCTTGATAGATATAATTATACCATTTCCCTTTATTACCATGGAGTTGGAATACGCATACGCCTTGTCTACCCCATTCTTATTGATAACTTTGTATCATCTCGCTCACTGGAAATTTCTGCGTGCGACCTTTTTTTTCATAACATTTTTAGGAATGGCCCTGACTGCTTACCTCACATGCACATTCCTTCCATACGTTACCTGAGGAACCTTCAATGACCGACGCATTCAAACAACGCAGGATGTACATTTTCCTGCTCGTCCTTGTGGTGGGTGCCCATATCGGGTTTCAGGGCTGGCGTACGCTGCTCAATAACTTTGCTGTGGACGTGGGCGGTTTGTCCGGTCTGGATATCGGCATCGTTCAGTCTGTGCGCGAAATTCCCGGCTTTCTGGCGCTGCTTGCCCTCTATGTCATCCTCATTATTCGTGAACACAAACTGGCCGCCCTGTCCGTCTCAATCCTGGGGCTAGGCGTGGCACTCACCGGATTTCTGCCCTCTACTATGGGCCTCGTGTTCACCACCCTGATCATGAGTTTCGGTTTTCATTATTTCGAGACCATGAACCAGTCGCTGACCCTGCAATATTTCACGCATACCGAAGCCCCGCTGGTCATGGGCCGTTTACGCAGCATGCAGGCGTTGACGAATATTATCGTGGGCGGTGCCATCTATGTCATGGCAAAATACATGGGGTATACCGAGATGTTCGCCATCCTCGGCGCGGCAGCCGTGGTCTGTGGCCTGTGGGCATTCACCCAAGATCCGTCACAAACTGACTTGCCGCCTCAGCACAAGAAGATGGTTTTTCGGCGCAAGTATTGGCTGTACTATGCCCTGACTTTCATGAGCGGGGCGCGCAGGCAAATATTCGTGGCCTTCGCCGTTTTCCTGCTGGTGGAGCGGTTCGATTACACTATCCAACAGATCACCATACTGTTCGTGCTGAACAACGTGCTCAACTATTTCGTGAACCCGCTCATCGGCAAGGCGGTCAACAGATTTGACGAACGCAAAGTGCTGACGCTGGAATACGCCAGCTTGACGCTGGTGTTCATGGGCTACGCCTTGACCGAAAGTGCACTGCTGGCCGGAGCGCTGTACGTGGTGGACAATGTCTTTTTCAACTTCTCCATGGCTATCAAGACGTTCTACCAGAAGATTGCCGATCCCAAGGACATTGCATCAGGCATGGCCGTGGGCTTTACCATCAACCACATTGCCGCCGTGTTCATCCCCGTCCTGGGTGGGCTGGTCTGGATCGCGAATTACAAGGCCGTGTTCATGGGCGCTGTTGTACTCTGTGTGATCTCCCTCACGCTCGCGCAATTCATACCCGCCCAACTCAAGAAGAGAGAATACAGAGGTTGACTTGGCGAGAGGTGGAGGTCAGATTGGTAGATGGGGACAACTAAGGCTGCAATGAATGGTACAAATTGAAGTGATATGGATGAATAGATGAAAGGATTGGGACACGGTCTCCCTCGAGTGTTTTTGCAAACAGGTGACTGCTTTCTTGGCGTCCAACCGACACTGGTGACCACAGTGCTCGGCTCGTGCCTTGCAGTGACTTTCAATGCACCAAAGCTTGGTCTAGGCACTATCTGCCATGCTTTTCTCCCGGACAGCTCGGACGCCAAACGCTCTGGCTACGAGCCGCAGATCTGCCGTTTTGTCGACACCGCTTTGCAGAATATGCTTGAGTCCATGGACAAGCTTGGCGTTCCCCGCAAAGACCTCGTTATCAAGATGTTTGGCGGGTCTTCCGGTATCGCCGTGCAGGGTATGGCGAACAGCTCGTACAACATTGGCCGACGCAATATTGAAATGGCTCGCAAGCTCCTGCGCTTTGCCCGTCTCAATGTTCAGGTCGAAGACGTGGGCGGTAGTCAGGGGCGCAAGATCTTATTCCATTCGCAGACCGGCGAGGTGTGGGTCAAGAAGCTGAAGAGGATGGATGCAAATGATATTGCGAAAGGTTCCATCGGCATCAAATTGTAAGGGGATAATGAACATGCGACAGGCATTGCACAGGTTTTCACTTCTAGTCTTCGGTCTGTCCATCCTTCTCATGGGTCAACCCGTTTGGGCTGGCGACGCGCTTTTTCAATACTCCACCATCGACGCACTTCTGGCCGGGTTGTACGACGGCGACATGACGCTTAAAGACCTCAAATTCAAGGGCGACTTCGGACTGGGCACCCTTAATGGCATAGACGGCGAACTGGTGGTCCTCGAAGGGCAGGCCTACCATGTGGCCGCAGGCGGTAAAGCGAATATTCCGGCTGATACCGAGAAAATCCCCTTTGCCACCGTCTCATTTTTTCAGGAAGACACCATTCTCAAGCTCGATAAAGTTGTTTCTCTTGATGCGCTGAATGCCGCCGTATCCAAAGGGCTTCCTTCGAAAAATCTTTTCTACGCCATCCGTATCGACGGGCGATTCTCCCACATCAAGGCACGGGCCATTCCCAAACAGAACACGCCGTACAAGCCACTGGCCGAGGTGGTCAAAGAGCAGCACGTTGTCCAGTTTTCCGGCGAAGGCACGCTTGTGGGGTATTATTCCCCCGCATTTGTGAAAGGCGTGAATGTTCCCGGCTTTCACTGGCATTTTCTGACCAAGGACCGTCAGGGCGGCGGCCATGTGCTTGATTGCGCCATGGCGCCCACCACTGCTCGGCTGGACACGCTGCACGATTTTACCGTCCGTTTGCCCGATGACAAAATTTTTGACGCGCTTGATTTGTCCGGTGACAAGACCGAGGAACTCCATTCTGTGGAAAAAGACCCGATGAAGAAACAGTAGGCAGGCCGTTCATGGAGAAATTTCAGATAGTCATAGACCCAGACCTTGAGCCTCTCATGCCACGGTATTTCGATATACGGTGGAGGGAACTTGAGGAAATGGAGCAGAGCATCAAACATCATGATGCGAACACTACGCGGATGCTCGGTCATAAGCTCAAGGGCACAGGAACTTCCTATGGCTTTCCCAAACTGACCGAACTGGGCGCGGCCATCGAGATTGCCGGAAAAGCGGGTGACCTTGCCGAAGCTGAATCACTGGCCGCCGAGGTCCGCAGCTATCTTGAGAATGTGGAAATCGTCTACGCAGGGAAAAAATAGTCATGAATATTCTTATGTTCGCCATCAATGACCCGGCTGGGACTGCCATTCAGTTCTGCAAGGCGATCAACCGACATTTCAACCACACGGCCCGACTGGTCACGCTGGAGACTCGCTATACTCACTCATGGGAGAAAGATCTCCATATCCCCGACCTCGGTGTGGACGGTATGGAAGAGGTCCGTATTCTCATGGAGGAAGCGGATGTTTTTCATTTCCATATGACCTGTGATGAGCAGCAAATGTTCGGGGAGCATCTGCCCGCTGATTATATGCAGGGCAAGGCCATCGTTCACCATCATCATGGGCATCACGATTTTCGTTCCAACCCCGAATCGTTCCGGCAGAAGTACAAGAAGCTCGGGCGAAACAACCTGCTGGTGAGTACGCCGGATCTGATGAAAAAGTTGCCCGAAGCGACGTGGCAGCCCAATTTGGTGCCCATCAACGAGCCGCTTTTTATGCCCATGGGCGGGCGGTATGATGAGCAGGAAAAACTCAGGGTCTGCCATTCTCCCACGCGCAAGGATCTGAAGAATACTGACGAATTTCTCGCGGCCGTAAAGCGGCTCAAAAATCGGGGCATCCGGTTGAACGTGGACATGATAGACGACGTTCCCAATGACGAATGTCTGGCCCGCAAACGGCGGTGTCATGTTCTGTTCGATCATATGCAGGGATACTATGGCGTCAGCAGTCTGGAAGGATTGTCGCAGGGCTTGGCGGTTATCGCGGGCCTTGATGAATGGAACAGAAAACAGGTGGCCGGGTTTGCTGGCACCGATGATCTGCCATGGATAGTGGCATACGACCAGAAACAGCTTGAGCAACGGTTGACCGAACTGGAGAACGACCGCGCCCATTGTCAGGCCGTTGGCGAGGCGGGGCGCATGTTCATGCAGAACCATTGGTCGGACAAGCTCGTGGCCGGACATCTCATCGAGTTTTACGAGAACATGTAATCAGTTTTTGGGCGCCCTGCATCGGACGTTGGACGCTTTGCCTTTCACTGCCATTTCCCGTATATGCCACCAGAGTAATTACTAGGGGATATGAATGAAGATATTTTGCGGACATCGTACAGCACTGACCAGCACGATCATACTGATCGCTCTGGCGGTCTTTCTGCTGCACACTGGTCAGGGTTACGCTGCCAAGAGCGGCCAGTCCGGCGAAGTGCGCATGGCAGTGGACCCTACGGTGTTGCCGCTCATTCTCCCACCCGAAGCGCCCGAAGAAGATGTTCCCGCCGAACCGGACGTTGAAGTCACGGTTGTCGAGCCAGAAGTCGAAAGCACTGCTTCTGAAGCGGAAGTGATCGTTCTTGAGCCGGAGCCGAAAAAGTCCGAGCCTGCCAAGGTCGCACCGACTGTGGCAAAAAAAACCAAGCCTGCCCCCATTGCCAAGCCGACACAGTTACCTCAGTCCGTGGTCGTGACCCCGGGTAAAGATGCGGTTACATCCATTAAAGTGGATTCAACGGACAATGAATTTATTCTCACCGTGACCGCCACGCGTCCGGTGGGCGA
>JAFLJT010000069.1 GCA_022712855.1 Pseudodesulfovibrio sp. | reverse complement strand
AAACAAAAAGGGCCCGCTCCAATTTGGAGCGGGCCTCTTAATGAGCCGTATTAGCCTAACGAGGTGACGTTACAGTGGCTAGGCTTGTCAGCCGTGAGACCCTTAGGCCTCGACAGTTGCAGCAGCTTCAGCAGCGGCCTCGGCCTCTGCTGCGCAATCGCAGTTGTCTTCTGAGGAACAACCACAGGCCAGTGCCTGGGAGTGTCCCATCTCTTCTTTTACATCGGTGGCAATCTTGAACAGAACGGTCACGATGAGCGCTCCGATGGCGTAAACCATCATGGAGACCAGCAGTTCCTTACCGGTAGGCCAGTAGGGAGTGATGCCGCCGAACGGATTGGGACTGAGTCCACCGATGAGCAGGCCGAGGCCCTTGTCGATCCATGTGGCGACCACGAGGATGATCAGGGTGTACGGCAACAGCTTCATGTTATTGCGCAGCTTGGGAGTGACCAGCAAAGTGATTGCGAGTGCTGCCAAGCCGATGAAGGTCCACATGAGCGCAACCATTTCGTGATGACCGTGGTCGCCAGCGAACAGGTATACGATCGGATGCATGTGACCCGGCATGTTGGAGTAGAAGGCGGTGAAGACTTCCAGGCCGAAGAAGAACATGTTTACACACATGGCGTAAGCAATAATCTTGACCAGAGTCTTGAGTGCGTTCTTTGCCATCTTGAATGAGGTGAACTTCTCAACAACCATCATCACCAAGAGGAGGATGGCAGGACCGGCACAGAATGCGGATGCCAGGAAGCGGGCAGCCAGAATGGCGGTGAGCCAGTAGTGGCGGCCGGGCAGGCCCTGGTACAGGAACGCTGTCACGGTGTGAATGGAGAAGGCCCAAATGATGGACGTGTAAATGAAGGGCTTAAGCCACTTCGGGTGAGGCAGGTTGTTGCGATCAGCTTGCAGGCAGAGCCAACCAACCATCAGGTTCAGACCGAGATAGCCGTTCAGAACGAGCATATCCCAGAACAGGACGGAGTTGGGAGTAGCGTGCAGGATGACATTCAGCATACGAGTCGGCTGACCGATATCCACAACGATGAACAGCAAACACATAATACAGGCAGCAATGGCCATAAACTCGCCAAAGATGACCATGTGTTTGTTGGCCTTATAGTTGTGGAAGTAGTGGGGCAGCACGATCATGACGCCGGAGGCAGCCAGACCAACCAAGTACGTGAACTGGGAGATATAAAATCCCCAAGAGACGTCACGGCCCATGCCGGTTGTTTCCAAACCGACCATAAGCTGATTCAGGTAAGCCATGGATCCGATACCAATCAGGACCATCAGGAAGGCCAGCCAGGCATAGTATCTTTTGGAACCTCTGAGAGCTAATTCAAGCATTCTGATTCCCCCCTATATGATGTAGTAAACACTGGGCTCAGTGCCAGCAGTGGGTTTACGACGAATGGTGAACCGCTCGCGCAAGGCCTTGCGTACATCGGACTCGGGATCGGTAAGATCGCCGAAGATGATCGCGCCATCAGAGGCTTCCGCACAGGCGGGAAGCTTGCCCTCAGCAAGACGTTCGACGCAGAAGTTACACTTCTCGACGACGCCGCGCATGCGGGTGGGGAACTCAACATTCAATTTGGTGAGGTCCAGGTTCTTACGGGGTTCGCCCCAGTTGAAGGAGCGGGAACCGTATGGGCAGGCTGCCATGCAGTATCGGCAACCGATACAACGATGGTAGTCCATGGCCACGATGCCGTCAGGGCGTTTGTAGGTTGCCTTTGTGGGGCAAACACGAACGCAGGACGGGTGCTCACAATGGTTACACAGCAGAGCAAAACTACGTTCGTGAACGTCTTCGCTCAGGTACGGGTTTTCCTGCTCTGTGAAGGTGTGCTTGTACTCGTCAGACCACAACCACTTGATTTCCTGCTTGCCTTCAATTGAGGGGACATTGTGGATCGAGTGGCAGATGCCGGCGAGCTTTTCGATAGCGCCTTCGGTGTTCAATTTGGCCGTATCAATGACCATGGCCCAATGCTTTGCATCGATGCCATGTGCATTTTTCTTGACCGGAGATGCGCCGCCGGATGCCATGACCTTGGGGGCGATGGCAAGACCTGCTGCGGCAATACCGGCAAGTTTGATGAAGGCTCTTCTGTTATTCTTCATTATTTCAAACCCTCCGGCTGAATGTGACAATCCCAGCAATAGGGAGTGACACCAGCGTCAGCATGACACTTGTCGCAGAAGTCGGCCTTGGATTTGTGGCACTCCATACAAGTATTCTGCAAGGAGATCTGAAACTCCTTGCCAGCATGGTTGGTGTAGGTACGTTTGCCGTCACGCAGGGCCCAGTCGCGCCAGTCGTTCAGGAGTACCATGTGCTCTGCGCGCATGAACTCTTTGGACTCGATGCACTCTTTTTCGCCCACGGGCATTTTGAGTTCTGGTCCCTTGTATTCATGCGTCACTGCCTTGCCGATCACAAACGGTGCACAGAGTGCGCCGATGAAGATGGCCAGACCGACGATGATCGGGACTCCGTAATGCATTTTCATCTACGCATCCTCCATGTTCGGGGGAGTCCAATCGTCATCTTCGTCCTCGAAACCGGGCAGGGCTTCCAGACGGAAGTCCATCTTACGCTCTTCGCCCTCTTCGAGGACCAGTGCGTTGGCAACCAGTTCGTGGACACCACAGATACCGACGCCCGGAGCCCAGTAATCCGCAAGCGGAATCAGGGTGGCGCGGTCAATGGCGCAGATACAAGCCATGGTGTTCACAGCGTGCTTGTCCTGGACGTACTTCAGTGCGTTGCCGCGAGGCAGGCCGCCGCGAAGACGAATTTCCAGAATCTCTTCGGTGTTCAGACCGGAACCGCCAGCGCAGCAGAATGTCTGCTCGCGGATGGTGCCAATCGGCATCTCGAAGAAATTGTTACAAACAGACTTGAGAACATAACGCGGCTCGTCCAGCATACCCATGCCTCGGGCAGGGTTGCAGGAGTCATGGAAGGTGACGCGCAAGTGATCGTTGCGGCTCTTGTCGAGGTTCAGCTTGCCGTGTTTGATCAAGTCGGCAGTGAACTCGGCAATATGAACCATCTTTGTAGCTGCTGCAGTCTCAAACACGGTGCCAGTGATCGGGTTAACCGGGGTTTCCATCTGGTCGCCCTGGGTATCGCC
>JAFLJT010000254.1 GCA_022712855.1 Pseudodesulfovibrio sp. | reverse complement strand
CAGAACGAGCAGGACAACCGCTACTACGCCCGCCTTGCTGGCATGCCTGTCTTCGAGCCGTCCACGGCACAAGAAGCCAAGGACATGACCCGCGACGGCCTGCTGCTCGCCAAGAAATACAAAACACCGCTGCTCCTTCGCACCACCACCCGCGTCAATCACTTGCGCGGCGCTGTGGAATTCGGCCCTGCCCCTGATCCGGGTAAGGCTGAGGGCTTCAAGCGCAACCCATCCCAGTTCGTGCCCATCCCGGCGTTTGCCCGGCCCATGCACGTTGCTCTGCTGGAACGCATGGAAGCACTGCGCGAGGAAGCGGAAAATTCTCCGTACAACACCGTCTCCGGTTCCGGCGAATTCGGCATTATCTGCTCCGGCATCAGCCGCGCATATGTGGCCGACGCTCTGGAAGACGCTGGCCTGACCGACAAGGTTAAAGTGCTCGAACTCGGTTTCTCCAACCCCATGCCCGAGACCATGTGTCTCGACTTCATGAAGTCCGTGAAGACCGTGCTGGTTGTCGAGGAACTGGAGCCCATCGTTGAGAACGAGCTTCGTATATTGATCCAGAAGAACGATCTGGACACCACGATCCTCGGCAAGGACGTTCTGCCCCGCAACGGCGAGTTCACGGTCACCATGGTCGAGAACGCCATCCGCGAGATGGTCGGCATCACACCGAAGCCGCCTATCTCCTGCGCTCATGACGAACTCCCCATGCGCCCACCGAATCTTTGCCCCGGTTGTCCGCATCGCGGCACCTATTTCGCAGCCAAGAAGGTCTTCGGCGACGACGCTGTCTACTCTTCTGACATCGGTTGCTACACACTGGGCATTCTGCCCCCCCTCCAGGCGGCTGACTTCCTGATCTGCATGGGGTCATCCATCCCGGCTGGCGGTGGTGTTGCCAAGGCTTCTGGCCAGACTGCGGTTGCTTTCATCGGCGACTCCACGTTCTTCCACTCCGGCCTGACCGGCATCGCCAACGCAGTGTTCAACGAACATGACATTCTTGTGGTTGTCCTCGACAACCGGACCACAGCCATGACTGGCCATCAGCCGCATCCCGGCGTGTCCAAGACTGTCCTCGGTGATAACGACCATCCGCTGAGCATCGAAAGTGCTGTTCGCGGACTCGGCGTCTCGGAAATACGCAACGTCAATCCCTTCAATCAGAAGAAGACGCTGGCTGCTTTCGAAGAGCTCAAGGCCATGAAGGGCGTCCGTGTCCTCATCGCCAAAGAGCCATGTCCGCTCTTTACCCGCCGCGTTTACAAGAAGGTCGCCCCGCAGGTGGCTTACGTAGCCGACTCCTGCGACGGCCAGTTCAATTGTCTGGACAAGCTTGCCTGCCCCGCCATGTACAAAGATGGCGACAAGGCTGCTGTAAATCCGATTCTCTGCAACGGCTGCATGCTCTGCCTGCAAGTTTGCGGACATATCAAAGCGAAGAAGAGGGGCAGCTAACATGAGTGATATCAAGCCCATTCGTATATTCATGACAGGCGTTGGCGGACAGGGAACCCTGACCGCCACCACCCTGCTCGCACAGACCGTGCTGAGCCAGGGACTGCCCGTCACATCTGGCGAAATTCACGGCATGGCCCAGCGTGGCGGTGTTGTTGAATCCACAGTCCTCATCGGCTGCAAATCGCCCAAGATCGGCCACGGCGAAGCAGACATTCTCATCGGCTTCGAGCCCATGGAAACTGTCCGCGCCATGCCATACCTGAAACCCGGTGGTCTGGTTGTTTCCAGCACCGAGTTCATGCCGCCTCTGTCCGTTGCCATGGGCAAACTGGAAAGTCCCTCCATCGAGGATATCAAGAAGGAAGTCATGTCCTGCACGGACAAGGCATACTTCATGGCAAGCCAGTCCATCGGCCTCGAAGCAGGCGCAGTTCAGGCGGGTAACGTCGCTATGCTCGCCGCCATGTGCGCCGCTGGCGAACTGCCCTTTGGCCCCGAGGCCCTTGTAGCAACCATCAAGGCGAACCTGCCTGAGAAGATTCAGGCCGTTAACCTCAAAGCCGTGGAGCTTGGCGTCGCTGCTTTGGACGCTTAGAGGAAATTGTCCATAAAGCACCATCTGCTTCGTTGCTGCGGAAAATTCAAACTCTCGCGTATCGGAATACGCTTCGATCTTGAATTTTCCTTGCGCCTCGCACCTGGCACTTTCTGAACAATCCCCACAGCAATCGGAACAAAGATTGTAAAGAGAACTATTATGGCTCACCAAAACCAAGACACCTCAGAACACAGCTACCTGAACACGCTCAAGGTCGTGCAGGAGACGCTGAAGCGGGACGCACCGCTTGAGGAGTCCTTGAATTCATTGCTTAAACTCCTGGCGAAAGACATGGAGTACGTTCGGGCGTTCATGGTCATCATGGACCCCAAGACCGAGAACCTAAAACTCTCGCTCACGTACAGTCCGGCCCAGGTTGACGATGTTACATATTCCCCCGGACGCGGCATCATCGGTCGCGTTTTCGACTCCGGCGAACCGATCTCCGTACCGCGCATGTCCGACGATCCCGAGTTCCTGAACAAGGCATTCGGTCGCTCCGAAGACGAGTTGAAAAAGCTCGGCTTCATCTGCGTTCCGGTGATCAACCGCCGCGCTGAAGAGCAGGAAGTCATCGGCGCATTGTCCGTTGACGTACCGCTCATCCCGGCAGACGACATGGCGGCCCACCGTCAGTTCCTCGAAGTCGTGGCTGGCATCATCGCTGGTCATGTGGCCCAGTTGCAGGAGGAGATGGCGACCCAAAACCATCTGCTCACTCAGAGCTTGATGGGCGGCAAGGAAGCGACCCCGCCCAAAGATTTTGTGGCTGCATCCAAGGCCATGAAACTCGTGCTCAGGCAGTCCGGTCAGGTAGCACCAAGCCGGGCAACCGCATTACTGCGTGGCGAATCCGGCACGGGTAAGGAACTGTTGGCCGAGGCCATCCATTCCTCCAGCCCACGTGCTGACATGCCGCTCATCCGCCTCAACTGCGCGGCCCTGCCGTCCGAACTCATCGAGTCCGAACTGTTCGGTCACCAGAAAGGCGCATTCACCGGAGCATTCCAGACCAAACGCGGTCTGTTTGAAATAGCGGATCAGGGAACCCTGTTTCTCGACGAGATCGGTGAATTATCCTTGGACGCACAGGCCAAAGTCCTGCGCGCCATTCAAGAAAAAGAAATCCAACGCGTCGGCTCTGAACAAACGATCACTGTTGACGCCCGCCTCATCTGCGCCACCCACCAGCCGCTGGAAGAGCTGCTGGAGAAAGGCCTGTTCCGCGAGGATTTATACTATAGAATCAACGTCTTCCCCATCTTCATTCCGCCCATCCGTGAGCGCCGCGAGGACATCCTGCCCCTGGCAGAACACTTCCTGGCCGGCTTCGCCGATGAATACGGCAAGGAAGTAAAGCGCATCTCCACACCCGCCATCGAGCTGTTGATCATGTATCACTGGCCCGGCAACGTGCGTGAATTAAAGAACTGCATGGAACGCGCGGTCCTGCTGTGCGAGGAAGCGGTGATCCGTACGTACCACCTGCCGCCCACGCTGCAATCCGCAGAAAGCTCGGCCACAGGCACCAACCTCTCCTTTGGCGAGGCGGTTGCCAAGTTCGAACAGGAACTGCTGGTGGATTCACTGAAAAAGACAGGCGGCAACATGCTGCAATCGGCCCGCGACCTGCGCGTCTCGTACCGAATCGTCAACTACAAGGTGAAGAAGTATAACATCGACGTGAAGAAATTCTCGCA
>JAFLJT010000167.1 GCA_022712855.1 Pseudodesulfovibrio sp. | reverse complement strand
TAATGAGCAATGCCTGCGTCATTCTTCTCGCGCTCTCGTCATTTTTTTCACCCTCAAAATACGCAAGACCCAGATTGTACTGAATGTTTTCATCCTTTGGTGAAAACCGAGCGGCCTCACTATAGGCTTCAACAGCCTCCTGCCACAACCCTTGTTTGCGCAAGGAAATACCGAGCCGATTATAAATATTCATAGCCAACTGGCTTTTGGAACTCTTCACTAAATCTAGGGATTTACGGTAATATTTGACCGCCAACTTCGGGTCATGCTTTGCCACCATCTCCGCAATATCAAGAGACATTTCTCCGACCACGGCCAGCGCTTCTTCCTGAGCTGATGTGATGGCATTATCGAAATACGCCTCGGCAGACTTCGGATCGCCTTCTTCAAAGTGTAGCTCCGCGATCTTGAGCTTCCGGTTGCAATTAAGCGGCGACAAGGCATCCAACTTCTTAAGGTATTTCAATTCATCATGCGAATTGGCATCCTCGGAATGAAGCTTGACGATCTTCTGCAGTGGCTCCAGGTAATTTTCAGAATTCATCTCAGCCTTGGTATAGGCACTCAGCGCTTCATCCCGGTGGGCAAGGCCTTTTTGGGCATCGCCATAGACCACCATGGCAGCGGCGTTCTTGGGCCACTTGGCAAGAACCTTTCGGGCCACTTCCAGAGCCTCGTTGAATCGGTTGCTCTTATTATGCTCTCGACCTTCTTCCACCAGAGAATCGGCCTCAGTTTGCGGCTTGAGCATGAAGGCAATTTTGGTAATGACCGAGTTGACGCTGACCGGCTTTTTCAGGAAAGAATCCGCTCCATCTTCATAGAATTGAAAAAGCCTGTCCCTGCTCAATTCACGAGAGAGAATGGCGACCTTCATTTTTTTATGAGCGGCACGAATGTAGCGCAAGAATGAAACTGTCACCTCTGAATCCAGAGAATGCTCCATGAATACAAACGTCTTGATATCTTTTTCCGAAAAGAATTGCAGCAGTTCTGTGGCCCGGGAGATGCTGGAAACAACCTGGACAAACTCCTGTTCGATATGCAGGGCCTGACTCATGGCAGCTTTGAATGTCTGATAGAAATTTTTGTCGCGCGATATCAAAACGAACACGCCAGGAGTATCAATGAAATCATAGATGATATCACTATACTTATTGACGATTTCATCATCTGTCCGGACTACATACAGATTCTTGGTTTCAGACTTTTTCTTTGCCTCAAGATCTTTCAGTTCGTCCTGACATGATTTGAGGACATATAAACTTTTACTCTGCCTTTGTTCCATGGAAACCTCCCAGCTAACGCAGGTTCTTTCCATAATAGCAGGAACAAACAGAAACACAAAGAGAATGTACGAAGAGTGAGAGATAATCATTATGAGACCAAGAAAGGCGGAAACCGGTCTAAAATAAAGAAGGCTAAATGCCCCCCTTCTCGGGGAATATCTTAGCGTTAAAAGCGTAAATCGTAACCGCTTTCAGTGCTTGCGACAGCTTTACCCACAGCATCGCCAGTACCTGCAACTTTCGCCAAAAGCTCTTCGGAATCCTTGTACCCAGGCGAAATTTCCTTGAGGTAAGTCAATGCAATCGTTGCTTCCCGAGTCATCCGAGCTTTGACGAAAATTGAACTGAATTGGTAAGACAATTCAGCTTTTCCCTTGTAAATATCTTGGTTTATCACCATAGCGTTGACCATGCAGGTTGCACTTTTGGCAAAGCTTTCACCTTCGGCATAGGCCAGCCCCATGTTGTACTGAATATTTTCATCATTGGGCGCAAAACTGGCAGCTTCGGCATACGCTTCAACCGATTCGGCCCACATTCCCTGTTTGCGTAAGGAAATGCCAAGTCGGTTATAGACAGTCATGGCCATCTGGTTCTTGGAGCTCTTCACAAAATCAAGTGACTTGCGGTAGTATTTTATTGCGAGTTTCGGGTCATGCTTTGCCACCATTTCCGCGATATCCAACGTCATCTCGCCCACGACGGCCAGTGCTTCTTCCTTGGCCGAAGTAATGGCGTTGTCAAAATATTCCTGAGCCGTGCCCTGATCTCCCTGGGAAAAATGAATCTCACCAATCTTGATTTTCCTCGTACAGTTGAGGGGAGATAAGGTGTCTAATTTTTTAAGGTATTTTAAAACACCATGAAAATTACCATCTTCTGTGTGGATTTTGACTATTCGTTGCAACGGCTCAAGATAGTGATTCGAATTCCTCTCGGCTTTCGTGTACGCGCTTAAAGCCTCCTCTCGCAGGGCGAGGCCATTTTTGGCATCTCCGTAAACCACCATGGCTGCGGCATTTTTCGGCCATTTACCAAGGACTTCTTCAGCCACGACCAGTGCTTCCTCGAATCGATTACACTTCACATGCTCACGAGCCTCTTCCACAAGAGCATCAGCCTCACTCTGCGGTTGGACCATGAATGCAATTTTGGAAATAATGGAATTGATGCTGGTCGGTTTTTGCAGGAAGGAATCCGCCCCATCCTCAAAGAATTGAAAGAGACGATCCCTGCTCAACTCGCGCGAGAGAATGACAACCTTCGTATCCTCATAGGCCGCACGAATATATCGCATGAACGACAGTGTCAGTTCAGCGTTGAGAGAATACTCCATGAAGACAAAAGGGGTAATTCCCTTTTCGGTAAAGAAAGCGAGCAGGTCTGCAGCGCGACCGACGTCTGCAACAACCTGGATAAAGACCGGATCAATGCCCAAGGCCTGACAAATGGCACTCTTGAACACCTGATAAAAACCCTTATCAGGGGTGATTAGAAGGAAAACACTCGGTTTATCCACAAAGTCATAAACGATGTCGCCATATTTATTGACGATTTCATCATTCGTTCTGACGACATAAAAACTTTTGGTTTCAGACTTCTTCTTTGCTGCTAGGTCCCGTAGTTCTTCTTCACACGACTTGAGTAAAAACAAACTTTTGCTTTTTCGCGGCTCCATGTAACCCCTTTTCCACACACATATGAATCTTTTGCAAACTGGCTAATGACAAAAGTCAAAAAAGAGCAAAAACACAATAGGGAATTACCCCATTTATGGATCAAAGACACGGGATATAATCCCAGTGGAAAAAGATAAAGAAAGAGAGAAAGAAAGAAAGAAAACAATCAGATTCTAAATTCGCCATTCTCATAAATCAGCGTGGGCTTGCCCGTCTTGAGCATTGCAGTCACACGCTTTGGCTGCGTATTGACCAAGTCCCAATGCATATCCGAGGCGTTGAAACCAAGCTCGTATTCAAGTTCCGGGGACAACATTTCGGTCGGCCCAGTAAAACTCTCCACAACGGACCCACCGAGGGCGATGTGGCAATTGCCATGCTCACCACCATAATTCTCATCAAGAAGAGTGTGCGCCATAAACTTGTCCACGCGAGAGAACCGCTTGTCCGTCAGGGAGAACTCGCCTACCCGACGAGCGCCGGAATCGGAGTACATCTGGTTTTGCAAAAAGACTTCACCACGCTCAGCTTCCACGCGGGTTGCAATGCCGTCAGAAAAATCGATAGACGCACCAATGACCAGATGGCCGTAACGCAAGGTGGCTTGATCCGCATAATAGGTGCCATTCACGCCACGAGCATCGGGCGCAAAGTAAATTTCATAGCCAGGGATATTGGCCCCCTCGACACCCACAAAACGTCGATTTTCGCCCAACGGCACCGTGAGGTTAATGTTCTCTGACTCCACGCGCAGACTCTTTATTTCAAGAGAATCGAGCCAGTTGCAAACCTCGCCAACGTCTCGCTTGAGCCGGCGCCATTCCTTGACGGGATCGGGCATATTCAGCCAACAGGCCCGCTGCAAAGCATAGGCGTATTCTTCGATGGTCATGCCAGACGCTGCAGCCAGTGCCTCGGTGGGATAAATGCAGGTGGTCCAACCCAGCACGCCGGACTGTTTGCGCCGTTGTAAAATTTGTCGATTGGCAGAATCCGCTTTTCGGGCCTCGGCAATGGTTCGAGGATCAACAGTTTGCAGATGGGTCAGGTCTTCAGGAGCCAGAATATTGATGACCCCGGCAGCCCGAGTATACATTTCAGCCAGACCGGGCTGCTGAAACACTAGCTGCCCAAAGCTGGAATTAAGGTAACGTTCCATCTCCATGTACGGCGTCGGCATGGCAATGGGCACCGGCATGAGATGCGCTTCCATAAGTCGCGTATACACAGCCTCGGCTAAAGCCAGCCCGGGGATATCGTACCGAATGAGGACCACGTCTCGTTTGGACAGGGGGGTGTCCCGAGTCTCATTCAACGCCCACAACATGACATCAGCGTAATTCTCTCTATCGACAGATTCGAAAAGCGACACATTCACTCCTAATTAGCAGGGTCTCATGCCCCACCTTCTAAAAAACTATAAGCCCTTGCCCGGCATAAGCAAATAGATTTCACGCACCCTGCGCACTTTGACATCGCGCCGCCTTGGACGTACATCCTTTGCCATGCCTGTTCTCACCACACCCGACTACCTGCCGCCCATTCTCTTTCGCAACGGCAACATCGCGACACTCTACCCGCCACTGTTTCGCCCCACGCCACAGGCCAAGGCCTTTTCACGCGAACGTATCAACACACCGGACAACGACTTTTTGACCATGGACCGCCATGCAAGTCGCAGCGGCCAAACGCGGAAACTGGCCATCATCAGCCATGGTTTGGAAGGGCACTCCCTGAAGAAATACGTATTGGGTATGGCGCGAATGGTGACGGAACAAGGCTACGACGCAGTATGCTGGAACCAGCGAAGCTGTGGCGGTGAAGTGAATAAGCTGGCCCGTTCCTACCACTCCGGCGAGACCAATGACATTCACTCGGTCATCACCCATTGCCTGAAAAATGGCAGCTACGACGAGGTGGTCCTCATCGGCTTCTCCATGGGCGGTAACCAAATTCTCAAATATTTGGGCGAAGCACCGGATCGGGTCCCACCACAGGTTTCCGCGGCCGCCACATTTTCCGTCCCCTGCGATCTCTCGGCAACGGAACTGGTCATCGCCCGCCCATCCAGGCGTATCTACTTGGAATATTTCATGACTGGTCTGCGCAAGAAGGTGCAGGCAAAAGGGGAGATCTTCCCAAATCAGGTAGACCCAAAGCAGTTGAAAGGCATCCGATCCCTTCGCGACTTTGATGATCGCTACACCGCACCGCTCAATGGATTTGCCGATGCTGCCGACTACTACAGGCAATCGAGCAGCAAACAATTTCTCACGTCCGTGGCTGTCCCCACCCTGCTCGTCAATGCTCAGGACGACCCTTTCCTGCCGAACAAGTGTTATCCAGTGGACGAGGCCAAGGCCAACCCGAACCTCATGCTAGAGATGCCGAAACATGGCGGGCATGTCGGCTTTGTCCTCAACGGAGCAGGCAATATGTATTGGTCGGAAAAACGCGTCAGGGATTTCCTGACAGAAAGATGCGCAGATTAATAGCGGAATTTACTGGTAATAAACGGGACCAAAACCGCGATCAACAAGCTGAAAACACTGATCCATATCACTGGTAGCAACCAGCTATTCTTCTCTTTCTCTTCGCCAATGATCCACCGATCAAGAAGGATGTTGCGTTCGGACTGATCAATAAGAGTCAGCCCTTTTTCAACGACGGCCAAAATCTCATCATTACCTTCGGCGACCGCTGCGCGGAACTCTTGTTCTGAAACGAACTGGACCACCCTGAAATCTTTGGCCTTCCCCATGGAACCGATCTGATACATCAAAGTGGGATAGTCCGCCAAAAAGGCTTCGACTTCGCCCGAAGCAGCCACTTCGACAAGCTGCGCAGCCGTCTTTATCCGCGCTGGCTTCATCGCCGGAAAAGCGTCCTGCATGTAGTTATCGTAAAAACTTTTTTCGATAACGCCCACAGGCTTCCCGTCCAGTTGTGAAAAGTCAGTAATAGAGGAGCCATTCTTTACGAAAAGCCCTCCTTTGGAGGGAAAAAAAGGCAGGCTGTAATCAAGGAATTTGTCCCGTTCTTCCGTGTAGAACAAGCCGCCATGGACATCAGCTTTACCATCACGAACAGCGGTCAGGGTATCAGCCCAGTCAACCAGATAAAAGTGAACCGGAATGCCTGTTTCGGCTGACCATTTACGCCACAGATCAACGACATATCCTTTGGCAGCTCCATTAACTTCCTTGAAGGACATGGGAGCCATGCCTGCCTCTTGCGCCACAATAATACCGTTCTCCCGGTAGGGAGCAAACAATTCATCCGATGCATTGGAATCGGTAATTATAAGAAATGATACGACGACAAACAGTATCGTCACCATCGAAAAGTGGCGCTTCATTGATCTCCAACCTCTTTATTAAACTGCGCATAGCAGTACTCCCCTTGCGGGAAAATGGCAATACTCAGTCCCTCACGCGTGTAATGACTCACGCTGCAAAGAGCGTTGAATCAACACAAGAAAGAAAGCATTCCACTACGATGGAGAGAAAAACAAATTCGATATATTTTTATCTGGAAACTGTGGGCTGACGCATAAACGTTCGCAACAGAACAAGCCCGCACAGAGGAACAATTGCACCGATAAGTGCCATGGAGCCTATGACCATGGGCTTGGACGGCCAGTCCAGCGCAATGAGTTCCATGCTCATGGCACCCACAAAGAAAATCTCGAACGTCAGCACGGACGATGCTGCGCCAATATCCTTATCCACTTGTTCCAATATCATATTGTTGCTGATGGGACGGCTTAAACCTATGAAAAACGTAATGCAAAACATGGGGATAGAAAGAGCCAGTGGTGTCAGGCCACCAAGGTACAACATCAGGATTCCAGCAGAGAAAACTCCAGCCAGCGAAACCAAAAGCAAGCGTCCCGGTTTCACACGCCCGGTCAAACGGGAGCAAGCAAAAGAGCCAAGCAGTACTCCAAGAGCATTGATGCCAAAATAATACCCGAACTGCTGCTCGCTCACGCCGTAACCAGTAATAAAGATATCCGGCGAACCGCCTATGAACGCAAAATGCGGCAAGGTTATCATGGCAAAGGCAAAGGCCAGCACCGCAAACCGTTTATTCTTGAGAACCTGAATATACCTCCCTGCTACAGCAAGGGCACCACCGGCGGTAAATTCTGTCAGCGGTTCCTTGAGCCAAAACGCCCCATAGAGCGCAATGCAGGCAAGTCCGGCCTGACAGACGAATATCCACCGCCACGATGCAACCAGAAGCATCACGCTGCCAAGGGACGGCGCGAGCATGGGACTAAAAGCCAGAATAACCCCGATGTAGGCCATCATCTTCTGCCGCATCTCTCCTTCGTACAAATCCCTACACAGAGCCAAGGACAAAGCCGATGCAGCAGCGGCACCAGCCGCCTGAACCACTCGCGCCAAAATAAGAAAGGTAATGGAATTGGCCACGGCACACAGTCCGCACCCGACTATGAAAAGCAAAATGCCATAGATCAGAACAGGCCGTCGTCCAACCCGATCTGACAACGGTCCATGGATGAGCAAAAAGCCACTGAATGCGATGAAAAAGACCACCAACGACAGATTGGCTTCAGGCAGTGAGATACCCCAGATCTTCTGTAACGTCGGAATGGCGGGCAAATACATGTCAGTTGAAAGGGCCGGGAATGTGGCAAGAAGTGCGAGAAGAAGCAAATTGGGCATGGTGGCAGTTATCATCCTTCAAAATAAAAAAACACCCGAAACGATCCGGGTGGTGACGATACAGTTCAGGGTTCCGACTGTCCAGGCAGATAACTACACGCCTAAAAGGAGCTTCGTGTTACTGACGCCGTCTCTTCAAATTGAAAAACAGACATGCGAGGACACCTGTGAAAAGTGCCCCTAAGCCCACTGCCGGAAGTACCCAAGAATTAAACAGTGGCTTTGCAACAGTCCAGCGGCTGAAAATACGCTCAAAATCACGGGAAGAGAGTTTGGCTTCCCCTTCTTCAATAATGTTGAGCAGTTCTTCGTTCCCTGCTGCTACTGCAGGGCGTAAAGAGTGAGCATACAAGGTCTTGAGAGGAATAAAGTCATCCACCTTGGCAACGGCACCCAACTGATGAATAAGCGTTGTATACTCCGTCAACAAAGCATCAACGTCACCGCCCACGGCAGCCTGTGCCATATGTCGGGACGTCTTGAAAGGAAGCAGATTTAACTCAGGGTAATTTTTTCGCAAATAGAACTCAGAAAAACCTTTCTCCAAAACCCCAACAGGCCGATTCCCAAGACCCGCGACATATTGGATTCCAAGCCCTTTACGAACAAAAAGAGCTGCCTCCATTTCAAAAAATGGACTGGCAAAATCAAGAAATTCATCGCGCTCTTCGTTGAAATAAAGGCCGCCATGAACATCGGCTTTGCCATCACGAATCATCTGCAATGTCCCCGGCCAGTCAGTCAGGACAAAGGTGACCGGAATCCCATTCTTCGCA
>JAFLJT010000214.1 GCA_022712855.1 Pseudodesulfovibrio sp. | reverse complement strand
GTCGAGGATGTCAACGTTCTCGGAAAACTGATATTTCTGATCCAATTCCTCAGCAACTCGGACGCCGAATCCCTCATCAGTAAAGATGATATTACCGACACCCAGTATGAGAATTTTTTTATCTGTTTCAGGCATCCAACTCACTTAGTAAACGGCACAAGTTTTGGCAACCTGAAAAGTGGTCTAAGTTCTGAATTTCAACAGTTACCGACAAAAAAGCCGCCCTGCCAATAGAGGCAGAGCGGCTTTTGCTCGTTCTTGTATTGATCTTATAGATTGCTCAGCAGAATCTCGCCGAATTCCTGACAACCGACTTGCTCGGCGCCTTCGATCTGGGCGGCGAGGTCGATGGTGACTCTTTTGGCGGCGATTGATTTTTCCACGGAGGCGTGAATAAGCGCTGCGGCTTCGGTCCAACCGATGTGTTCGAGCATCATGGTGCCGGAAAGAAGAAGAGAACCGGGGTTGGCCAGATCTTTACCTGCGATAGTCGGTGCGGTACCATGGGTTGCTTCGTAGAAAGCGAGATTGTCACCCATGTTGACGCCCGGGGAAAGACCAAGGCCGCCGACCTGTGCAGCGAGTGCATCGGAAATATAGTCGCCGTTGAGGTTGGTGGTGGCGATGACAGAATATTGTTCCGGGTACATGAGCGTGTTCTGGAACATGGCATCGGCGATGCGATCATTGATGATGATACCGTCGCCAGCTTCGCCTTCCCTGACGACTGTGCCCTTGAATTCTTCTTCGGCCAGTTCGTAACCCCAGGCGCGGAAGCCGCCTTCGGTGGTTTTCATGATGTTGCCCTTGTGCATGAGCGTGACAGAGGGCTTGTTCTTTTCGATGGCGTATTCAATAGCCTTCTTAACGAGACGCTTGGAACCAGCCGGGGTGATGGGCTTGATGCCAATACCTGCGGTGATGTCCACTTTTGCGCCCATTTCGTCAGCGAGAAATTCAATCAGTTTTTTGGCTTCGGCGGAACCGGACTTGAACTCGATACCAGCGTAAACATCTTCGGTGTTCTCTCGAAAAATGCACATATCCACAAGGTCGGGACGCTTGACGGGGGACTCGATTCCCTTAATGTACTTGATAGGACGAATACAGGCATAGAGATCAAAGACTTGGCGTAGAGTCACGTTGAGGCTGCGGAAACCTTCACCGACAGGTGTGTTAAGCGGGCCTTTTATGGCAAGCTCGGCACCAGCCAGGGCATCCATGGTGGCCTGGGGCAGATGCTCACCAGTCTCGGCGAAGGCTTTTTCTCCGGCCAGAAGTTCCTGCCAGTCAAACTTATTGGAATCACCGTAGGCTTTTTCCACAGCTGCGTTGAGGATAGGGCGTGTGGCGTTCCAGACTTCGGCACCGATACCATCACCTTCGATGTAGTATACTGTTTTCTGAGTCAAAGCGTCCTCCTTATGCGACGAACAACGATATGTTTGATTGGGTTCAAAAGTGGAAGCGGACTATGACGTTTATTCGGCCAGATTGCAAGTGGCGCAAAAAACAGCCAGTTTTAAAATCGTCCTCAGAAAATGAAAAACTAAATAATTTTAGGCGAGTGAAGGGATATATGCAAGGCAACATGGAGATGATTAAAGCGATCCTTGCGGGCGGCAAGAAGGTTGTTGCGTTGACGGGTGCAGGTATTTCCGCAGAAAGTGGCGTGCCTACATTTCGGGGTCGTGAGGGGTTATGGAAAAACCACCACGCTGAGGATTTGGCCCGGCCCGATGCCTTCGAGGCCAAGCCTGAGTTGGTATGGGAATTCTACAATTGGCGGCGCGATCTCGTTAAAAAGTGTGAACCAAACCCCGCACACCTCGCTTTGGTCGAACTGGAACTACAATTGCCGAATTTTCTTCTGATCACCCAAAACGTCGATGGATTGCATGCCAAGGCTGGAAGCCGCAAACTCCTCGAAATGCACGGTAGCCTTTGGCGACTGAAATGCACGACCTGCACCCACGCCCGTGAGGATTTCAGCGAACTCCCAGAGCTACCGGAATGTCCGGTGTGCGGTCATCTGCTGCGCCCCGGCGTGGTCTGGTTCGGCGAACCGCTTGTACCGGGCGTGCTGAAACTCGCCATCTCGCAGATTGCTGCCGCAGACGTTTTTCTCTCCATTGGCACCTCAAATATGGTGCAGCCCGCAGCGTCGTTTTACCAACTCGCCAAAGATCACGGAGCAGTCACCGTAGAGATAAATCTGGAGCCAACACCCAACACCGGGTTTATGGATTTTGCCCTGCATGGCAAGGCTGCCGACATCCTCCCGAAACTTGTGACAGGCCTTTCAGAATAAGCAAATCTTGACTTTATCACCTCAATGAGAGTATCGATATCGCCTATGCAAACACTCATTTCCTACAATTATTTTCGCGGACGCGGGTGGCGCAACGTCAAACGGCCCCAGTCTTAGCTGCGTACTGAAGTATTGCTGTTTCCTCGTGTGGGCAACAGCATGGTTAGTTACGCAGTTTTGAGATTTGGGAGTCGTTGGCAATAGCGCCAGCGGCTTTTTTTATTGAATTGATTATTGATCGCGGACGACCGGAGAGGTCTTGTGAGTCCCCGATTTTTGTCTCAACACTGTTTGGAGGAACCCCTATGTCTAAAAAGATTTTTCTACCCGAAGACCAGATGCCGACCCAGTGGTATAACCCCATGCCGGACCTGCCTACTCCTATGGCTCCGCCGCTGAACCCCGAAACCTTGGAACCCATCACCCCTGAAGACCTATCCCCGATTTTCCCTGATGCACTCATCGCACAGGAGATGAGCCAGGAACGTTTCATCGACATCCCGCAAGAAGTGCTGGACATCTACAAGCTGTGGCGCCCGTCCCCGCTGGTGCGTGCCGAAAAGCTGGAAAAGGCCATCGGTGCCAAATGCAAAATTTTCTACAAGGACGAGTCCGGTTCCCCGGCAGGTTCCCACAAGCCGAACACCTCGGTTCCCCAGGCCTATTACAACAAGATGGAAGGCGTTGAACGTCTCGCCACCGAGACCGGCGCAGGCCAGTGGGGCACCGCCCTTTCCTTTGCCTGTTCCCAGTTCGACATGGAATGTGTCGTCTACATGGTCAAGGTCAGCTACGAGATGAAACCGTACCGGAAGATGCTTATCAACACCTACGGCGGCACCATCTTCGCCTCTCCGTCTGAAGAGACCCGCACTGGCCGCGAGATGCTGGAGAAAGACCCGGACTGCAAAGGCAGCCTCGGCCTCGCCATCTCCGAAGCCGTTGAGGACGCAGCCACCCACGACAACACCAAGTACGCACTCGGCTCCGTGCTGAACCACGTAATCATCCACCAGACCATCACCGGCCTGGAAGTCCAGAAACAGCTTGAAATTGCTGGTGAGAAAGCCACGCACCTTGTCGGTTGTGTCGGCGGCGGCTCCAATTTCGGTGGCCTCGTCTTCCCGTTCCTGCCCCAGAAACTGGCAGGCGATCCGGTCAAGTTCATCCCGGTTGAGCCCAAGGCTTGCCCGACCCTGACCCGTGGCGAATACCGCTACGACTTCGGAGACATGGCGCGCCTGACCCCGCTGGTAAAGATGCACACCTTGGGTCACGACTTCATGCCCGCGCCCATCCACGCTGGCGGCCTGCGCTACCATGGCGACGCTCCCATGGTTTGCAACATCGTCAACGAAGGCCTCACCGAGCCGGTTGCCTACTTCCAGGAAGAATGTTTCGAAGCTGCCAAACTCTTCCTCCAGACCGAAGGCTTCCTGCCCGCGCCGGAGACTTCCCACGCTATCAAGGGTGCTATCGAAGTTGCCAAAACCGCAGGAGAAGACGACGTCGTTGTATTCCTGTACTCCGGCCACGGTTTGCTCGACCTCGCATCCTACGATGCCTTCAATCAGGGCCTGCTCACCAACTTTGAGCTGCCCCAACGCGACATCGAAGAAGCGCTTAAGTCTTGCCCGGTTATTGACTAAGCTTCCTCTATATACAAATATAGCACCCCGGTCGTTAATACGGCCGGGGTGTTCTGTTTGGACCTCATTTTCATTGTGACCACATTCTTACTCAAAAAGGTTTTCTATGCGTACTGTTATATCATTTGCCTTGGTCTTGTTGTTTGCCATTTCTGCTTTTGCCGCCGGGCAAATGACCAAAGAAAAAGAAGCATTAGCTCGTGAAGCTGTGGAGCTTATACAATTGGAGAAAACGTATATAAAATCCCTGGAAGCCATGTTCGACGCCTATCCACCTGAACAGCGGCCAATGATGAAAGAGTTCGGTAAGACAATGAATTTCAATCGCACCATGGAAGCGAGCGTTTTCTCTCTGGCAACAAACTTCACTGTTGAAGAGCTTCAATACATTAATGATTTTTATACAACGCCCATGGGAAAATCCATTGCTAATAAAATGATCATCTTCAATCAGGAAGTCGGAATTGTTCTTCAGCAGGACATTATGGAACAATTGCAAAACTTCCTTCAATCCGGCGGAGCTTCTCCCGAAAAGAACTCCGACTTATAACCTCCCTTTATTCAAGGACAAACCCCGACCGGTAAAAGCGGGTCGGGGTTTCATTGCTTCTTGCCAACAAGCGGAACCAACTGATACCTGTTACTGAGCAATACTTTTAAGGAGCTCTTCATGTTCTCACGCCAAAAATATTCCGTTATATTCCTATCATGCCTCATGTTCACCTTGCTTCTCTCCGCTGGCTGCGGCTCCAAAGAAGTCGCGCCCGTGGACCCGGACGCTGTTAAAAATGAACTCGTCGGCAAAGTCTGGTTCTGCGAGATGCTTTTTCAACGAGAAGTGGACGATGAATCCAAGCTGACTCTGGAGTTCATGGAAGACGGCACCGTCAAAGGCAACGGTGGATGCAATGATTTCAGTGGGGAATATACCCTCGCAGGCGACAAGCTGAGTTTCGGCCCGCTCATGAGTACCAAAAAGGCGTGCAGCCCGGCCACGGATGAGCAGGAGTATACCTATCTGACTTTCCTCGCCCTGATCCATACCGTGAATGTTGATGACGATGAAATGGAAATGTTCGGCGAAGGCGTGGGCGTACCCATGACCTTCACCACGGATGAAGGCGGATTCCTTTGGTAAGCACCTTTGGAGGTATCACTATGCGACACATGAAAAACGTATTTCGAGCCATGGCGCTGGTCACTCTCATGGCCATCGTCCTCGGCTGTGCAAAGCAGCAAACGCCGCCAGCCGAGACGGTTGTCAGTGATGCTGATCTCATCTCAGCCATTGCGGGCAGAGTGTGGGTCGCCGAGTATATCCATGGCCTCCCCGTCGTCGACATGAGTCACACCAGCATGATTTTCACGACAGCAGATTCGGTCAACGGCAGCGGTGCCTGCAACGCATATAGCGGCAGCTACGCTCTCAAGGACGGGGCCATCACATTCGGCCCCATGGCTGCCACCATGAAGATGTGCCCGGAAGCTATCAGCGATCAGGAGATGCGTTTCTTCCAGTCTCTGGACGTGGATCAAACCGTGTCCTTTGAGAACGGCCTGTTGCATCTGACACCCGCAGAGGGCAAACCCTCGATCTTCGCGGTGCAGGAGTAACTGACCTTGATGCGCTCACTTTCCACACTCCTCAGCACACTCGTTGTGCTTATCGCCATCACATGGGCGCTTCCAGCCTCGGCGTATAAAATCATCCGCGACAAT
>JAFLJT010000068.1 GCA_022712855.1 Pseudodesulfovibrio sp. | reverse complement strand
AGTGCCCCCCTCATCCAGCTTTTTAATGTCTGCCAGCGATACAGCGGGCGCACAGTACTCTGCGTGGATCGTCTTTCCATCGAACCCGGTTCTATCGTCGGATTAGCAGGCCCTAACGGTTCTGGTAAATCCACCCTGCTCCGCATGCTGGCATTTCTCGAAGCCCCGTCATCCGGTACTCTGACATTCATGGGCGAACCAGTTTCCATCAAACCAAACGGCGTTCATCGCCATGTGACTCTCCTCGTCCAGGAGCCGTACCTGCTCAAGCGCAGTGTCCATGCAAATGTATCGTACGGCCTCAAGGTCCGAGGCGAAGAAAATGTCACAGATCGGGTCAACCACGCCTTGGAAATGGTTGGTCTGGACCCTGAAAAGTTTTCGCAACGACAATGGTATGAGCTATCCGGAGGCGAGGCTCAACGTGTGGCCCTGGCTGCGCGGTTGGTACTCAAACCCAAGGCGTTGCTCATGGATGAACCCACGGCCAGCCTTGATGGGCAAAGCGCCACCTTGATCCGTCAGGCAGCGCTGGCGGCCCGCAAAGAATATGGCGCGTCCCTTGTCATTGCCAGTCACGATATGGCATGGCTCAGTGCAGTAAGCGATCACATCGTCCATCTTGAACATGGCGAAATCACAGATATCAAATGATCCTTCGGAGGATACAATGAAAGCAGTTTCCATAATCGGCCCCAAGAATTCCGGTAAAACCACCCTTGGCCTCAAGCTCGCAGAACATTTCAAGAGTCAAGGCCTGACCGTTGCCGCCGCCAAATTCAGCCATCACGGACTGGATTGGCAAGACACGGACACTGCCAAGTACGCCAAGATCTGCAACGCCGTGGCCGGACTTGGTCCCGACGAAACATTCGTTCACTGGACCGACCGCCGATTCCTGCCGGACATCCTGCCGCTGCTCACCGCTGACGTTCTCATCGTCGAGGGCGGAAAATCTCTGGGTTACCTGCCGCGCATCCTCTGCCTGAACGGCGACCTGTCCGACGGCACAGACTGGCTCGTGCCAGACCTCGCCATCGCGACCTATGGTGAAAAAGAGATTGAAGGCGTACCTGCTCTGGATTCGATCGAAGCACTGGCTGACATTGTTCTGGAAAAAGGATTTTTCCTGCCCGGCATGGATTGCGAGACTTGCGGCCGCCCGGATTGCCGCACATTGGCAGCCGAGATCGTGAAAGGTACAATCACCACCAAGGCGTGCCTTGCTCTGCACAATTCCATCGAGGTAAATATCAACGGCGCATCCATAGGCATGAAACCCTTTGTAGAAGACCTCATCGCCGCCTCCATTCGCGAGATGCTCAGGACATTAAAAGGATATTCTCCGGGTAAAGCGACGATCACACTGGACGTCTAGCCGGGAAACAGGTAGTTCCCGGCCATGCGAATCGTCCTTTTTGAGCCGGAAATCCCGCCCAACACCGGGAACATTGCCCGCCTCTGTGCGGCAACAAAGACCCCATTGCACCTCATTGAACCTCTTGGGTTCAAGGTTGATGACAAACACCTGCGCCGTGCGGGCCTTGATTATTGGCCGCACGTGGACGTGACCATCCATCCAAACTTTGGCGATTTCATCGCGAAGATCAACCCATGCCGATTAATCATGGCGAGTGCCAAGGCCAAGATGTCACACGCAAAATTCAAGTTTCAGCCAGATGATTCCATTATCCTCGGGCCTGAAACTCGCGGCCTGCCCGCTGATATCCTGATGCAATCTCCCCACGCCGTCCGCATCCCCATCTGGGGCGAAGTGCGCAGCCTGAATCTTTCGACAGCAACAGGTATTCTTCTCTACGAAGCGCTCAGACAGACCGATTTGATCGTCGAATAACGCCTCCCTATCTTGTTTTTTTTCACTGCGCCCTGTATTGATTGCTGAGGCGTTTTTAGGCGTAGGAACTCACACCTTTCACCACCACATAAGCATATGAAATTACTCGTCACTGGCGGATGCGGCTTCATCGGAACCAACTTCATCCGACTCATGCTGAAAAAGCATACGGACTGGTCCATTATCAATCTGGACAAGCTCACTTATGCGGGCAACCGTCTGAATCTCCTTGACCTTGAGGAGAACGAGGACCGCTACACGTTCGTGCAAGGCGACATCTGCGACCGTGATTTTATCATGGATCTGCTTGAAGGAAACGCAGTCGATGCTATCATCAACTTCGCCGCCGAATCCCATGTAGATCGTTCCATCAATGACCCATCCCCCTTTGTGACCACCAATATTCAGGGCGCGCAAAACCTTCTTGAGTGTGCTCGACAGCGCAACATTGGCCGCTTTGTCCATATTTCTACTGACGAGGTGTACGGTTCGCTCGGTGACGAGGGGCAATTCCTCGAAACGACGCCGCTTGCACCCAATTCTCCTTACTCGGCGAGCAAAGCCGGGGCCGACATGATGGCACGTGCCTATTTCGAAACCTATGGTTTCCCGGTTCTCATCACTCGCTGCTCCAACAATTACGGTCCGTATCAGTTCCCTGAAAAGCTCATCCCGCTCATGTACATGAACGCCATGGCGGACAAGCCGCTGCCCGTATACGGCAACGGCCTCAATGTCCGTGACTGGATTTACGTCGATGACCATTGCCTTGGTGTGGAACTGACCCTGCTCAAGGGACGTGAAGGGCACGCATACAACTTTGGTGGCAACGCCGAAGAAACGAATATCAACGTCATCAAGACCCTGCTCTCAGTGATCGGCAAACCTGAATCGCTCATTACTTATGTTACTGATCGTCCCGGCCACGACCAGCGCTATGCCATGAATTATTCACTGGCAGCCGAAGAGCTCGGCTTCGCGCCCACACTCGACTTTGCCACTGGCCTGAAAAAAACCATTGAGTGGTACGAGTCCAACCAGACATGGCTTGATCAAGTACAAAGCGGCGAATACAGAACCTTCATGGACACTTGGTACGAGGAGCGTTCCTAATGGAACTGCAAGGAAAAACTATACTCATTCTCGGTGGCAAGACCGGATTACTCGGTCAGGCCTTAACCGAAGCGTTCAAGAATGCAGGAGCCAACCCTGTTCCGCTTTCCAGCAAGGAGTGCGACATCCTTGAGCCGTTGACCATTCAAAAAAGACTGGAACGGCACGACCCGGATATGCTCATCAATGCTGCCGCTTACACGCAGGTAGATCTGGCCGAAGATGAAGAAGAAATGGCCTTTGCGCTCAATGCCACAGCCCCACCACTGTTGGCTGCCGAGGCTGCCAAACGTTCCATCCCCTTCATTCATTACAGCACGGACTTCGTCTTTCGCGGCAACAAAACGACACCGTATTCCGTGTATGATGAAGTCGGCGCATTCTCAGTCTACGGCATCAGCAAAGCCGAAGGAGAAAACAATCTCCACAGATTGGGCTATGATCAGACATTGATCATCCGCCTTTCCTGGCTGTTCGGCCCGGGACGTATAAATTTCGTGGAAAAGATTCTCAGCCTGTGCGAAACGCGCGAATCCATCTCTGTGGTCAATGACCAAACCGGATCGCCATCCTATGCACCCGATGTGGCGGCCAACACTCTCAAGTTGATCGAACATGACGCGACGGGCCTTTACCATCTGGCAAACTCCGGTGAAACCACATGGCATGGTCTCGCTTCCGCCGCTGCGACAATTGCTGAGGTAGACTGCGCCGTAGAGCCTGTTCCATCCAGCGCCTACCCCACCAAGGCGGTTCGCCCTGCGTACTCTGTCCTCGACCTGTCACGCTTTACGCAGACCACAGGCGAAACGCCCCGCCATTGGCGAGACGCTCTTAAAGAGTATGTACTCAGATATCTGAAAAAATAGTTCCTTAATACAATCTTCAGGTTGTCAAAAATGCGCCAGATGCAAAGCGCAAAAAAAATCAAACCCTCACGCATTTCCTATACGCGAGGGTTTGATTTTTTTTGCAGCAACGTCGCAGATGGTGCATTTCTGGCAATCTGATTACATCATAAGATCTCGGACCTTGACGTTTGCATCACCCAATCTGTCAGAAAGCATGTTGATCAGGAATCGGTTAATGGCCGTGACGAGCATAGGTGCGCGCTTTTCAACAGCATCCAGCTTCTCAGTGGTCATCATATACAGCACACACTTTTCAGCCGCACGGATAGTGGCTGAACGCGGGGCCATGGTGTAGATGCCCATTTCGCCAAAAACTGCTCCGGCACCAATCTTCTTGAGCCTGAGAAGCTTGCCGCCTTCCAGTTCAAGCTCGACATCCAACTTGCCGGACTCGACAAAATACATTGAATCGGAGCCATCGCCCTGACGAAATACGGCTTCACCCTTGCTAATAGGAACGCGCTTGAGCACCTTCATGAGCGCCGGGATATACTTGGGTTCCGGAAAAACCGGCGCCAGAAGTTCCGGCAGAGCCAACTGCTTCATCTCAAGCATATTTTCCGAATCGAGAACGTGGTTTTCACACCATTCCAGAGCGTAATCCAGATTAAAAAAGACCCGGAACATTCCCTCTTCTTCACCCACATGACCACTTTTCTCAAGATGCTCCTCAAGCTCAAGCGGAGAACTGGTAATAATCAACTCAATGCCATACTGATCGATCAGGCCATGCAGCTTGTCAAAACCGATGCCAGCTGCGGAAGCGATACCGTTTACCATCTTGAAATCAAGCAAAAGGTATTCAACGGGAAGTTTTTCTTTCGCCTCAAGACGGGTCTCAATGTCCTTGAGCAGGCCAGTCATGGAACCAAGAGAAAGAAAACCCTGCAAACGCAGAATATGGATATGATCTCCAAATTCCTTCAAAGTGCGCTGCTGAGCTGGCGCCCTGTCCACGTTGCTTCGATGGTTTGCGCCGGACAAAACATTCCGAACCGCACCGCCCTTACTGATTCGACTGACCGTGACCAGCAGGGCCAAGGAGACGCCAAAGACGACACCGAATATCACGCCAAGCGTCATGGTCACCAGGAACGTCAGCCACAATAACCACAAATCGTCCCTACGCGTAAATACAGTCTTGGACTTGAACAGCCAATCTTGGATGAGAGCGATTCCTGCGTAGATGAGCAATCCTTCAGGGACAAACCGCGGAATGAGTGGAATGAGATCGTCCGCGATAAACAAAGCACCGACACACATGAGACCTGCGACTATACCAGCCACAGGTCCGCGTGCGCCTGAAGCGTAATTACCCGCACTCCGTCCATAAGAAATATTTGAGATCATGCCGCCGCACAGTCCGATGACCATATTGGTCAGGCCGAGACTTCTGTACTCTTCGCTCAAATCCGATTCACGCCCATGGATTTTTTCCATGGCAGTAACCCGATACATGGAGGTCAACACAATGAGTATTGCCATGACCCCAATAAACAGCCCATTGACCTTGATGATTGCCCACTGGATGTTACCGAAACCCGACAGAAGGATGTCCACCGAATAGAGTGGAACGCCACCTTCGAGATACGGGACAGTATCTGCAAGGGACTTGATGGCTTCGCCCGGCCCCCAAAGGCCCGCCGCACCACCCGCTGCCGAGGCAATCAGTAATATGCCGAGCATAAACAATGAATTTTTATATTTTCTCAACCCAATGAACAGGAATATGCCGAAAATGACGCTCGGCCCCATGGTGTAGAGGCGCTCGGTTGGACGAAGCTGCAGGGCACAATCCTTGAGTGCCACAAAAATATTATTCCAATCCAAACCCAAGTGGCCCATCCAATCGAAGGTGCCAACTATGATGAAAAATCCAATACCACCAATAACACCACCAATGATTTGCAGAGGAATAAAGCGAACATATTCCCCAGCTTTGAGCTTCCCGATCAACCACAGACAAAATCCCACAACAAAAGATGTTATGGCAATGGCCGCCAGAATGGTCGGAAGTATTACCTCCGGTGAAAGATCAGCCATATCCCTATAGAGGTTGCCAAGGAACAAAAACAAAATAGCGACCAGTACCGTTTCCGGTCCAGCCAAAGCAAAGGGGAGTTTTGCCTGAAGGGAATAGATAATACTTCCCACGGCCATGGCAGTCAGTGAAGTCGTTAAGATATACGGCAGAAATTCTTGCATCCCTTCCTGAGAAGAAGCGAGCAATGCCAAAGCAAGAGCAAAGAATATACCGAGTACGCCGGAGACCATACCCGCAAAAATATTGAGCGACAGATTACCTTCCAGAAGGTTCCATGAGCTTTTTTCCGGTTTGTCATCAAAAACCGTGACGTCTTCATCGTCCCTGTTTTCCGGATATTCAGCTTCCCATAAATCGGGCGCGCCTTCTTCGGCGAGATCGCTCAGATCAAGATCATCCTCGGTCGGTTCGGGAAAATCCTGGGCAGCATTGATAGCTTCACCGCATTGAGAACAAGAACCATCATTGTCAGCAGGCATGACGTTGCCGCACTTGGCGCAAACAATATCTTCATCTTCGTCTTCGCCAAGATTAATGTCGTCTTCAACATCATCAAGATCAAAAGTCCCAGACGTCTCAACGACAACGTCTTCCGACGTTTCCTCATAATCCAAGGAGGAATCTTCGGCCTCTTCAAAGAGTTCGGTAAAGGAGTCTTCGTCGGACGGTGCAAACTCAAGAATGGTAACACCCTGACCACAATCAGGGCATTTCGCTTTTTTTCCCGATAGCTTATCAGGAACATCTCGTTCATATCCACAGGAATCACATTTGAAAATCGCCACGCAGCACCACCAGAATCGGATTGTGTATGTAACTAAACCAATAAGAAAAACAGGCCCACAGTCTTTTATGCTTTTGCCATACATACGTGAAGGTTGAAGGCTACGCAAGGAATCGAAAAATAAACCCCTGAAAACTTTTTTTAAAAAGATTTCATCAAACCCTAAAGTTAATTGTTATAGAGTCGATAAAAAGGGCACGAGTGAGGACGAATGCGCACACGGAACGTGCCAACCACTCAAAAATTGTTTTAAAGGAACCCACGGAAGGGACCGACAATGCGTACAAGCAACGTCTCTATAATAGTTTCCGATTTGGAAACCCACCAAAGCCTCCCACGGCTGCTGCAATCTGTGGCTCGTCAGTCCAATGGACTCGACCGAACCGAGATCATCATCGTGGGAAATGGTGCGCACTCCCCTTCTGCCGAATCCATCTGGTCAGCCATCACAGACCTGGACACCATCAAGCTCGTGAACGTGGACAAGGGAACGACGGTATCTCAAGCTCGCAACGAGGCTGTTAAGCATTCCACTGGCGAATTTCTGGTCTTCCTGCGTCCCGACTACCGCCTCGATCCCAAGTACCTGACAACAGCATTTTCCGTATTCGACGACTACCCGGAAGCGGACGTCATGTACGCGGACTATATCCGACTGGCACCAAAGAAGAATTCTGCCATCCGTCCCGGCATGGTCCAACTGCCCGATTTTGACGAAGCCCTGCTCCAGTCGCGCAACATCCTCGGACCAGCCGTCATGCTGCGCAGAGAAGCCTTTGATCGCACTGAAGGATTCAAGGACAACACCATCTATCGGGATTGGGACATGTGGGTTCAGGTTGCCGCAACAGGCGGTGCATTCTGCCATGTGGATTACCCGCTCGCATCCTGCGAACACGAGAAGGTTTCGTTCAAGCACCGTGCTGAAGACGGACGCTTCAAGTCGATGATCGTCATCAACAATCAGTCATATTTCCATATGCACACCATCAAGTGGGCGCTCTCCTACCTCCGCGGTGAAGGCTGGGCCCAAGCGTACAACTTCATGACCATCCCAGGCCCTATGGACGTCTCCCGGATGATGACCGAATTCAACATGAAGCAAATGGGAACCGATGTGATAGTCCAAGAGGCCATACGACAATTCGACACATCACCCTTAACCATCGACGCAAGACGATAAAAAAGGCCACCTGCAAGAGGCGGCCTTTTTTTATTTCCATTGGCGGTCTGAATTAAAGAGTCAGGCCGTTTTCATCCATATCTTTTATAAGCAATTCACGGAAGCGCTTGGCGACCGGGCCAGGACGAACATCGTGAATGGGTTTGCCATTAAACCGTACAACCGGAATGGCGTCACCAGTGGTGCCCACGATGAGCATTTCACGAGCTTCGAGAATTTCGTCCTCGCGAATACCGCGGAAGATGATCGGCATCTCATTCTTGATGAGATCAATGGCGCGCATCAATGTTGTTCCAGCAAGAGCATTGGTGAACTCAGGAATAACAAGCTTGCCATTCTGATCAACCATACAGACATTTTCCGTCGCGCCTTCGGCCAGAAAACCATCATCATCGAAACAGAACGGGAAATCATATCCCTTTTCTTCTGCCTCGCGCTTCATGAGCACGTTAGGCAGATAATCAATGGATTTGATGGTCGCCAGATAAGATTGCTTGGCCGGAATAGAAGTCTTGAAAGCAGTAGCGCCCTTCTCATAAAACGCAGCTTTGGCCGGATGCAGGTCAGCCGCGACGATATACAGGCTCGTCTCAGGACACTCCGACGGATACACGCCGAATCCACCCGGACCACGTCCGAGAAAGATACGCAGCATTCCGTTGGATTTTCCACCAGCGCGGCAGACTTCCAGAACCAATTCCTTGATCTCGTCCCAGGAGCATGGCGGGTTGAGATAAATTGATGAAGAAGACCGTTCCATGCGTTCGATATGCGGATCAAGCTGATACAGCTTGCCATCTATGAACTTCATGGCTTCAAACACGCCATCACCGCGATGAACCAGATGGTCATCCCACGGCATGAGCATCGCGCTCGGGTCAGTGCAGATCATACCCACACGGTGTTCGTAAAACGCCTGAATCTCCGAAGCGCCGGGGCGCTCCAGAGCGAGCATAGCGTCTAAATAAGCCTTTTTATCCGCGACTTTAACCATAGGTATTATTCCTTAACTTTCTTCGTGTTTATGCACATGCCTGGTTGTTCAGAAAGTGCCGCATGTTAGGCGCAAGAAATACTCAAGATCGCTGCGTATTCCTTATACGCAAGAGTTTGAGTATTTCGCAGCAACGAAGCAGGCGGCGCTTTATGGACAAGCTGCTAGGGAACACGAACCAAATCGCGTTCAATCAGGGTTTCAGCAATCTGAACAGTGTTCAGAGCTGCGCCCTTGCGAATGTTGTCTGAAACAACCCACATGTTGATACCATTATCGATGGTCTCATCCTCGCGGATACGACCAACGTACGTAGCGTCTTCGCCAGCGGCGTCGATGGGCATGGGGTATGCCTTTTTCTCCGGGAAATCTTCAACGATGATACCGGGCGACTTGGCAAGCAAGGAACGCACATCATCAGCGGTAAGCTTTTCTTCGGTCTCGATATTCACGGACTCACTGTGGCTGTAAAAAACAGGCACGCGAACGCATGTTGCGGTGACCTTGATGGTCGGGTCGCCCATGATCTTGATGGTCTCCTGGACCATCTTCATTTCTTCTTTGGTGTAGCCGTTATCCATGAAAACATCGATGTGCGGCAGACAGTTGAATGCAATCTGATGCGGGTACACATCGGAAACCACGGGCTTGCCGCTCATGAGGCGCTGTACCTGATTCTCCAACTCTTCAATAGCCTTCTGGCCAGAGCCGGAAACAGCTTGGTACGTGGAAACCACTACACGCTTGATGCGAGCTTCATCATGGATGGGCTTGAGAGCAACCATCAACTGGATGGTGGAACAATTGGGGTTGGCAATAATGCCCTTGTGCCAATCAAGGTCGCCGGGGTTCACTTCGGGAACGACCAGCGGACACTCGTCGTTCATGCGCCATGCCGAGGAGTTATCAACCACGACACAGCCAGCTTTGGCCGCGATGGGAGCAAATTTTTCGGAGGTGGAACCACCAGCGGAGAACAGCGCCAAATCAACGCCATCAAAAGAATTTTCGGTCAGTTCAACAACCGTATGTTCTTCGCCTTTGCACATGACTTTTTTGCCCGCGCTGCGCGAAGACGCCAACGGAATGAGCTTGCTGTACGGAAAATCCCGCTGCTCCAAAACCTTCAACATTTCCTGACCAACTGCGCCAGTTGCGCCGCAGACAGCTACTACAAAACTCTTACTCATAACGCTTCCCCTGCTCTATTAAATCTTCAGACTTCTACCAATTTCAAGACATGCCTTGGCACGATTCAGCGTGTACAAATGGACACCCGGTGCGCCACCGTCGATGAGTTCCTGTGACTGTTTGATAGCGTATTCCATACCAAGAGCATAGACCGCATCGTCACCGCCATCCTCGTGTGCCTTCTCAAGAGCACTCAAGTATTTTCCGGGGATGGCTGCGCCACACAGACCAAGAATGAACTTGGCCGACTTCAGGCTCATTATGGGCAATACACCTGGAATGACCGGCACGTTGGAACCCATAGATTTCAAACGCTCAACGTAATCGAAGTAAACACGGTTGTCGAAAAACAACTGCGTCACCAGGAACTGCGCGCCCTTCTGCACCTTCAGGTTGACCATATCGAGGTCGGACTGAATGGAAGGTGATTCATGATGCGGTTCAGGATACGCTGCACCGCCCACACACATTTCTGGGTAACGGGCTTTGATGAATTCGATAACATCCGTGGCGTGCTTGAACTCCTGCGAATTGAAATCAAAATCGTCCACACCTCTGGGGGCATCGCCACGCAGAGCCAGAACATTATGAATATCCGCATCCCGGAGATTTTTAAGGAACTCATCCAATTTCTCGGATGAAGCACCAACGCTGGTCAGATGGGTAATCGGCTCAATGCCGTGATCACGTTTCATACGGGTGGCGATCTCCAGAGTATTGTCCTGGGTTCCACCACCTGCGCCGTATGTCACGGATGCAAATAGCGGATTCAGCTCTTTGAGCTGTTCAACGACTTCAAAAAAGCCGGGCCACGCTTCTTTTTCCCTAGGTGGAAAAAATTCCAGGGAAATGAACGGAGATTTTTTTTCTATCAGATCACAAACACGCAATGGAATACTCCTAAAAAATAATAAATACGTTCAAATTGCCGCTTATTCAGTGGGCAAGTTGATTTACATACGCCTTCTTGATTCAATCTTCAATGGAGAAATAACAGGAAGTTCCGGTAGGACAAAGGAAAAATTACTTATGGAGGGCTTCGACTATCGTGATATCGGCAGGGAGATACTCAAGGGTCGGCGGCTGGGATGGGTCAACCCATTCCATGCGCTGATTTTCGAGTGATGTTAATTTACCGGAATACTTGGTGATATGAAAGAAATGAAGGCGCACAGTAAATTCATCATACTCGTGCACAAGCTCGCGCCAGTACTCGAAATCAAGGGGTGTAACACCAAGCTCTTCTTGTAACTCACGAACAAGCGCTTCGTCGCGAGATTCACCTTTTTCGATCTTTCCACCGGGAAATTCCCACCAACCAGCCATTTTTGCGCCTTCGGGACGCTCCACAGCAAGATAAAAATCGTCGCGCCAGATGATCCCGGCAACCACGTCGAGCATGGGCTTCATTAGTCGCCTTCCGCCTCTGCTGTGGCTACCTCGATCTTTGCTTCAACCTCGCCCATACGTTCCATGAGGTTCTCCACCCAACGCGATACATCTGTATATTCAGAGTTGAGTCGCAACGCCTCGGACGGATTTTCGTAGGTTGCAGGATCGTTCATCTGCTTTTCCAGAACAGCTTGCTCATCGAGCAACTTTTCCAGTTCAGCCTCAAGCTTTTCATATTCTTTTTTAAGCGGCTTGAGCACACGATACATGCGATTGCGATCTTCGGCCTTACGGCGTTTTTCATCCTTGGTGAGCTTGCGCTTCTCCTTGGATGCTTCGACAACACAGGCAGTGGGGTCGATTTTACACGCCTCTTCCTGCTTGCGTTTAGCCTGATACTCTGCAAATCCACCGAGATATTCAGTCATGCCGGTTTCATCCAAGGCCCAGACATCTTTCGCGACGTTATTCAATAAATAGCGATCATGCGCGACAAACAACAATGTTCCTTCATAGTTCTGGAGCGCCCGGACCAACCCCTCACGCGTTTCGATGTCGAGATGGTTAGTCGGTTCATCAAGAATCAGGAAATTGGCGCGCGCCAAAAAGAGACATGCAAGGAGCAGGCGGCTTTTTTCGCCACCGGACAACCCGCCGACATTACGAGTGAAAAAGGACTCACCGAGAAGAAAAAGACCGAGCACGCTCATGACCTGTTCTTCGGTCAGCTTCGGGTCAGACAGACGGCGAATTTCACCGATAACAGAATTATCGAGATTCAAAGTTTCATGCTGATGCTGACTAAAATAGCCAACCTCAGTACCGCCACCGATCTGAACATGTCCGCCTGACGGATCGAGTTCACCGGTCACCAGCTTGAGAAGCGTCGATTTACCAGCGCCGTTCGGTGCTACCAAAGCGACTTTTTTGCCACGGAAAATCTGGAAATTCAGTTTGGGCCAAACCGATTCGCCGCCATCATAATGAAATTCTAGATCAACGGCAGACATAGGCATTTTGTCACCGCGTTTCGGTTCAGGCAGGCGGAAAGTAAGACTCTTCCCGCGATGAGAATTGGCCTGAGCATATCTGATCTGCTTGAGTTCTTCCTCAAGCTTCACAACCTTTTTCAACTTACTCTGCGCCTGAGCAGCCTTACGGGCTTTTGCGCGGAACTTGTTGATATATTTATATTCATCTTCGATTCTGGCAGACAGTTTAGCCGCTTCTCTCTGCCTCTGCTCAGCACTCTCTGCGTCCCAGACCAGAAACTCATCGTAGGTACCTTTTCGATACACAACTTTGCCTGCGCCAAGAAATACGACGTGGGTACCAACACGATTGAGGAAGATGCGATCATGGACAACAAAGGCAAGAGTACCACGGAAATTGAGGAGATAATCCTCAAGCCATTCTACAGCTTCAAGGTCAAGATGGTTGGTCGGTTCATCAAGAAGCAGAATATCTGCGCCTTGCAAAAGCACTCGCCCAAGCTTGGCACGTTCTCGCCAACCACCAGACAGTTCGCCAAGTTTTTTGAAAAGCTCTTCTTCGGAAAATCCAAGACCAGTCAGGATAGTACGTGCCTTATGATCGGGATTATATCCGTACAACTCCTCAAACTCAGCCTGACGATGAGAGAGCTTTGTAATGCGCGCATTGTCACCATCGGCAACAGCTTCTTCCCATTCATCCCAAAATTCATTCCAGGAAGGGAGAGCGGACAATACCCATGGAAGCAACTGTTCTTCCAGAAGATCCCCCACCATTTCCTGTGCCACGTATCCAATCTGCGCGCCTTTGGACAGAGTCACCTGCCCTTCGTCCGCCTGGATCTCTCCGGCTAGGACTTTAAGCAACGTACTTTTGCCGCAACCATTGGGGCCGGTCAGGGCAAGACGCTGCCCAGGCACCACTTCAAAAGCGACATCTGTGAAGACGGGTTCACCGCCGTAGGATTTACCAAGACTCTGGACTGTTATTCGTGACATGAGATGGGGGATATAATGGGTGACTGCATTATGCAAGCAGCCTTTTGACCATACAACAAGTTCCGGCTACAATCATGGCATGTCAAATTGGATCGTCTACCTCCTTCGCTGCGCAGATAACACGCTATATTGCGGTATTACTAACGATATTGAACGTCGGTTGAAACAGCATAACAATGGCAGCGGTGCGAAATACACTCGCGCCAGAAAACCTGTTTCATTAGAAACCTGCGTTGACGTTGCGAGTCAAAGCGATGCACTCAAGCTGGAAATTTTGGTAAAAAAACAGAAAAGAAATAACAAAATTGAATTTCTCGAGAGCCAAAAATAACGCAGCCTATGGATTTTATTGAAACATTACATATAACGCACTTGCAAACCATATAGAATCAGGATAAAAGTTTTGAAGGTTTGTATTATAGTCTCAAACAATGAGGCATCTATTTTAACCCATTTACAAATATATTAATATGTTGGACTCAAATACTCTCTATCTACTTCTCGCCATGGTCGGTTTTGTATTTATGGCCGTTGCCATGATCAACCACCACAGTAATACCGAGCAGGTTCGTAAGAAGCGTGGTCATGTCAAATCAGTCACGCACAAATTGAGCATGAAAATCGACGTACTGGAACAAGAAATCGTCATCCTCAAAGTCAAGATCGATGACTTGGAAGACGAAATCAACAGCTACAATACGCAGGCACAGTAATGACAATCCCCATTATAATATTCTTCGTCGGAGCCCTTGGGTTGTTCTTTTTCCTGAAAGGGAATTCTCAAAAAAAGTCTTCAGAGATCAGTTCTCTCGAGGGTGAGCAGAACTCCCTCCAGAGCAATTATGAATTTTTGGCTGACCAAAAACGCGAACTGAACCAGGAAATCCAAGACAAAGAGAACGAACTGTCCAGGTTGCGTAACGGTCAGGAAGGGATCCAGACCTACACGACTAAAGAGATGGAAATTGGCGAAGTCGACGAAAGCGAATTGGTAAGCCGCTACCTTCTGAAGGAAGGCAAAATTTCTCTGGAACAAAACGAAAACGCCCTGGATAAAATGGAGACCATGAAGCTGGATTTCCTCGGCACATGCCTCACATTGGGCTACATCGACATCGACACCGCGAAAAAAGCGGCTAAGGTCAATAAGCTTGCTGTTAAATTGAGCTAAACCAGCCGACAAAAAACAGATAAGGCCGCACCGTGTACACGGTGCGGCCTCTTTTTTATGAATATCAGTTTTCGTTCTTACAGATTAGCCAGCACAGCTTCGGCCATTTCCACGCAGCCGACAGCCTTGCCGCCGTCCTGCATGATGTCGCCAGTGCGGTAGCCCTGCTCCAGGGTCTGCTCGACTGCCTTTTCAATGCACTCAGCTTCTTCCGTCATGTTGAAGGAATACCTGAGCATCATAGATACAGACAGGATGGTTGCCAGCGGATTGGCTTTGTCTTGACCTGCGATGTCCGGTGCGGAACCGTGAATCGGCTCGAACAGACCGGGGTTCTCTTCGCCCAGAGATGCGGACGGCAGCATACCAATGGAACCAGTGATCGCGGCGGCCTCATCAGAGAGGATGTCACCGAACAGATTGCCAGTAACAATAACGTCAAACTGGGACGGATCACGCACAAGCTGCATGGCCGCATTGTCCACGTACATGTGGGACAGCTCGATGTCGGAGTAATTCTTGTGCTCATCGATGACAATTTCACGCCAAACGCGGGAAACATCAAGGACATTAGCCTTGTCTACGGAGCAGACACGACCGGAACGTTTGCGGGCGGCCTCAAAGGCGACCTTGGCAATGCGACGAATCTCATGTTCGTAGTACGTCATGGTGTTGTAACCAAAACGCTCACCATCTTTCTCGCCGTCAAAACGCGGCTCGCCGAAGTAGATGCCGCCAGTCAGCTCACGCACGACCATGACGTCAAGGCCCTTGGCAACGATATCAGGACGCAGGTAACAGGCGTCAGCCAACTGCTTGAACAGATTGGCAGGACGCAGGTTGGCGAAGAGCTTCAGCTCCTTGCGGATACCGAGCAGCCCTTTCTCCGGACGGATGGCCGGATCAATGGTGTCCCACTTGGGGCCACCGACAGCGCCGAGCAGTACAGCGTCGGAATCCTTGCACTTGGCAACGGTTTCAGCAGGCAGCGGCGTACCTTCAGCATCAATGGCGCAACCGCCAATCAAGGCCTCGGTGGTCTCGAACTTATGTCCGAATTTATCGCCGACCTTGTCGAGGACGCGCAGCCCCTGAGCCACAATCTCCTGACCGATCCCGTCACCGGGCAATACACAAATTTTCATATTTCTCTCCCAAGAGGATGTAACTAAGCGAGTTTCTTTTTACCGTATTCGACCAAACCACCAGCATCCAGAATTTCCTGCATGAACGGCGGCACTGCTGCGGCCTGAATGGTTTCACCAGTGGTGATGTTCTTGACCTGACCGTTGGCGGTATCAACTTCAATGTTGTCAGTGTCGCTGATCTTGTTGATGTCATCACCGATTTCGAGCAGGACCAGACCCATGTTGAAACCGTTGCGGTAGAAGATACGAGCAAAGCTGTGGGCCAGGACAACGGGGATACCCGCGCCGAGGATGGAAATGGGCGCATGCTCACGGGAGGAGCCGCAACCGAAGTTCACACCGCCAACCATGACGTCGTTCTCTTTCACGCGCTTGACCCAACCGGCCTCAAGCCCTTCCATGCAGTTATCACCGAGCACTTTGGAGTCAGTGGTCACCAAAAAACGGGCCGGAATGATGGCATCAGTATCGATATGGTCGCCCACCTTATGGGCGGTTCCGTTAACTTTCATTGTATATATCTCCTACAATTTCGAGGGATTGGTGATGACACCAGTGATGGCGCTCGCGGCAGCCACAGCGGGGTTGGACAAGAAGACTTCAGCCCCCAAGGAACCCATGCGGCCCTTGAAGTTACGGTTGGTGGTCGCGATACAACGCTCGCCGCCAGCCAGGATACCCATGTGCCCGCCGAGGCAGGGGCCGCAGGTCGGGGGACCGACGATACAACCAGCATCCATGAAGATTTCCATCAAGCCCTCAGACATACACGCTTTCCAGATGGTGGGCGTAGCAGGCAGGATGATGCAACGAATTTTCGGATCAACCTTGCGGCCTTTGAGAACCGCAGCTGCGACGCGCATATCTTCGATACGGCCATTGGTACAGGAACCGATGACAGCCTGATGAATCTTGACACCAGCGGTCTCATCGACGGATTTAACGTTATCGGGCAGGTGCGGGCAGGCAACCTGTGGAGCCATGTCCGTGACATCGATGTTGAGGACACGCTCGTACACGGCGTCTGCATCGGGAGTCATGGCTTCGCCACCGGAGAAACCAGCAGCGGCTGCGTAATCCAGCGTTTTCTGATCAACCGAGAACAGACCTACTTTGGCGCCTGCTTCGATAGCCATGTTGGCGATGGTCATGCGACCTTCGATGGACATGTTGTCCACAACTTCACCGGAGTATTCGAGCGCCTTGTACAAAGCACCGGAAACGCCGAGCTGGCCGATCTGATTGAGAACAAAATCTTTCGCACTTACGTGTTCTTGGGGTGTGCCAGTAAAGTTCACCTTGATGGTCGGGGGAACCTTGAACCAGGTTTCACCCAGCGCCATGGCAGCACCTACATCGGTGGACCCCATGCCTGTGGCGAATGCGCCCAGCCCTCCGTAGGTACAGGTATGAGAGTCTGCGCCGACAACGATATCGCCGGGGCCGACAATGCCCTTCTCGGGCAGCAATGCGTGCTCAACACCAACATCGCCACATTCATAGTAATGGGTGACGCCCATTTCTTCGGCGAACTCACGAACAACCTTGACCTGCTCAGCAGAGTCGATGTCCTTGTTCGGCGTGAAGTGATCACAGACCAGAGAAACTTTATCCTGATCGAAAACTTTTTTCGCGCCCATGGCCTTGAACGATTTGATCGCCAAGGGAGCGGTAATGTCGTTTGCCAGAACCATATCAACCGTACACTGGACAATCTGCCCGGGCTCGGTGATCTTCTGATCCGTATGCTTCTGTAATATTTTTTCAGCTAACGTCTGACCCATTTTCTATTTCTCCTCTTTGGCTTTTTCCATTCTGTTCAAGGCATTGACCATCGCGAGTGCGCTGGCCTTGACCACATCGCCGTCATTGGCGCGGCCCACGGCCTTCACACCATCATTTTCTATGCGTACGGCAACACCCGCCAAGGCATCAGAGCCTTCAGTGACAGCGTTAACCGAATAAACTTCGAGTTTCGGAGAGACTCCAACCAAGGAGTAAATGGACTGGAAGACCGCGTCAACCGAGCCTTCACCAAATTCGCTGATACGCTTGGTTTCGATATCTTCACCTTCACGTCCAAACTCCATGACGACAGCCGCATGGGGCGGTACATCTCCGGTACCGGAGAAGACACTCATGGCCACCAAACGGAATCGATCAAGACGGCGGTAGACTTTCTCCAAGATCATTGCCTCAACGTCCTCGTCAAAGACCTGTTCTTTCTTGTCGGCCAAATCCTTAACCGCCTTGAACAGAATCTGGACCTGTTCATCGGTGAGGTTATACCCCAACTCCTCGGCCTTGTTTTTGACCGCATGGGAACCGGAATGTTTACCTATAACAATATTATTACTCAACTGACCAATGGAAGCCGGAGTCATTATTTCGTAGGTGAGGCGGTTCTTGAGAACACCATCCTGATGCACACCGGATTCATGGGCGAACGCATTGGCGCCGACAATGGCCTTGTTCGGCGGGATGGGCATACCGATAATCTGCGAAAGACGACGGCAGGACGGGAAAATCTGCTCGGTATTGATACCGGTCTCAACGTCATACAACTCCTTGCGGGTGTTGATCGCCATGACCAGATCTTCCAAGGCGGCGTTACCAGCACGTTCGCCGATACCGAGGACCGTGCACTCAACCTGACGAGCGCCCGCTTTGATCGCTGCCAAACTATTGGCGACAGCGGAACCGAGATCGTTATGACAATGGACAGAGATGATCGCCTTATCCACGTTCTTCACATTGTCCATCAAGTACTTGATCATGTCATAGTATTCAAACGGCTGGGTGTAACCAACGGTGTCAGGGATATTGACGACTGTGGCACCCGCATCGATGACCGTTTCGGTGACCTTAACCAGGAAATCCCAGTCAGAGCGCGAAGCGTCTTCGGCGGAGAACTCGACGTTCTTGGTATACTGCGCAGCGTGTTTGACGGCTTTTTCGGCCATGATCAACACTTCGTCAGCAGTTTTATCCAGCTTGTATTTCATATGAATATCGCTGGTGGCGAGAAAAGTGTGGATACGCGGATTCTTGGCATCCTTGATCGCTTCCCAGCAGCGGTCGATATCGCCTTTGACAGCACGGCACAGTCCTGCAACTTGAACGTTCTTCACGGCGCGGGCAATGGCCTGCACTGCTTCAAAGTCGCCTTGGCTGGCGATGGGGAACCCTGCTTCGATGATGTCGACGCCCAAAGTTTCGAGCTGGTGAGCCATGCGGATTTTTTCATCCAGGTTCATGGTCGCGCCAGGAGATTGTTCGCCGTCACGCAAGGTGGTGTCAAATACATATACTCTTTCTGCCATGGTATCCTCCGGTAATATCTCTCGCTTGAGAGTGGTTCATAAATGTTTGTTAAAAGGTATGCAACCACCAACACATAACACTGTGCAGTGAGTCAAGGGGCAGTACGACGTACTAATATGGGATGAGTGAGAGCTAGCCTAGCTCTTCTTTGGAGTCATCCCGTAGTAGTCGTTTGCCGCGACGGGATAGTAGGAAAAGAGTGTAGAGGGGCCCTGAGATCAGGTAGCCCAAGAAAATGAGAAAGCCCAACACCTTCGGGCGAGATGCGACGAGGGAGAAAACCAGGATCGCAGTGACCATCCAGCTGAACGGATGGGCCTTGAAGGTGCTGATCTCCTTAAAGGAGTAAAAGCGGATGGTGCTGACCATAAAGAAGGACAACACATAAACAAGCACCAAGGTAAACGTGGGCAATACGGTGTGCATGTACTGCTCAGGTACGTACTCGGTGAAGAGAACCAACGTGGCCAAGGAACATGCGGCAGCCGGAATGGGCAAGCCAATGAAATGTTTCTTGGAACTGGTGGCGGCCTGAACATTAAAACGCGCCAAGCGCAAAGCGCCACACGCCATGAACAGGAAGGAAGCCATGAGGCCCAACCTGCCAAACTCGTTCAAGACCCAAAGATACGACATCATCGCGGGCACAACTCCGAAAGCCACCAAGTCGGCCAGGGAATCCAATTGGACCCCGAACTCGCTGGTGGTGCCGGTCATGCGTGCAACCTTACCGTCCAAACCATCGAACACGCAGCTTGCCAGGATACACAAAGCACAGGAGGCGTAGTCGCCCTGAATTGCCCATGTGAGTCCCAAAAAGCCGATGAACAAGCTGGCCGTAGTCAGCAAGTTTGGCAGAAGGTAGACGCTCTTGTGGCGCGGAAGTTTCGTTTCTTTAGCCATATTAGTTAGTTCTGTTGGTTTTCCTGAATTAAGCCTTGCGCTTAACAGCCAGGGTAGTTTCGCCTGCAATGACCTTCTGGCCGATGCTGACAGTTGGTTCATAGCCGTCCGGGATGTAAAGGTCAACTCTGGAACCAAACTTGATCAAACCAAAACGTTCGCCACGCTTGAATTTATCAGCAGGCTCCGCCCAACAGACAATGCGCCGGGCAATAAGTCCGGCAATCTGAACCATGGTAAAACGCTGATTGCCCTTACCGGTCACGACAACGATATTGCGCTCATTGTCCTTGCTGGCCTTGTCAAAAGAGGCATTGAAATATTTGCCCGGAATATAGCGGATACGCTCCACTTTGCCAGAAACTGGCATACGGTTCACATGCACATTAAAGACATTCATGAAAACGCAGATAACCTGCCTCATTTCGCCGGTAATCGGATCCGGCTCACGGCTAACCTTAATGATCTTGCCGTCAGCGGGAGAAGAAACTGCTTCGGCATCTTCCGGACCGACACGCTCAGGATCGCGGAAGAAATGACCAACAAAACAGGTGACACCGAGGCCGAGAACGGCAAATATCCACCAGCCGAGAACGGCAAAAATCAAGGTGGTAAATGCGGAAATGATAATATAGGGCAACCCTTCAAGGGCAACACCGACAGATGGTTTCAACATGGCGTTTCCGGCTCCTTTTCGTTATTTTTGCTCTCTACCCGCAGCAAGGATAAACCGCAAGTTTTGTTTTTACAATCGACTAGGCAGAACGTATACCCGGCGCATGGATTCACTCTGGTTCACCCTCTCTCTCGCCTCGGCTTTCCTCATGGCGACCAATGCCGCCTTCATGAAGCGATTCTTTTCCGATGTATCGCCATGGGAAATGAGCATCATCCCTTTCCTGTACGCCACCCCGTTCTGCTTTGCCGCGTTTTTTTTCATCGAGATACCGCCCATCGCTGCCAAATTCTATTACAGCATCGCCTGGGTGCTGCCTTTGACTATGGTTGCAATCATCCTGCACTTCAGGGCCATCCATATGTCTCCTCTTTCGCTCACCATGCCCTTCCTGAGCTTTACA
>JAFLJT010000338.1 GCA_022712855.1 Pseudodesulfovibrio sp. | reverse complement strand
GCAGATCCTCACAGCCTTGATCACATCGGCCACATCGTCATCCGTGAGCTTGGCCGAAAGCGGCAGGCTGACGGTCTGGCGACCAACGGTCACGGCATTGGGTGTGTCTTCCAGCGTCCAGCCGAAGCGTTCGCGGTAGTAAGGTTGTTCCGGGATGGACAAGTAATGAACGCCCACGCCGATACCTTCTTTGGTCATACGCATGAGGAAATCATCGCGCTCTACGCCGCACACTTCCGGGTCCACCATGATGGTGTATAGATGCCGGGCGTGGCGGGTGTTTTCTTCTTCGGGCGCGGGCAGACCGATAGGCAGGTCCTTGAATGCGTCCTGATACATGTCCCATATTTCAGTGCGGCGGACGAAATACTCTTCGATGCGCTTGAGCTGATGGATGCCGATGGCGGCCTGAAGGTCCATCATGTTGTATTTGAATCCGGCCTCGACCACTTGATAGTGCTTGTAGCCATCATCTGAAAAACGTTTCCATGCGTCGGCGCTCATGCCGTGCAGGCCGAGTATCTTGATGTGCTTGATATCTTCTTTGGTGCGCGCCATGACCATGCCGCCCTCGCCCGTGCAGATGTTCTTGGTCACGTAGAACGAGAAGCAGCCGAAGTCGCCGAATGTTCCGGCGTGCTGACCTTGGTACCGTGTTTCAATGGCGTGAGCGCAATCTTCCACCACTTTGAGGCCGAATTCATCGGCGAGAGCCATGATCGCAACCATGTCACAGGGACGGCCCGCAAAATGAACGGGCAAGATAGCTTTGGTCTTGTCGGTGATCTTCTCATGAATAGACACAGGGTCGATGTTCATGGTCACCGGATCGATGTCCGCCAGCACGGGCGTACATCCGGCGTGGATGATCGCATTGATCGAGGCGCAAAATGTGAGCGGCGTGGTGATGACTTCGTCGCCGGGCTTAAGGCCGAGCGCCACAAGGCTCAGATGCAGAGCAGCCGTGCAGGAATTGCATGCAGCAGCATGGCCTTCGCCGAGGTAGCCGGAGAAGTCCTTTTCGAACTGCGCAACTTTGGGCCCGGTGCCGAGCCAGCCGGTTTCCATGGATGCGACCACTTCGTCTATTTCCGCCTGCTCAATGCGCGGCGAGCCGAAAACGAGAAAATTATCTTTTGAACGAACTGGCATGTTCGTGTTGCTCCTTGACTAGAGTCATATACTGTGGCCGAGATTTAGCAGATAACCGTCTCTCGGTAAATGGGAACCACGATGGTCAGGTTACAATCAGGCAACACCCATTACCTATAGTTGCACTTTGTGCGGTCATTCGTTATGTAACCTGCCCGGCTCAATTTCGAGCCGAATTATCATCTGATGCAGAGGTACCGCAATGTTCAGACCTGATTTTGAGAAAATGGACGGACTTGTTCCCGCCATCGCACAGGACGCCGAGACAGGCGAAGTGCTGATGATGGCCTATATGAACGAAGAATCGTGGGATAAAACCCTGGAGACCGGCGAGGCCCATTATTGGAGTCGCAGCCGTCAGGAGCTTTGGCATAAGGGCGGTACCTCAAGCCATACACAGAAGGTGAAATCCATCCGCATTGACTGCGATGAGGACACCTTGGTTCTTCTTATTGATCAGATCGGCGGTGCAGCGTGCCACAAAGGGTATCGCTCCTGCTTTTTCCGCGAACTTAAAGACGGCAAGGTGACTGAATGCGCACCGCTCGTCTTCGACCCCAAAGAGGTATATAAAAATGTCTAAGCAATTTCTTCGTCTCGGTGTTCCCAAAGGCTCTCTGCAGGATGCAACTCTCAAGCTGTTTGACAAAGCAGGCTGGAAGATCAAACTGCACGATCGTAACTACTTCCCGGACATCGACGACGAGCGCATCAAGTGTTCTCTGGCCCGTGCTCAGGAAATGTCCATGTACGTCGAGAACGGTACTTTTGATGTCGGCCTGACAGGCATGGATTGGATCAAGGAAAACAAGTCCGACGTCGTAGTAGTTGACAACCTTATCTACTCCAAAGTCTCCAACGGCAAAGCCCGCTGGGTGCTGTGCGTCAAGGGTGATTCTCCCTACAACAAGCCTGAAGACCTTGAAGGCAAGCACATTTCCACCGAGCTGGTCGGCTTCACCAAAGAATACTTCGCTTCTCGTGGCATCAACGTGGACGTCTCCTTTTCCTGGGGTACCACCGAAGCCAAGGTTGTCGAAGATCTGTGCGACGCCATTGTCGAGATCACTGAGACTGGCACCACCATCAAGGCGAACGGGTTGAAGATCATCGCCGAGATGATGGAGACCAACACGCAGCTTATCGCTAACAAAGTTGCTTGGGAAGATCCGGAGAAGCGCAAGCTTATCGAAGAGATCAATCTGCTAATGCAGGGTGCCCTTCGTGCTGACAAGATGGTCGGTTTGAAGATGAACCTGCCCAAGGACAAATTGGCTGAACTGAACGGTACGTTGCCGAGTCTCAATTTCCCCACTGTGGCGGAATTGCAGGACCCCAATTGGTTGTCTGTTGAAGTTGTTGTTGAGGAGAAGATTATTCGTGATCTGATTCCGCAACTCAAAGAGTTCGGCGCTGAAGGTATTATTGAGTACGCGTTGAATAAGGTTATTTAATAACCTGATCGTTTGATTGAAAAAGTCAGCCGGGAGAACCTTATGGTTCTCCCTGCTTTTTGTTTTTTGAGGAGGGGAAAGAGACGGGAAAAATGAAGAATAAGAGTAAGATGCTTAAGCAGCCCTCCCGGCGGGGTCCGTTTTTTTGTTGGGGCAAAAAAAGGGACGAAAAAAAGCCCCTTACGTGAGCCGCCGCAAGGGGCAAGCACTAAGAATCCGATCCAAAAAGAAACGCTCCATAATTGTGGGAGAACTGAGATTTTTCTTTCGTTGAGAAGTATTGATTACCGCTGGGTCTGTTCTCGTTTTCAGAGCCGCTTTTCCTTTTTGGTCGGCTTCTAAGCTTTTTGCCAGACTGCTGGTGCAATCCGTTGAAGGGAGGGGGGAAGGTGTGGGGATGCGGTTGGTCGTGCTTCTTTTCTTGGAAATTATACCCACGGTTTGAGTCGAAAAAAGCGGCGTGTACTGTTTCGTTAAGAAGGACAATGTACGAACCGCTTTTTTCGACTCAAACCGTTAACTGGCACGGCAGGAACAAAGCCTCTGCGTCCCTGCGCCCTTGCCCGAAGGGCAGATAAAAAGTTTAGGAGAGTCCAGAGAACCCTTTTCTCACAAATCCGCAGGACAGCGGATTTGAACGTCGGTTCCTGCCGACGCCCCGAAGGGGTGAGCCCTAGGACGGGGCGAATTCAAGGGTTCTTTTGGTCCCGCTGAAAGCGTCCCCCGGAAGGGCCGCCGGAGGCTTCCTAAAGGGCACCCTCGTGCTTCAACAGATATTCTTTCATCGCCAATCCATCCTCTGCCGAAAACCCCGTGAGCTTGCCCGAAGCTCCGATGACGCGGTGTCACGGATAGAGCATGGGAAACGGGTTTCTGCCCATGGCCATGCCGATGGCGCGGGCACCGTTGGGGTTGCCGATGAGAGCGGCGAGTTCGCCGTAGGTGCAGGTGGTGCCGGAGGGCACACGGTAGAGCTCGTCGAGCACCGTTTGTTGAAAGTCGGTCAGATGAGAGAAGTCGAGCGGCAGTTCGGGCCAGTCCGGGGTCTCGCCGGATACATAGCGGGCCAGTGCCTTCTCGAGTTGCCGTGCTTCGGCGGTGAGATCGACTGACACGGTGATGCTTTTGGCCCAACGGGTACGCATCTCGATGATTTTATGGTCTTTCCAGTGCAGAGAAAGCGCCATGGGCGGGGCAGCGATATACTCCACCAGATCGCATTCATCATAAGGACGCTTCATCATGGCGTTGCTCCTTGATAGCCAGGGGAAAACCAGTCGGGCGGGCCGGATTCGGCACCGTTATTTTTGCCTTGCCAGATGTCGTTGGCCTTGAAATGGGCACGGATATCGTTGTGTAGCCCACGCATGTTGGCGGCCCAGTCGGGGGCGATGAGTTCGTCCTTGAGCGGATTGCCGTTGAGCCGATGGATGACGGTTGTTGGCTTGAGATGCATGAGCGCGGTGGAGAGTAAGTCGAGAAATTCGGGCTTGGTCATCGGGGTGTATTCGTTGTTGGCGTGGAGGTCGGCGAGGATCGTGCCTCGGCAGACGTAGAGATTGTGAAATTTGACGCCGTGGATAGGGAGCTGGTTGATGAAGTCGACGCTGTTGAGCAACTCGGCTTCGCCTTCGCGCCCGGTGGGGGTGGGCAGACCGATGATGATGTGGGCGACGACGTTGATGCCGCGTTCGGCGGCCATTGTGGTCGCTTCGGCCATGGCGTTTGCGTCGTGACCTCGGTTTATGTGCGCGAGAGTCTCGTTGCTGGCGGATTGTAGGCCGAGCTCCAACGTGATTTCGTGGAGACCGAGGGCATCGCGTTGGGCGGCGAGGAGATCGAGCTTTGCTTCGTCCAGGCAGTCCGGGCGTGTGCCGAGGCTGAGTGAGGTCAATCCTTCGAGTCCGTGGAGTTGGGCGAGGGTGTCCGATAGTTTCTCGATAGGCCCGTGGGTGTTCGAGTAGGATTGCAGGTAGGCGGTGAACAGTGAGAGGTTGTGTTTTTTGGTGTGGATATCACGCCAAAATTGCCACTGTTCCGGGAGCGTCATGCCCTTGATGCCGAAGCCGGACCCAGACCCGTTTGGGTTGCAGAAAATGCAGCCGGTTTTGGAGATCGTTCCGTCTCGATTGGGGCAGGAAAATCCTGCATCAAGCGGGATCTTTTGCACCCGTTGACCGAACTTCTGACGAGTATATGCGGAAAGTGCGTAGACGTGATTCATTATTTTTTTTAGAAAAAGTTGAGAAAAAGCACATAAACTGCGTTAACGTATTGCCGGAGCGGGTTACATTTGGTACCAATCAGCAATTGAAATTGCACGCTAGCGTACTTCTGGGGCATTGGGAAGACGCTTTACCGCATACTGAACGATACGAATTTCGACCTGAATGGGGGTTAAATGGGTAGCCTACTCAACAGAATTATCGGCTCTTTCTCCAATGATCTTGCCATTGACTTGGGCACAGCGAATACGCTGGTCTACGTCAAGGGCAAAGGTGTCATGCTGTCCGAACCATCCGTGGTTGCGGTCAAGAAAGACTCGCGCGGCGGCAAGACAGTCCTGGCCGTTGGTGCAGAAGCCAAGAAGATGCTCGGACGTACTCCGGGCAACATCGTGGCTATTCGGCCCATGAAAGACGGTGTTATCGCCGATTTCGAGGTCACCGAGGCCATGCTTCGTCACTTTATTTCCAAAGTTCACAACAGCCGCCGCCTTGTGCGTCCGCGCATTATGATCTGCGTGCCTACGGGCATTACGCAGGTTGAGAAGCGTGCGGTAAAAGAATCGGCCCAGTCCGCTGGTGCTCGTGAGGTTTACCTCATCGAGGAACCCATGGCAGCCGCCATCGGTGCTAACCTGCCGATTACTGAACCGACCTCAAACATGATTGTTGATATCGGTGGTGGTACTACCGAGATCGCTGTCATCTCCCTGTCCGGTATTGTCTACGCCCGTTCGGTTCGAATCGGTGGCGACAAGATGGACGAGGCGATCATGCAGCACGTTAAACGCAAGTACAATATGCTTATCGGTGAATCCACTGCAGAGCAGATCAAGATTACCATCGGTTCCGCCTATCCTCTGGTAGACGAAGAACCGACCATGGACGTCAAAGGTCGCGATCTGGTGACCGGTATCCCGCAGAATCGTCCCATCACCTCCGAGGAAGTCCGTGAGGCTATCAGCGAGCAGGTTGAAGGTATTGTTCAGGGTGTGCGTATCGCGCTGGAACAGACCCCGCCCGAGTTGGCAGCGGACATCGTTGACCGCGGTATCGTGCTCACCGGTGGTGGCGCGCTCCTCAAGGGGCTGGACATGCTCTTGCAGCATGAGACCCAGTTGCCTATTACGGTTGTTGAAGACCCGCTTACCGCAGTCGTACTCGGCTCTGGTAAAGCGCTGGACAACATCGATCTGTACAAGGATATTACCACGGATTAATTGGATTACTATGACCTCAGACTGGTTATTCAGAAGCGCACGATTGCAGCAATGCGGCAATCGTGCGTTTTTTACTCAAAAGACAGGTGATCGGGCGTGAGAGGACCAAAAAAAATAGCAGTCCTGATCGTCGCGGGTCTTTTCGTGTACCTGAGTATGTATACGTGGAATCTGCGCACCGGACACCTGGACGCCTTGTCCAGTTACACCGGGCTTGATGTTTCCAGTTTTATCCTGCGCCCCGGCCTGTGGGTGTCTGATAAAGTCACGGGTTTCTGGGATCGGTATGTTTTCCTTATGGGCCTCAAGCAGCAGAACGATGAACTGCTGGACGAGAACTCCGATCTCAAACGTGAAATCATGCTTCTTTCTTCGCGCTCCCGTTCTGCCGAACGGCTGGAGGAACTCCTGCATTTCTCCCCGCCCGAAAAGTGGGAATTCAGCGGCGCACGCGTCATCGCACAGCGTATGGGACCAGCCGGAATGTTGGACACCGTGGCCGTGGACAAAGGCAGCGCCTTTGGTGTTGATGCGGATATGCCCGTGGTTTCCCTCGATGGTATTGTCGGCCGTATTCTGAATACCGGGTTCGTCACCTCTTCTGTTCTTTTGCTGACCGACTCCAATAGCCGTATCGCCGTCATCGGCGAGAGCAACCGCTCCCCGGGCATGTTGTCGGGCAAGGGCTATGGCGAAATGCTTGAGCTGCGCTACGTGAATCTCAACGCCGTCATCGAGCCAGGCGAACTCCTTCTGTCTTCCGGGCTGTCAGGGATCTACCCCAAGGGTTTGCCCGTCGCACGGGTGAGCAAGGTGCAGCGTTCCGATATTTCTTTGTTTTTGACAATTCTGGCCGAGCCACTGGTTGACGTGGCCGGGCTGGAAGAAGTTCTGCTGCTCAAGCGTGCGCCTGTGAATCCGGCAAGCGAGGCTCCCGACGCTCCTGCCGGAGAGGAGGCCACAAGTCGTGGTGCAGATCAGTAACATCCGAGCCATTTTTTGGTGGGGGACATACACCATCCTCGCTGTCTGGGTACAAAAAGTTGTGCCCGGCGTTGACTTTCTTGCGCCCGGCATCGTGCTCTCCATGCAGGAAGAGGCGGGCCACCGCACGCTCTGGCTGGCGTTTATCTGGATTCTGCTCCAAGAGGGCATGGGCAACCTACCTTTTGGCTACGGTGTCGCGTGGTACGGGCTGCTCGCGATGTTTTATATTATTGGCCGTTGGCTGTTCGAAGCTCGGTCAATCCTGTTTATGTGTTTGATCGGCGTCGGGCTTGGTGTACTCCATCCGCTGCTGACCTACGGGCTGGCCTCGTTGGGCAACCTGACCGTACCGCTCTATCCGTCCATACTTGAAGGCGTGGTCCAGGCATTCGTGTTTCCCGTAGTCTGGGTGATTGCGGACAGACTTTTTCCCAAGAAGTTGAGGCAAGATGTCAGACCTTTATAATCAAAGCGATCAGCAGCCGCCGCGTGCCGGATTGATACTGCTTCAGACGCTTATCATGGTGGTGTTCTGCCTGTTTTCCGTTCGGCTCTGGTATCTGCAAATTCATCAGGGCGAAGTCTATGCGCGGAAAGCCAAAGAGAACCAGCTTCGTCAGGTCGCGATATTTTCACCGCGCGGGCTGATCCGTGATCGTAACGGCGACCTGCTGGCGGTGAACGAACCTGCCTACGCACTCGGTCTGGTGCGTGAAGATTGCCCGGATATCGACAAGACGCTGCATCAGGTCGCCATGTGGACTGGCCTGGAGTTCACGGATCTCAAGGCGCTCTACAACAAACATCGCAGGCGCGTGAAACCGTTTGAACAGCTCATTCTTATTCCTGATCTTTCCTTTAGTCAGTTGGCCCTCATCGATGCCAACAAACTCCGCTGGCCCGGTCTGGAAATTCAGGTCCGTCCCCGTCGGCAGTATCGGCACGGCATGCTTCTGGCCCATATTCTGGGTTATGTGGCCGACGCCAACGAGAAGGAAATGGAGCAGCGCCCCGAACTCGATCTCGGCGATTATGTGGGCAAGCAGGGTATTGAATATATGCTGGAAGACCGCATGCGCGGTGCCAAGGGCTTGAGCCAGTTCGAGGTGGACGTTAACGGTCGCCGCTTGCAGGAACGTGTCCTCAAACATCCGCGAGCCGGGCATGAAATTTCCCTGTCTATCGACCTCGGTTTGCAAAAACTTGCCATGGACTGGTTGTCCGAAGAAGCGGGCGGCGTGGCTGTCATGGATGCTGACACCGGCCAACTTTGGGCGCTCGCAACGGCTCCTTCGTACGATTCCAACGATTTTTCTTCTGGTCTGTCAGAAGAGCAGTGGGCCGCGCTTCGGGATAATCCGCTGCACCCCATGCAGAACCGGGTCATTCAATCAGTGTATCCTCCTGGCTCGGTGTTCAAGCACATCATAGCTGGGGCCGGGCTGCATTATGACATGCTCGATCCCAAGGAAACGGTCCATTGCGCCGGACAGATCAAACTGGGCCGCCGCGTCTTCCGCTGCTGGCGCAAGGGCGGGCATGGCAAGGTTGATCTGGAAAAAGCACTGGTCCAATCCTGTGACGTCTATTTCTATAAGATGGGCAAAAAGCTTACCGTTGATCGCATGTCCGAATTTGCACAAGCGGTTGGCTTCGGTAAGTTGACCGAGATTCGTCTGCCCCATGAAAAGGCGGGCCTCATGCCCACCCGCGCGTGGAAACGGAAACGGTTCGGCGAAGGCTGGCAGGGCGGCGATAACCTGAACATGGCTATCGGTCAGGGGTTCACCCTTGTGACACCGCTTCAGGTGGCGCGGTTCTTCGCGGGCGTTCTCAACGGCGGTAAGTTGCTCAAGCCGCTGCTCCTCAAAGATGAGAAGACCGTGGTTCAAGCCGAGATTCCCCTGACGCCTGAAAAGCTGGCACTCCTCAAGAATGCGCTTATCCAAACGGTTGATAATGACCGAGGCACCTGTCGCCGACTGCGCACCAAGGGTATTTCTGTGGGGGGCAAGACGGGCACGGCGCAGGTTGTTCGTTTGACCGATGAACTCAAAGAACTGAAAGATGACCAGATTCCGTATAAATTTCGCGATCATGCCTGGATGGCAGCCATTGCCGAGCACGAGGGTAAGCGCTTTGCAATCGCAGTGCTTGTGGAGCACGGCCTGCACGGTTCATCCGGCGCCGGACCTATTGTCAAAGCGGTCATCGACTATCTCTTTTTGGGCAAGGTGCGCGTGAAGCCGGAGGCCAAGAAGGCCAAGGCCAGAGCCGCACGTTTGTTGTCCCTCAAACCCCTCAAACCCCTCAAACCCGTCAAACCCGTCAATCCCGTCAATCCCGTGGAGGCAACCGATGCCAATTGATAGACGGTTACTTTTCTACATCAACTGGCCCCTCCTCGGTGTGGCAATTATTCTCTTTCTGCTTGGCGTGTTGAATCTCTATTCAGCCAGTGGGTTCAGGACTGAAGATGCCATGAGCGTGGCCCCCTACTTTAACAAACAGTTGTTGTGGGGTCTCATGGGCTTCTTTTGTATGATCATTTTCATGTTCTTTGACTACCGTCATCTCAAGACCATGGCCTGGCCACTGTTCTGGACCACCGTGCTTTTGCTCTTCGCAGTCTTCTTTGCGGGCAAAACCATTTATGGCGCCAAACGCTGGCTCGATCTCGGATTCATGAATTTCCAGCCCAGTGAACTGGCAAAGATCGCCGTTCTCATCGTCGGCGCACGCATTTTGTCCAAGGAGCGCGAGCCGCTTGATTTCATTCGGCTGGCGTATGTGCTTGGCGTTGGGTTGATTTTGGGCGGATTGGTTATCAAGCAGCCCGACCTGGGGTCCGGCCTCTCTATTATAATGATATTGGGTGGCATGATCCTGTTCCGTGGTGTCACAGCTCGCGTATTCAAAACATGCATCGTCGCTATTCCTTGCTTGCTCCCGCTTTCATGGTTTTTTCTGCACGAATATCAGAAACGGCGAATCCTGACATTTCTTGATCCCACCACTGACCCCTTGGGTGCGGGCTACCATATCATTCAGTCGGAGATCGCCATCGGTTCGGGCGGTTTCTGGGGGAAAGGGTTCCTTGAAGGGACACAGTCGCAGTTGCGCTTCCTGCCCGAACGGCACACTGACTTCGCCGTGGCTGTTTTTGGCGAGGAATGGGGCTTTGCCGGAACCATGATCCTGTTGTCGCTTTTCTGCTTTTTCCTCTACCAAATGGTTATCATTGCACGCGATGCACGCGGGCTTTTTGGCAGCTATTTAGCTGTCGGTGTGTTCTTCTATTTCTTCTGGCAAATCCTCATAAATACGGGTATGGTCCTCGGGCTTATGCCAGTGGTGGGCATACCTCTGCCGTTTATTAGCTACGGAGGAAGCGCCACTCTGGTTAACTTCTGTCTCGTCGGATTAGTGCTTAACGTTTCCATGCGCAGGTTCTTGTTCAAACAATAACAAGCGATATGATGACGGCGCTAATCCTGAGTATATAACTGGATTTAGGAGCGCGTTTTCATGGCGAGAGACGAAATCAATGCGTTTTTGGGGGCTGGGACCAATTATCACGGCAAGTTGCATTTTCAGGGCGCAGTGCGCATTGATGGCAACTTCCAGGGTGAAGTGGTGTCTGACGGAACGCTG